>NZ_CAWMPM010000046.1:0-60141 GCF_963869435.1 Nocardia violaceofusca NBRC 14427
GCAGGCGGCGCACCGGGACAGGGTCGGACGAGCGGTTCCGGCGGACCGGGGCAAGGCCAGGCTGGCGGACCCGGTCAGGGTCAGCAGAGTCCCGCGGGCGGACCGGGAAAGCAGGGCCCGGCCGGCGGGCCGGGACAGGGCTCGGGCGGGCCGGGACAGCGAGTCGGAGCCGGTCCGAACGGCCCGGCTCAGCAGGGTCCTGCCGGTGGCCCCGGTACGCAGGGCCGTGGACAGGGCCCTCAGCGTCCCGGCGGACCGAACCCGCAGGGGGCGGGTCCGCAGGGTCCGGGGGCACCGGGCCCGAACGCCCAAGGCCCGGGCGGGCACGGACCGCAGGGGCAGGGTTCACCGGGGCCGCAGGGCCCGGGTGGGCACGGTCCAGGGGCACCCGGACAGCGTCCGGGTGGGCCGGGGATGTCCGGAGCAGCCGCAGCGCTCGGCGCGCAAGGCCTGAAAGGCCCTGCGGCGCAAGGTGGTCAAACCCCGCGCCCCGGCGGCGCGCCGTCACCTGCCGACACCAAGATGACTGCGCCGGCACTGTCCGCACAGCCGAACGGGCCGGGCGCACCGGGTGGGCCGAACCAGCCGGGCGGACCGGGACAATCGGGTACGCCGAACCAGCCGGGCGGACCGCAGTCGGTCACCGCGCGCCCGATGGCACAACCGCAGCGGGTGCCGGCGGCGGAACCGGATGCGGCGCCGGGGCAGGCCGCGCGCACTAAGCGCTGGTTGTTGCTCGCCGGCGGTGCGGTCGTGGTGGTGATCGTCGCGATCGTGGCGGTGGTCGCCCTGGCCACCGGCGGTTCCGACAATTCACCGGAGGCAAAGGTCAAGGGCGCGGTCAACAGCTACACGAACGCATTGGCGTCCGGGAACCTGAGCCAGCTCCAGTCCGCGACGTGCGGCAAACTGCACGACTTCTACCAGAACATCGCACCCGATCAGTACGCCGGCGTGCACAAGCTGGCGGTGGATCAGAAGAAGATCCCGAAGGTCGCGGGCGTGGACGGCGTCCAGATCACCGGGGACAAGGCCGTCGCTCAGGTCGACGTCTACACCGATGCCGATCCGAGCCGCTCGACCGTCCGTACCTTCGATCTGCAGCAGACCGACGGTGGCTGGAAGGTGTGCGATCCCGCCGGCGCCGCGCAGTAGCCGCGCCGGAGTCGATGATGTGCGTCACCTCGGTGTCACATCGCGCCGGTTGCCGGCGATGCACATCACAGACACCTGGTCAGCGGTCCGGTACGCCGATAGCATGGCTCGGATTGTCACGCCGCCGACCCTCCACTGATCCGTTCCGGGGTGGTCGACCGGTGCTGTCGTTTACGCAGTAAGAATCGAGCAGGGAGCAAGGGACATGCCGGAGCTGGCACCCGACGCGCCGGCATCCACGGCACTGGCCGGTCGGCACTACCGGATTCGGGACCGCTACGAGGTGGGCAGGGAGAAGGTCCGCGAATTCGCGCGAGCCGTGCAGAATCATCACCCCGCCCACCACTTCGAGGCCGACGCCGCCAAGCTCGGCTGGGATGCCGTCATGGCGCCGCCGACCTTCGCCTCGGTGCTCGGCATGGCGACCACGCAGGCCCTGCTCGACAGCGTGCTCAGCGAATACGACCTGTCGCAGATCCTGCAGACCGATCAGGTGTTCCACATCCACCGCCCGATCCTGGCCGGCGACGTCCTGCGCAGCGAGGCCGAGATCGAATCGATCCGCCATTTGCGCGGAAACGATTTCATCACCGTGAAGGCCACCGTTCTCGATGCCGAGGACACCGTCGTCCAGGTGGGTATCACCACCATCGTGGCGCGCCTGGGCGCCGAGGTCGACGCCGATATCGTTCGGCTGGTCGACGGTGTGGTCATGCATCGCCGGGAGGTCGGCGCGACCACCCCCGAGGTGCTGATCCCGATCGGCGCCGAGGAGGCCACCCCCGAACCCGCGCGCGCCGACTCGCGCAGGGCCGTGACCGTCGACACCCAGCCGAATTTCGACGATCTCGCGGTCGGCGACCGGTTACCCGCGGCGACGATGCGCCTCACCCGCGGCGATCTGGTCAACTACGCCGGTGTGGCGGGTGACCCCAACCCGATCCACTTCAGCGATCGCGCCGCCGAACTGGCCGGCCTGCCCACCGTGGTCGCGCACGGCATGCTCACCATGGGTCTGGGCGCGCACTATCTGACCTCGTGGCTCGGGGATCCGGGGGCGATCCAAAGCTACAGCGTGCGCTTCTCCGGATACGTTCCGGTGGAACGTTTTTCGCCGGCCGCGATCGAATTCTCCGCCAGGATCAAGTCTCTGGACCCGGAGCGGCGGGTCGCGACGATTCTGCTGAGCGCCACCTCCGCGGGCAAGAAGCTGTTCGGCCGCGCGCTGGCCGAGGTCCAGTTGTCCTGAACCGCGATCGCGCGCGTCAGTCCAGCCGGGCGTGCATCAGGTAGACGTTGTAGTCGCTCCACGTGCTGATGGTGAAGTAGAGATCCGACGACGTCGACCACGGATGGATGAATCCGCCGTAGAGTTCGGGATATTCGGCCGAGACGGGCACCAGCGGCGAACTCGGTGACCACACCCCCTGCGGTGCATTCGATTCCCGCACCACGACCGCGGCCTTCGCGGTGTCGAGATAGCTCATCTGCCAGACACCACGAGCGCTGTCGTAGCGCACCGACAGCTCACCGACCGGCCCGTCGACGATCGGTGTGGCGGACGCGGCGCCACCGACCGGGGTCCAGTTTCCGTCGCGCCAGTACTGATAGGCCGAGGTGTCGAGCACCTCGTCCTTGGGCACCCGGGCGAGGCCGACCGCGCCGAGCCGCGTATTCGGTGTGCCGAACAGGTAGACGTAGTCGCCCTGCGGCACCATCGCCGACACCTGGAAATTCGCGAGCCCGAAGATGTTGTCCCAGTGCGCGTGCGGATCCTTGGTCCAGGTCTGCCCGTGGTCGTCGGAGTACGCGATGCCGCCGTAGTTGGTGTAGAAGGTGCCGGGCAGGCTGTTCCAGGTCCGAATCGACATGTAGCTCATGAACTGCCGGCTGCCGTCGGCCGAATCCCGATGCGGTAGCGCGAAACCCGAGGTCGGAATGGTGGTGATCTCGATATTGTCCTGCTTGCGACTGGCGAGCACCTCGGCGGCGTGACAGCGGTCGTCGGCGACCATGCGGTCGATGATCATGCCCTTGTCCAGGTCGCGATTCGTGCTGAACGCGAGCAGATTGCTGCGCCAGTCCTCACCCATCCCGCCCGGCGGATGGAAGTCGTGACCGACGGTGTCGCCGAAGGCCGTCGCGATCTCCCCCGGCCCGCTCTCCCACATGATGCCCAGGTCGGTGCCGGCGACCTGCCAGCGCTTGTCGGTGCGGTTCACCGAATTCGCGCCGGTCTCCTTGGCTACCTCGCGGACTCGGCTCACCTTCGGCGCCGGCCGCGCGGCCACCACCGGCCCCGGTTCGGTCGGCGGCGCGGCTCGCGGCGGCGCGGGCGGTTCGGGTTCGGGTGAGGGCCCGGGCGGCAGCGCGAAATAGAACGGCTTCGGCTTCAATAGCACTTCCGGCACGCCGAGCCGGTTCAGCAGGCCGGGCGGGGGCGGCGGACCGTCGGTGAGGTCCGGGCACGGGCTGACGCACGGATCGGCCGGCAGATCCACGCTCGTGCGCTTCGGAATCGCGGGCGGCGGTGCTTGATCGACGGTCACCACCGGATACGGGACCGGCACCTCGAGCTTCTTCGGCACCACCGGCTCGTGCACGGGGACGGGATCGGTGGCACACGGCCCGGCGCCGGGAACCTTTGCCGCCGAACCGGTCCCGGGCTCGGCGACGGCAGACCCGGGTAGCCCGACCAGCAGTCCGGCGCCCAGCAACACCACTGCGACCGAAGCCGGTACGCGCACACGCATCCGCAACCCCTCGCCGACCGATGATTTCCCCTACCCGCGACCTCGCTCCGCGGACAGCACCCGCGCCGACCCTACCCGGGCGATGCCGCGCCACGGCGGTTATCGCGCACCCGCGGGTGTGTCCGGCGCGGCCTATTCGGTCTCGGCCTCGAAACTCAGCACCGTCGAACCGATCCGGATGAGTTCCCCGCCGAACAGCATGGTGCCGCTGTCGACGACCACATCGTCGACGTAGATGCCGTTGGCCGAGGCCAGATCCTTGATCAGCATCCCGGCCCGGCTGGGCAGCACGTGCGCGTGATAGCGGCTGACCTTCGGATCGTCGAGGATCAGATCGTTGTCGGTCATGCGGCCGATCTTCAAGCCGCCCTTGGCGATCGGCACCACCCGGCCGTCCGCCAGCCGCAGCCGTCCGGCGCGTGCGCTGCGCGGGGTTTCGGTGACGGTTTCGGTCATCGCCTTGGCCATCCGCTCGACCTGGGCGATGGCCATCGTGTTGAGCGGTTCCTGGCGCAGGACGCGCTTCTCCAGTTCGGCCAGCGCCGGCCCCGGATCGATGCCGAGTTCGTCGGCGAGTATCGCGCGCACCCGGCGGCAGGCCTCCAGCGCGTCGGCCTGGCGGCCGGACAGGTACAGCGCGGTGATGAGCTGGACCCACAGCGGTTCCCGCATCGGATGCTCGTTCGTCATCGCCACCAATTCGCCGACCACCGACGAGGCTCGGCCACAAGCGATTTCGGCATCTATGCGGGCGGATGCGACCAGCAGGCGTTCCTCGTCCATCGCGGTGGCGAAGGTGTCGGCGAAGCGGGTACCGGACAGATCGTCGAGGGCCTTGCCGCTCCACTGTTCCAGTGCCGCACCGTACAACCGCGACGCGCCCTCGTGGTCGCCCGCCGCGGCGGCCTCGATCGCGGCCTTGTGGGTGGCCTCGAATCGGCCCAGATCGCACTCGTCGTCGGTGATCTCGAGTCGATAGCCGGAGGATTCGGTGCGCAGCACCGCGGCCGAGTCGACTCCCGAATTACGCAGCGCCTTACGAATATTGGAGACGAACACCTGCAGGCTCGCCTGATAGGAGTCCGGCGGTTCCTCGTTCCAGACGATATCGGCCAACGCCTGCGACGAGACCGCACGCCGCCGGTTGACCGCCAGGGCGGCCAGCAGCGCCCGCGGTTTGGGTCCGCCCACCGCGACGGCGGTGCCACCGACCGAGAGTTGTACGGGACCGAGTACGCGGACGTCGAGACCGGTGGGCGAAACAGGTTGGGGGCCGGTCGGATCGCTCACCGGTCTCGTTCCTCGCGTCGACCGGATATCCGGCACAGTGCCCATCTGCTCACGGAGATGATCATCCCGTGCCGCTCCGAATGGGACAACCCGTCACCACGGCGGCCGCGAATGCCGAGGGTGCGCCGCCCGCCGGGCGGCGCACCCTCGTTCCGCTTCCGGAACTACTACTTCGCGCTGACCGACTTACCGGCCGAACGCAGGTCGTTGCAGGCTTCGATGACCCGCTCGGCCATCGAGGTCTCGGCCTTCTTCAGGTAGCTGCGCGGGTCGTAGGCCTTCTTGTTACCGACCTCACCGTCGATCTTCAGCACACCGTCGTAGTTGCTGAACATGTGCGCCGCGATCGGACGGGTGAAGGCGTACTGGGTGTCGGTGTCGACGTTCATCTTCACCACGCCGTACTTCAGCGAGTCGTCGATCTCCGACTTCAGCGAGCCCGAGCCGCCGTGGAAGACGAAGTCGAACGGCTTGGCGCCGTCGCCCAGACCGAGCTTGGCCGCGGCCACGCGCTGCCCCTCGGCCAGCACCTCGGGCTTGAGCACCACGTTGCCCGGCTTGTAGACGCCGTGCACATTGCCGAAGGTGGCGGCGAGCAGATACTTGCCGTTCTCACCGGCGCCCAGGGCGTCGATGGTCTTGGCGAAGTCCTCCGACGAGGTGTAGAGCTTCTCGTTGATCTCGGCTTCGACACCGTCCTCTTCGCCACCGACGACGCCGATCTCGACCTCGAGAATGATGTTCGCCGCGGCCGACTGCTTCAGCAGTTCCTTGGCGATCTCGAGGTTCTCGTCGATCGGGATGGCCGAGCCGTCCCACATGTGGGACTGGAACAGCGGGTTCTGCCCGGCCTTCACCCGCTCCTGCGAGATGGCCAGCAGCGGACGCACGAAACCGTCCAGCTTGTCCTTGGGGCAGTGGTCGGTGTGCAGCGCGATCGTCACGTCGTACTTGGCTGCCACCACATGAGCGAACTCCGCCAGCGCGACCGCACCGGTGACCATGTCCTTCACACCCTGGCCGGAACCGAATTCGGCCCCGCCGGTGGAGAACTGGATGATGCCGTCACTGCCGGCCTCGGCGAACCCGCGGATGGCCGCGTTGATGGTCTCCGAGGAGGTGCAGTTGATCGCGGGGAAGGCGAAGGAGTTCTCTTTGGCCCGACCGAGCATCTCGGCGTAGACCTCCGGAGTCGCGATGGGCACTGAGTGACCTCCGTATGTGTGCTGCGAACAACAATTCTGTCAGCCCATACCCTAAGTTCATGGCCCGTTGTCGCGAAAGGCGGGATGCGGTCGGGCGCGCTTGCGGCGGGCTTGCCGGGCCCGGCGCGCACCCGCGTCGACCGCCGGGAGCGGTCCGAAACTCGGTTGACCGAAATTCGCCAACGCCTGAGAGGTTCCCGTGAGGTTCGGTGAGATCGCACGGTGACCGGTACTGTGGGGCCCGTGACCACGCTGGCCATCACGAATACCCTCGCCGACGGATTCTCCGTCCACAAGTTGCTCGACCCCATGTATCTGCTGACCGATACCTGGATGTCGAATGCGGTGCTGCCGGCCATTCTGGTCATCGTCTTCATCGAGACAGGGCTGCTGTTCCCGATCCTGCCGGGCGATTCGCTGCTGTTCACCGGCGGTCTGCTCGCGGCGGTCGAACATCCGCCGGTATCGATCTGGGTGCTCGTCCCGGCCGTGGCGGTGACCGCGATCGCCGGCGACCAGTGCGCCTATTGGATCGGCCGTGCCATCGGGCCCGCGCTGTTCCACAAGGAGGACGGGCGCTTCTTCAAACAGCGCTACATCACCGAGACACACGCGTTCTTCGAGAAGTACGGCCCGAAGACCATCATCCTGGCCCGGTTCGTGCCGATCGTGCGTACCTTCATGCCGGTGCTCGCGGGCGTGTCGAAAATGGATTACCGCAAATTCCTCACCTTCGACATCATCGGTGGCATTCTGTGGGCCGGCGGCATCACGGTCCTCGGGTACTTCCTGGGGAACGTCGGGTTCATTCGCGATCACGTCGAGGCCATCTTCCTGCTGATCGTGTTCGTCTCGATCCTGCCCGCCATCATCTCCGTGGCGAAGAAGCTGCGTAACCACGAGCCGGTGCTCGAGATCGAGGAGCCCACGATGTCCGTACCGACGAACGAACCCACGCACTGACACCATTGCCTGCTACGCCGTTACCCCTTGCACTGGGCGGATTCGATCCGCTGCAGTCCGCCGGGCCGGCACTCGTCTGGACCGTCGTCCTGGTCTTCGTCTTCCTCGAGTGCGCGGTGATCATCGGCCTGTTCCTGCCCGGCGATTCGATGCTGCTGACCGCCGGCATCATCTTCGCCTCCCACGAGACGGGGCATACGCAGGTATGGGCATTGGTGGTGGCGACCATGCTGGCGGCCATCGCCGGTAACCAGGTGGGGTATGTGATCGGCACCCGCACCGGCCATCGCCTGATAGCCCGCAAGAACGGCAAGTACGTCAACGCCGAGAATCTGGCCCGGGTATCGGATCTGCTGCATCGGCACGGGTTCGCGGCCGTGCTCATCGCGCGCTGGATTCCGTGGGTGCGCACGCTGTGCCCGCTGGTCGCCGGGGCGGCCGGAATGGACCATCGCCGCTACACCGTGGCCAGTTCGATCGGTGCGGTGATCTGGGCGCCGATTCTGCTGCTGCTCGGCTACTACACCGGCGGCTACCTGAACAAGGTGTCCTGGCTGATGCCGACCGTGAGCGGCTCGTTGATCGTGGTGCTGATCATCGGCACCGTGATCGGGCTGCGGCAGTACCGGGCGGAGATGTCGCGGCCGGCCGAGGACTTCGATGTGGACCTCGAGGCTCACGAAGGCCAGCCCTTCGACGCCCAGAGCTTCGACGCTTTCGATTCGGATGCCCTGGACACGCTGCCGCTCGAGATCAGGGCCGCCGACTATCCGGACACCGTGCCGCTGCGCACCGTCCGCCCCGAGCGCACGGCCGCCGCTGGGCCCGCGCGCATCGTGTGGACCGATCCCCGGCACTGACCGGGCCCGGCCGAGGGCGACGTCAGAGTCCGGCGGCCGTTACCACCTGCGCGGCCTCCATCAACATCCAGCCCGACAGCTGTACCGACAGATCTCGTTCCGGTGTCCGCGACGAGATGACCGAACCTCCCGAGGTCGACCGTCCGGCGCCGGCGATGCCGCCCGGCAGCCGTGCCGGTTCGTTCCAGTCGTGGCCGAACAGCGGGTCGCCCTCGACCTCGAGCCGGCGGTCCCAGGCCGCGCGGGCCGACGCCTTCACGATCGCGGCCGCCGAGCGACGGACCGATCGTTGCGGCATCTCGTCCCCGGGCAGCATGATCGCCACCAGCGCGAGATACCGGGCGAGAATTCCGTTGAACAGACCGCCGTCGCCCCCGCCCCCGCCGGTGACGACATTCCGTTCGGTCATGTGGTCCTCGACCGCGCGGAGCAGTAGCTGGACCCGCTCCAGGTGACGAGCGTCTCCGGTCCGGACGGCCAGTTCGGTTTCCAATCCGAGGACCACGCCCTGGCAGTAGCTGAACGTCGGCCGTTCGATCCGGCCCGAGGGCAGGTGGATTCCGTCGAGGATCAATCCCGTTTCCGGATCGCGCAGCGTGGCATCGATCCAATCGGCGATCTGCGCGGCGCGCTCGTGATGCCCCAGACGCGCGAGGGCGATGGCGGCCGGGCCGTTGGCGGGCGCGTTGAAATAGTCGGCGCCCTTACGCCACGGCACCGCACCGATCTCCGGCTGCCACCCCGCCATGAGCTGCTGCTCCAGCGCGATCAGCCCGCCGCGCACCTCGGTGAGGCCCCTTGTGCGTTCGGCCCGCTCCAAAGCAATTGCGAGCCACGCCATATCGTCGTAGTAGTTGTTGGTCCAGCCGGTGATGTTGCGCAGCCGGAGCCCATGCGCGACGGCGGCGATGCGCGCGGTGCGGGCCGGGGTGGGCTCTCGGTTGGCGGCATCGACCGCACAGTCGATCAGATGGGCCTGCCACCAGTAGTTCCAGCTGAGAAACAGCCGCTCCCCCCGGGTGGCGGGCCAGCCGACCACGCCCAGCTCGGCCCTCGGCAGCAGCCACAACCGCCGCAGATGCCGGGACACGATCGCCGATTCGGCCGCATCGGCTCGCTGTGCCCAGATCTCGGCGCCCGGCTCGGCAGCGGAATCGACTCGTGCGCGCCCCCGCCGCAGATGCGGACGCGGTTGCACGTCGTCGCTCCGCGAGTTCATGGGTACATCGTGCCAGTCCGAGCCCCGATTTCGCGCCCGATTTGTTACCCGATCGACTCGTGTCCGCGACGTGCCGAGCCGGCCCGCCAGCCACGGCGCGTCAGCCCGGTTCCGCGGCATCGGCCGCGCGATCCAAACGTGCTGCGAGAGCGCGGGATCGGTCGCGGAACGCGGGCGGCTCCTCGAGCACGAAATCGGCGTCGAGGAAGGCGAGATTGAGGACCAGCCATTCGAACGAATCCACCCACGTGGTGATCCGGCAGCGCTGCGGTCCGTGCGACTCGATATCGCAGTCCTGGAATTTCAGGATGTCGGCGACCGCCGCGGCGGGAGCGGCGACGGTGACGACCGCGCGATGCCGGCCGGCGGTGAGCTCGCGCCGCAGATAGCCAGCGGCTGTCTCGGCCGGTAGTCGTCGCGGCTCGAAAGTCGTTCCGGTGGCGGCGATATCGGCCATGCGATCCAGGCGGAAGGTGCGCCAATCCCCGCGGTCGCGGTCCCAGGCCAGCAGATACCAGCGCAGATGCTGATACACCTGCCGATACGGTTCGACCCGGCGGCGGGCAACGGCGCCGGTGCGGGTGCGGTAGTCGAAGACGAGCTGTTCGTGGTCGGCCGCGGCCTTGGCCACGAGTGCCAGCACCGCCGCATCGACAGCGGGCGCCGCCACCGCGGCCGTCTCCACGGTCGCCCGCACCGCGTTCGCCCGGCCTCGCAACCGCTTCGGCAGCAACTGGTCGATCTTGCCGAAGGCGCGCAGGGCGGCCGCGCCGATATCCGAGGGGCGCTGTGGTTCCGGCTGGCGCTGTGGTTCCGGCTGAGGCTGTGGTTCCGACGTCGCCGCGAGCATGCCGAGGGCGACGACCGTGGCGATCGCCTCGTCGTCGTCGAAGACCAGCGGCGGGAGGATGCGGCCGGCGGTGAGCTGGTAGAAGCCGCCCGGGCCGGGCTGGGCGGTGACCGGATAGCCGTATTCGCGCAGCCGCTCGACATCGCGGCGGACCGTACGCGGACTGGTCTCCAGGCGGGCGGCCAGTTCGGCGCCGGTGTAGCGGCGGCCGGTCTGCAGATAGGCGAGCAGATCGAGCAGGCGGCGAGTGGCGCTCATGACTCCATCCTCCGCGAATTGCGGTCACAAGTTGTCCACATCTGTCCTTAGCGTCGAGATATGACTTCGATCCGCATTCGCGCAGCGCGCACCAACAACCTCAAAAGCGTGGATATCGACGTGCCGAGGGGCCGGCTGGTGGTGTTCGCCGGAGTGTCCGGCTCGGGCAAATCGTCGCTGGTTTTCGACACCATCGCGGCCGAGGCGGGGTATCAGGTGAACGAGACCTATCCGCCGTTCGTGCGCAATCGGCTGCCGCGCTGGACGCGCCCCGAGGTGGACCTGATCGCCGGGCTCTCGCCGGTGGTGGTGATCGATCAGAAGCGGCTCGGCGGCAACGCCCGTTCGACGGTCGGCACCATCACCGACGCGTACACCTATCTGCGCCTGTTGTTTTCGCGTATCGGGCAGCCGTACGTCGGGGAATCCAATCACTTCTCGTTCAACGATCCGGCCGGAATGTGCCCCGCCTGTTCCGGTCTCGGCGAAACCCTCGTTCCCGATATGGAGCAGGTGCTCGACCCGGATCTCTCGCTGGAACAGGGCGCGATCCGATTGCCTGGCTTCGCCGCCGGCCAGTACTGGTACCGCCGCTACGCCGAACTCGGGGCCTTCGATCCGACGACGCCGCTGCGCGACTGGACCCCCGCCGAACGCGAAGCACTGCTGCACGGCGGGCCGGCCGCCGCTGCCCTGCGGCCACGCGCGCCGAAGGACTACGAAGGGGTGATCGAACTGTTCGAGCGGGTGTATCTGCACACCTCCGACAACCTGTCCGAACGCAAACAGGCTGTGCTGCAACGGTTCACCCGCTCCGGCCCGTGCCCGGAATGCGACGGGCAACGGTTGAATCCGGCGGCCCGCTCGGCGCGGGTACTCGACCGCACCATCGTCGAGATGAGCCGGATGGAGATCGGTGAACTCGCCGACCTGATCACCGGGGTGCGCGCCCCCGAGATGGTGTCGGTGGTGTCCGCGCTGCACGAACGGCTCCGGGCCCTCGCGCACATCGGGCTCGGCTATCTGTCGCTGTCGCGTCCGACGACGACGCTGTCCGGCGGAGAATCGCAGCGCATCAAGACCGTTCGCCATCTCGGCAGCAGCCTCACCGAAATGCTCTACGTCTTCGACGAACCCACGGTCGGATTGCATCCGCACGACGTGCGGCCGATGACCGAACTGCTGAAATCGTTGCGGGACAAGGGCAACAGCGTCCTGGTGGTGGAACACGATCCGGATGTGATGCGAGTGGCCGACCACATCGTCGAGGTCGGTCCGGGAGCCGGAGCAGAGGGCGGACGAATCGTGTTCACCGGCGACTTCGAGCGGTTGGCGACCGCGGACACGCCCACCGGGCAGGCGTTGCGGGTCCGGCGCACCGGCCGCACGCCGCGGGTGCCGACCGGAAAGCTGCGCATCGACAACGCGACTCGCAACAATCTGCGCGACCTCTCGGTCGACATCGCGACCGGTGTGCTGACCGTCCTCACCGGCGTCGCGGGTTCGGGTAAGTCGAGTCTGGCCGCGGAACTGGTACAGCGGCATCCGGCGACAGTGGTCGACCAGCGTCCGGTGGGCACCAATCGGAGGTCCACGCCGCTCACCTACGCCGGCATCGCCGGCGCGGTGCGCACCCTGTTCGCGAAGCGCAACGGAGTGAGCGCCGCGCTGTTCAGCGCGAACTCCGAGGGCGGCTGCCCGGTGTGCGAGGGCGCCGGCGTGATCTACACCGATCTGGCGTTCATGGACGGTCAGGAAACGGTGTGCTCGGCGTGCGGCGGTCGCCGGTTCACCGATCGGGTGCTCGGTTACACCGTCGACGGCCTGAGCATCGCCGATATCGACGATCTGACCGTCGCGGAGGCCATCCGGCGACTGCCCGCGGTCGCGCGCGGGCTGCGGCATCTCGACGAGGTCGGACTCGGTTATCTGCGGCTCGGGCAGTCGCTGACCACGCTGTCCGGCGGAGAATGCCAGCGGCTGAAGATCGCCAAGGAACTCGCGCGCGGTGACCGGCACACCCTCTACGTCCTCGACGAGCCGACGACCGGCCTGCATCTGCGCGATATCGATACGCTGATCCAGCTGTTCGACCATCTGATCGACCGGGGCAACACCGTGGTCGTCATCGAACACAACCTCGACGTCGTCCGCGCGGCCGATCGGGTGATCGACCTCGGACCGGGGCCCGGCCGGCACGGCGGCCGGATCGTCTTCCAGGGAACCCCGGACGATCTGCTGCGCTGCCGCGAATCCGCGACGGCCGCGGCACTGCGTGAATCGCGATGATCACCAAGAGCGTTCGAGGTCGGCGTGCTGGGTTATCCACGCGTGCATGGCGATTCCGGCGGCGACACCCGCGTTGATACTGCGAGTCGAGCCGAACTGCGCGATCGACACCGTCATGACCGCGGCCCGTTTGGCGGTCTCGGTGACGCCCGGTCCTTCCTGACCGAACAGGAGCAGGCAATCACGCGGCAGCGCAGCCGTTTCCAGCGGCACCGATCCGGGCACGTTGTCGACGGCCACCACGGTGAGATGCTCGCGCTCGGCGAACTCCAGCAGTTCGGCGATATCGCTGTGATGCACGATGTGCTGGTACCGGTCGGTCACCATCGCACCGCGGCGATTCCAGCGGCGCCGCCCGACGATGTGGACCGCCGCGGCGGCGAAGGCGTTCGCGGTGCGTACCACCGTGCCGATATTGGCGTCGTGCCCGAAATTCTCGATCGCGATGTGGAACGGGTGACGACGGGTATCGATATCGGCGACGATCGCCTCCCGCGACCAGTACCGGTAGGCGTCGACGACGTTGCGGCGGTCGCCGTGCGCGAGCAGTTCCGGATCGAGGCGCGGATCGCCGGGCGGCTCGGTGCCGAATTCGTCGCGCCACGGGCCGACGCCGTGCGGATGTTCACCCCACTCGGTCGGGCCCGGCACATCGCCGTCCGGTGGATCGGGCAGCGGCTGGAGCGGGTGATTCACGCCGGTCATCGTAGCCGCGCCCGGTACCGTCGGATCCGATGGTGGTGCTGTCCACACCGTCGATCCGCCGGTCTGCTCCCTCGTCCCGCGGATCGTTGCCGACCAGCATGGAAGCTATGACCGAGACACTCGCCGAACCGACGCTCGTCCTCGACCGTCCGGACTCGCGCCCGACCGCCGGGTCGGTGCTGCGGGCGATCCTGCGCGCCCCGTTCGAGGCACGGACCTGGAAAGAGCTGGCCTACCTGGTCGTCGCCGCGATCCTGGGCTGCCTGGTGCTGGCCTATCTGTTCGCCGGCTACGGCGTGGGGCTCTACAGTTCGATCCTGATCATCGGCGCTCCGCTGCTGGCCGGGGTGCTGCTGGGTGGCCGGATCTGGGGACGGATCTACCGCGCGGTGGGTGCGGCGCTGCTGACCGTCGATCTGCCGGCGCCGCCGGACTTCACCGCCCGGCCCGGACTGGTGGGCTGGTTCCGCAGTGTCTTCACCGATCGCACCGCGTGGCGGGCGCTGGTCTTCCTGGTCGCCGAGGCGATTCTCGGTGTGTTCGTCGGATATGTGGTGCTGACCGTGATCGCGGTGACGGTCTTCACCGCGATCTCCCCCATCCCGTGGGCCGTCTTTCACCCGGTCAATGTGGATCCGCAAGGGCGCGAACATCATTCGCTCGCGCAATTCGGCGACTACTACGTCGACACCTGGCCGCGGGTGCTCGGTCTGGCGGCGCTGGGGATCATCGGCTGCCTCCTCCTGCCCTGGCTGGTGCGCGCGGTGTGCTGGGCGCATCGCGGACTGATGCTGTCGCTGCTGACACCGACCGCCCGCGATCGGCGGATGGTCGAACTGCAGGAGAGCCGGCGCGTCGCGGTCGAGGATTCCGCGGCGACGCTGCGCCGGCTGGAACGCGATCTGCACGACGGCACCCAGGCGCGGCTGGTGAGCATCGCGATGACGCTGGGACGCGCCGAGGAACGGCTCGCCGCCGGCGCCGATCCGGCCGCGCTCATCGCCGATGCCCGCGCGAGCTCGAAGGATGCCATCGCCGAGCTGCGGGAACTGGTCCGCGGCATCCATCCCCCGGCACTCGAACTGGGGCTGGAACCGGCGCTGGAGACGCTGACCGCGCGGTGCGCGATACCGGTCGAACTGCGTGTCCACCTGCCGCAGCGACCCAGTCCGGCAATCGAGGCGATCGCGTACTTCTCGGTCGCGGAACTGCTCACCAATGTGGTGAAACATTCGGGGGCGAGCGCGGCGTGGGTGTCCGTCGCGCCGTCGGGTGCGGCCACGATGATGGTGAGTGTGCGCGACAACGGACACGGTGGGGTACGGCAGCCCGGTCCGGTCGCCCGGGAATCCGAGGCCGATGCCGATGCGCCGACCGAGCGGCTGGTCGGCGGCGGCCTGGCCGGCCTCGCCGCGCGGGCGCGGGCCGTCGACGGCAATCTGAGCGTCGACAGCCCGGTCGGTGGACCCACGAACATCACCGTCACCCTGCCGATCGCGGGGCCGCAATGAGTACGGCCGAGGCCGCGAGTGGACGCAACGCCGAGGCGCTGCGCATCGTGATCGCCGAGGACAGCGCGATCCTGCGGGACGGTCTGGCCGGGTTGCTCACCGATCGCGGGCACGAGATCGTGGCCATGGTCGGCGATGCGATGCGGCTGAGCGAGCTCGTGGCCGAGACCCGCCCCGACGTCGCCGTGGTCGACGTGCGGATGCCGCCCTCGTTCACCGACGAAGGTCTGCTCGCCGCCATCGAACTGCGCCGCAAATTCCCCGGCACCGGTGTCCTCGTCTTCTCGCAATGGGTCGAAACCCGTTACGCCACCGAACTTCTCGCCGGCGGTGCGGGCGGTGTCGGCTACCTCCTCAAGGACCGGGTGGCCGACGTCCGCGAATTCGTCGACGCCCTGCAGCGCGTCGCCACCGGCGGCACCGCCCTCGACCCCGAGGTGGTGAGCCAGCTGTTCGGCGCTGCCCGGCAACAGGATTCGCTCGCCCGCCTCACGCCTCGTGAACGCGAAGTCCTGGAACTGATGGCCCAGGGCCTCACCAACGCCTCCATCGCCACCACCCTCACCGTGACCGAACGCGCGGTGGAAAAACACATCGGCAACATCTTCCTGAAGTTGGATCTGCCCCCGTCGGACACCCACCACCGCCGGGTGATGGCCGTGCTGCGTCTGCGGGGATAGCGCGGCGACAGCGGCTCGCCGCTGGACTGCCTGGGGTTGTCGGTCACCTGTGGAACACTGAGTGGACCAGGGCATACGAGAGGAGGTGAGCACGTGGTTACGCATTGGCCCGATCGTCTACTGACGATGGCGGACTGGGAGGCGCTACCGGAGGACAACAGCCGTAGCTACGAGCTCGTGGAGGGGGTACTCATCGTGTCACCGAGGCCGGTGTCGAAGCACCAACGAGCGATGTGGCGCCTTGCGGCACAACTGGAGCCACAACTGCCGCCGACGCTCGGTGTCCTGACCGGGACCGAGGTTGTCATCGACCCGGTAGCTCCCCCGACTGTCCGAGTTCCCGATCTCATCGTCGTCCCCGACGCTGGAATCGAGACCAACCCGCGTTGGAATGCGGACGAGGTCTTGCTGGCGGTAGAGATTCTCTCCCCCGGGTCGCGGCGCACCGACCGGGTCGCCAAGTTCGCCGAATACGCCGAGGCCGGGATCGAACACTATTGGCTCGTCGACCTCGACGCCCCGACAACACTGACCGGATATCGATTGCTCGGCGACTACTACGAATTGATTGCCGACAATCAATCGACAGTTCGGATCGATTTGTCCGGCACTCCCGTCACAATCGATCTGACCGCGCTGACCGGATCACGGTCCGAATAGCCGGTCCCCGGCGGTGAAGGGCCCGGCTGCGGCCGGCGAAGTCGGGCGATCGGCGGGTGACCACCGTCTCGGCCGGTTGGCCGAAACGTGTCTGTCCGTTATGTGCTATCCGGGCCGGGTGGGAGGGGTGGGGCTTATTCTTGAGGTATCCGCGGGGTGGTGGAGGCGGTTATGGACCACGTACGCATTCTTCGGACCGTGCTCGGGGTGACGGTCGGGTATGTGATTGTGCTCGGGCTGTGGCTGGGGTGGGTGCATCAGCACACGCCGCCGGGGACCGAGCCGTATCAGATCATGGCGTTGGTGGGCGCGTTCGGATCGTGTGTGGGAATCGGAATGCTGCTGGCGCAGCGGCCGACGCGATCGGATCGGCGGTTGTTGCGGCACGGACTGGAGGGGTGGGCGACCATCGAGCGGGTGCATCCGCTGCAGTACACCGATCACCACACGGAACTGACCGAACTCGATCTGGAGCTGACGGTTCCGGGGTCGGAGACCTATCGGGGCACGGTCGTTTTCGATGTCGCGCCGATCGACCGGCCGAGAATGCATGTGGGCGAGACGATTTCGATTCGGGTGGATCCGGCCGACCGCGATCGGATCATGCTCTGCCTGTGAGCCGACCGCCCGCGTGGCGTGCAATGGCGGTGTGGCTCAGTCGAAGTCGGCCGGCGCGGTCAGCAGATACTGGGCGCCGGCATAGGTCGCGAGGATGACCGCTTCGCTCGCTCGGCGGGAGCGGGACGTGCGCGCGAACAGGCGGCGCAGCACGATCAGGCCGTCGGAGAGCGTGAACAACAAGGCGCCCAGAGCGAGGCGGCTGCGCGGATCACTTCCCGGAACCACGGTTCCGGCAACGACTTTCGCACCGGGAGCCAGTGCCGGGTCGGAGGCGAGGGTCGCCGCCGTGCCCAGCGTCGCACCGTAGGCGGTCAGCGGCGCGGCAATACGAGGCGCACGCGCCCGCAACAGAGTGGCCGCGCCGAGCCAGGCGAACACCCGCGGCACCGCGACCGTCGGATGCGGCCGCGCACCGCGTCGCCACCAGAGCGCCGAATATCCGCACTGCATGACCGCGAAGGCGGATGCGCCGGCGACCAGACGGCGGTCGTCGTCGGGATCGATCAGGAGTATGTCGCCGACGGTGGCCGCCGCCAGAGACCCGAGCAGCAGCGCCCGGTCGGAGTCCGCACCGGCGCTCGTCCCGCTCGCGGCGCGCCCCGAGTGCACCGCATCGGCCGCCAGCAGGGGCATGAGCAGCGGTTTCGTCGCCCACTGCCACCGATCCCGCCCGGTAGCCGCACCGAGCACGGTGATCACAGCGGCACCGACGTAGGCCGCACGGAACGGTCGCGCCATTCGGAATCCATCCTTCTCACTCGTCCGCGACGACTGGAGACCGGGTCGCGACCGGCCTGCTCAGAAGCTGGGTTCGATCGGCTTGGGCGGGAGGGTGACCACCTGCCCGGCGTAGCTGAGCCCGGCGCCGAAGCCGAGCAGCAGGGCCAGCTGCCCACCCTTGGCCTTACCGGTCACCAGCATCTCCTCCATGGCAAGGGGGATCGACGCGGCGGAGGTGTTGCCGGTGTTCTCGATGTCGTTGGCCATCGGGATGTCGTCGGCGAGGCCGAGGTTCTTCTTCATCAGCTCGTTGATGCGGGCATTGGCCTGATGCGGCACGAAGACCTCGATATCCTCCTTGGCCACGCCCGACACCTCCAGCGCGGTCGACAGGGCGCGCGGCAGGGTGACCGCGGCCCAACGGAACACCCGCGGCCCCTCCATCCGCAGCGCCATCCGGCCTACCGGTTCCACCTCGGGGTCGGTGCCCTGCAGTCGCTCGGCCCGGTCCATGTAGTCGAAGAAGTTGACGTCCTGGGAGATCGCCTCGGCACTCTCCCCGTCGCTGCCCCACACCGTCGGGGAGATGCCGTTCACGTCGCTGGGGCCGACCACGACGGCGCCTGCACCGTCGCCGAAGATCATGGCGGTGCCGCGGTCGGTCGGGTCGAGGCCGACCGTCATCGTTTCCGCGCCGATGACCAGCACGTATTCGGCGGAACCGGCCCGGATCAGGTCGGCCGCCACACCGAGGGCGTAGCCGAAGCCGCCGCAACCGGAGGTGAGGTCGAAGGCCGGGATGCCGTTCATCCCCAGATCGAAGGCCACCGAAGGTGCGCCGTGCGGGGTGAGCTTGAGCCAGCTGGAGGTGGCGAGGATCAGCGCACTGATCTTGGTGCGGTCGATACCGCTGTTGGTGATCGCCCGCTCACCGGCGGCCGCCGACATGGAGCGCAGAGTCTCGTCACCGCTGATCCAGCGACGATTGCGAATGCCGGTCCGCTCGAAGATCCACTCCGGGGTGGAATCGAGAACCTCGCAGACGTCGGCGTTGCTGACGATACGTTTCGGCCGGTATGCCCCGATGCCGAGCATCGCAACGTTCTTGCGACCCTCGTTCACTGCAATGCTCACCACAGGAGACTCACTCGACCCTTCACACTGTCCGACATAAGACCAGCGTCCAGGCTAACCCAGGCCCGAATGTCACCCCAGAGCCAGATCCTTCAGGCCCAGAATGGAGCGGTACTCCAGTCCCTCCGCGGCAATCACCTGGTCGGCGCCGGTCTCGCGATCGACCACGGTGGCGACGCCGACCACGGTCGCACCGGCCTCGCGCAGCGCCCGGACCGCGGTCAGCGGCGAATTGCCGGTGGTCGTGGTGTCCTCGACGACCAGCACCCGCTTACCGGAGATCTCCGGCCCCTCGATCTGCCGCTGCATGCCGTGCGTCTTGGCGGCCTTGCGCACCACGAACGCGTTCAGCGGGCGGCCGGGGGCGTGCAGCATCGCCAGCGCCACCGGATCCGCGCCCATGGTGAGACCGCCGACGGCGTCGAATTCCCAGTCCGACACCAACTCTCGCAGCAGGGTGCCGATCAGCGGCGCCGCCTGATGATGCAGGGTCGCCCGGCGCAGATCGACGTAGTAGTCGGCCTCCTTACCGGAGGACAGGGTCACCCGGCCGTACACGACGGCGAGCTCCCGGACCAGCTCGGCCAATCTGTCGCGGTCGGTGGTGGATTCGATCATGTGGGTTTATGTCCTTCCCCGTGCGTTGAACATGCCTCGGTTGAGCCGGGTGACCAGATTCCGCGGGATCAGCCCGGCGACGGTGGTGAGCGCCTTGTACTGCACCCCGGGCACGCTGATCACCCGGTCCTTCTCCAGATCCTGCAGCGAACCGGACACCACCTGCTCGACGTCGAGCCACAGGGGTTTCGGTAGCGACGACATCTCGATTCCGGCGCGCTCGTGAAATTCCGTGTGCACGAATCCCGGGCACAGCGCCTGCACCCGGACCCCGGTCCCGGCCAGTCCGCCGGCCAGACCCTCGGTCAAGGATATGACGTAGGCCTTGGAGGCCGAATAGGTCGAGCCGCGGCCCGGTACCAGCCCGGCCACACTGGCGACGTTGACCACCGAACCCTTGGCGGCGGCGATCATCGGCGGCAGTGCGGCACGCGTCAATTGCAGCACCGCGGTGACATTGACATCCAGTTGGGCCTGCAATTCCCGCGGTTCCACGGTCCAGAACTCACCCGAGATACCGAAGCCGGCATTGTTGACCAGGAAGTCCACGCCCGCACCGAGCCGGTCGGCCACGGTCTCGCGGTCCTGCGACCGGGCCAGATCCGCGGCCAGGATCTCGCTGCGGGTATCGAAGCGGTGCTGCAATTCCGCGGCGAGGGCCGTGAGGCGTTGCTCGTCGCGCGCCACCAGCACCAGGTCGTAGCCGAGGGAGGCCAGCCGGGTGGCGTAGCCCTGGCCGATACCGGAGGTCGGTCCGGTCACCAGGGCGACCGGCCGGGTGGCGCCGGGGAGGCGGGCGGCCCCCGAGTCTGCGGGGCTATCGGTCATGGGTCGTCAACCACCTAGTGTCGGGCGGATAATCCCGGCGCCCGGACACCGGTTCGCGAACCGGACCGGTCACCGCGGTGCGGGGCCCTGATAGGGACGGAACCCCGGATGGAACGGTCCGCCCGGACGCTGCGGCAGCTCGTCCTCGGCGTGCGGTTCGTCGAAATCCTCTGCGGCCGAATCGGTTTCCTCGCCCTCGAGGAATTCCTCGGCGGGCGGCCAGTTGCGCCGGACCCGGTTGCGGGGATCCGGCACGACCGCGAGCGCCGGGCGGCGCGGCGGCTGCTGCTCGGCCTCGCCCGCGGGATCGCCGACCGGTGGGGCGATCACGCCGCCCTCGCGGTCCACCGCATCGGATGCCGGACGCTCGCCGGAGTCGCGCGTGTCGCCGGGCCGGGGAGCGGCCGGTGCGTCGGTGCCGCCACGCCGGGTGTCCGCGCGGTCGATGCCGTCCACGTCGTCGTCGAAGCGCTCGAACCGGTCACCGCGGCGATCGTCGTAGTCGTCGAAGTCGTCGCCGCGCGGGACGATCGCCTCGTCGCGGTAGCCGTCGCCGTAACCCCGATCGGCTTCGCCCGGTTCGTCGGCGGCGTTCGGACGCGGACGACCGGGATCGTGCTGATCGGATTCCAGGCGGCCGCGGTCGCCACCGGCCACCGGCGGCAGCACATGCAGCAGACCCGAGAGCCGCAGCACGGAGTCGATCGCGGCTTCCCAATCCTTGGCCACGGTGCCGACCGGCAGCATGCCCAGCGTCCAGTTGCCCTCACTCCACAACTGCTGCACGGTCGACGGCAGCGTTTCGATGAAGTGGACCATCCGCTGGTCGACGGCGTGGCGAGCGACGTCCGGATTGGTCGCGAAGACCACGCGGTCGCCGATCGCGCCGAGCAGTTCGAGGTCGGCGTCCTTGGGCGGGGAGGCGGTTTTGAGACGCAGGTCGATATCGATGTCCGAGCCGATCTGGCGGCGCACGGCGACCAGCGTCGCGGCATCCTCCAGATCGAACAGAACGAACTTCTCGCCCTTGCGATTACCGGAAACCACATCGATCGCGGACAGATACCCCAGTTTGGCCATCGCGCCCCGCCGCCATGTCGATGCCAGCGAAGGTTCGACCGAAACGTAGGTGTATCCCTGGGATTTGGCCCAGACCTGCCGTACGTGTCCGGTCCGCTGCCGCTGCACGCGATCGAAATACAGCAATACGATCGCACCCACCAGTGCGATCGCCGCGAGGCCGAACCAGATTGCTGCTGTCATCGCCCCAGAGTCTAGTGGGTACACACTCGATTGCTCGCCCCGCACAAGCTGTGTTATCGGCGCCGCGTCGAACAGTGGCGTACTTCTACGAGCCGTTCGCCTTGGTGGGTGTCGGACCGCCTCGATTTCGGAGCGACGGAGCGAGGGAGCGCAGCGACTGAGCAGAGGAGTGAAATCGAGGCATAGGGGGCCGAGACCCCGCCGGAGCGAAGCGGAGGCAAATCAACGCGGCAGTTGGGTGCTGATGATGATCTTCGCCTTGATGGACCCGTCGGGGTTCTTGTCCCCCTGCACGACCACCATGTCGCCCTGTTTCAGATCGGACACCTTCCCGGTGCCCATCGAGATGACCTGGGTATCCGCATCGGTGTGCACGGTGACCGAGTTTCCCAGCAGCGACTGCAGCATGATGGTCGTCCCGTCGTTGCTGTTCACGGTGCCCATGGTCGCGCCGAGGCCGTCGATATCGCCGAGGCCCGGGAGCTGCGGGAGGCTGGGTTTCGCGCCGCCGGACGGGTTGGGCGGCACCACGGGGACGCGCGTCGGCGCGGGCCGGCCGGTGGCGGCCGCATCGGAGGACGAGGAGTCGTTGCCGGCGAGCAGCAGTCCGGCGGCGATCCCGCCCAGGACCACCAGGACGAAGACGGCCGCGGTCAGCGCGATCCACAGGCCGGTGCGGCTGCGGCGCGGCGGTTCGACGGGCAGCCCGGTCGGCCCGACCGCTCCCTGCGGGGCGGTGGTGCCGGGACCGCCGGAACCGTAAGGGGGGTATTCACCGGGTTCGCTGTACCCGGATTCGTACGCGCCCCATTGGCCGTCGTAGGGCGGAAGTTCGCGCGTCGCGTTCGGGCCGGGTGATTGTTCGAAGTACTGGCCCTGATATTCCGGGTGGGACGGGAATTCGTAGGGCGCGGTGTGTTCGTAGGGCCCGGGATGTCCGTAGGGGCGAGTGCTCTCGTACGGCTCGGGGCTCTGACCGTACGCTTCCGAGTATTCCGTCGTGTGTGACGCGCCGTCGTCCGGATGCCGGCCCGATGCGCCGAGCTTCTCGGTCGGCGTATCGGGTGAATCCGGACGCTGCGCCCACGGGTCGCTCGGATTCGTCATGCAAACCAGGGTAGGTGCAGATCGGCGTTGCTTCAGCGAAGTGCGCCAACCGGTGGATGGGGGCGGGTGGAATCGGGGGGATACGCCGAGGGCGCGGTGTGCGATCCACTCACACACCGCGCCCCGGCATCGAGCCCCCGAATCGAGCCCAGCATCGAGCCCGGTCGTCACCGTCCGACGATCAGCCCGTCGCCGTCGGGTGCGACGTTGACCTTCACCAGATCGCCGTCGGTGACCTCACCGGCCAGCAATTCCTTGGCCAACGAATCGCCGATGGCCTGCTGGATCAGCCGGCGCAGCGGCCGGGCACCGTAGACCGGGTCGTAACCGCGCACGGCCAGCCAGAACCGCGCCGAATCGCTCACGTCCAGCTTCAGCCGCCGCTGCGCGAGCCGCTTCTGCAGCTGCGCCAGCTGGATGTCGACGATGTTCTCGAGCTGTTCCTCGTCGAGCGCGGAGAACATCACGACGTCGTCGAGGCGGTTGAGGAATTCCGGCTTGAACGCCGAGCGCACGGCGTTCATGACGAACTCCTTGTCGCCACCGGCGCCCAGGTTGGAGGTGAGGATGAGGATGGTGTTGCGGAAGTCCACCGTGCGGCCCTGACCGTCGGTGAGCCGCCCCTCGTCCAATACCTGCAGCAGGATGTCGAAGACGTCGGGGTGCGCCTTTTCGATCTCGTCGAACAGCACCACCGTGTACGGCCGTCGCCGGACCGCCTCGGTGAGCTGGCCGCCCTGGTCGTAGCCGACGTATCCGGGCGGGGCGCCGACGAGGCGAGCCACCGAGTGCTTCTCGGAGTATTCGCTCATATCGATGCGGGTCATCGCCCGTTCGTCGTCGAACAGGAAGTCGGCCAGCGCCTTGGCCAGCTCGGTTTTACCGACACCGGTCGGTCCGATGAACATGAACGAACCCGTCGGCCGGTTCGGGTCGGCGACCCCGGCCCGGGCGCGGCGCACCGCATCGGAGACGGCGGTGACGGCCTCGGCCTGTCCGACGACCCGATGTCCGAGTTCCTCCTCCATCCGCAGCAGCTTCTGGGTTTCGCCCTCGAGCATGCGGCCGACCGGGATGCCGGTCCACGAGGAGACCACTTCGGCGATGTCGTCCGGTCCGACCTCCTCCTTGAGCATCACCTCGTCCTCGAGGCTGCCGCTGCCCGCCGTGCCGGCCTTCTTCTCGGCTTCGGCGAGCTGCTTCTCGAGCTGCGGGATGCGGCCGTAGCGCAGTTCGGCGGCCTTGCCCAGATCGCCGTCGCGTTCGGCGCGCTCGGATTCACCGCGCAGCGCCTCCAGCTGCTCCTTGATCGTGCGGACCGAGTCGATGGCCTGCTTCTCGTTCTGCCAGCGCGCCATCAGCTGGTTCAGCTTCTCGCGGTCGTCGGCCAGCTCCTGGCGCAACTTGTCGAGTCGCTGCTTGGACGCCTCGTCGGTCTCCTTGGCGAGGGCGACCTCCTCGATCTCGAGGCGGCGCACCGCCCGTTCGACCTCGTCGATCTCGACGGGCCGCGAGTCGATCTCCATGCGCAGCCGGGAGGCGGACTCGTCGACCAGGTCGATGGCCTTGTCGGGCAGGAAGCGCGAGGTGATGTAACGATCGCTGAGGGTCGCGGCGGCCACCAGCGCGGAGTCGGTGATCCGCACACCGTGGTGCACCTCGTAGCGTTCCTTGAGTCCGCGCAGGATGCCGATGGTGTCCTCCACCGACGGCTCGCCGACCAGCACCTGCTGGAACCGCCGCTCCAGGGCGGCGTCCTTCTCGATGTGCTGACGATATTCGTCGAGCGTGGTCGCACCGACCAGGCGCAGTTCACCGCGCGCCAGCATGGGCTTGATCATGTTGCCGGCGTCCATGGCCGATTCGCCGGTCGCGCCGGCGCCGACGATGGTGTGCAGTTCGTCGATGAACGTAATGATCTGTCCGGCACTGGATTTGATCTCCTCCAGCACCGCCTTGAGCCGTTCTTCGAACTCACCGCGATACTTCGCGCCGGCCACCATCGCGCCCAGGTCGAGCGAGACCAGTGTCTTCCCACGCAGCGACTCCGGGACGTCACCGGCGATGATGCGCTGGGCCAGTCCCTCGACGATGGCGGTCTTACCGACACCGGGTTCGCCGATGAGCACCGGGTTGTTCTTGGTGCGCCGGCTCAGCACCTGCACCACGCGCCGGATCTCGGTGTCGCGGCCGATGACCGGATCGAGTTTGCCTTCGCGGGCGGCGGCGGTCAGATCGGTGGAGTACTTCTCCAGCGCCTGATAGGTGCCCTCGGGGTCCGCACTGGTCACGCGGGTGTTGCCGCGGACCGCGGTGAACGCCTCGCGCAGCGCGTCGGCGGTGGCGCCGTACTTCAGCAGCAGCTGCGCGACGTCGGAATCGCCCTCGGCCAGCCCCACCACGACGTGCTCGGTGGAGACGTACTCGTCACCGAGTTCGGTGGCGAGGCGCTGACCCGCGGTGAGCGCGGCGAGCGCCTCCCGGCCGAGCTGCGGCTGGGTGGTGGCGCCGGTCGCGCGGGGCAGCCGGTCGACGATGTCCTGCGCCTCGCGCCGCACCGCTGCCGGGTCGACGGCGACAGCCTTCAGCAGGGGGGCGGCGATGCCGTCGGTTTGATCCAGCAGCGCCACCAGCAAGTGAGCCGGACGAATCTCCGGATTTCCGGCGGCCGAGGCCGCCTGCAGGGCCGCCGTCAGGGCAGCCTGAGTCTTGGTGGTGGGGTTGAACGAGTCCACGATCACCTTCCTACGGTCGTCTCGCGTGGTTGTCGGTCAGGTCCGCGCGGGCCGCACGAACTCTTCTGGACAGTTCAACGCGGTAGGAGTTGAGTCTGTTCCGCTCAAGTTTGACATATTCTCCGAACCTGTGGCCAATCGTTTCACCCTCGGCGGATCTGGGTAAAGTGATCCGCTCATCACCGTACGACCACGGTTTTTTCGGGGATACTGGTCCGCGGAGGCCGACGACGCGGCAGCGGTGGTCGGACACATTGACGGAAAGGAAGCTCGACGTCGTGGATGCGCGTTCGGCAGCGCTGGTCCGCGCCAACTTCCGATCGATCGTCGAGGCGCCGCAAGGGCCCGAACGACTGATCGGCGCGTTTTACAGGCATCTGTTCGCGGAGGCTCCCGGTCTGCGCGACTTGTTCCCGCACACGATGGATATGCAGCCCAAGCGGGTGTGCACCGCCATCCAGTTCGTGCTGGATCATCTGGAGAACTGGGATCGCGCCCAGGGGTTCCTGGAACAGTTGGCTCTCGACCACCGCAAATACGGTGTCGAGGCGGCACATTACGATGCCGCCGGACGCGCGTTGCTCGCCGCCTTCGTCACCTACAACGGCCCCCTCTGGACACACGAGCTGGAGGACGGCTGGCGCGATATCGCGATCCTCATCTCGGCCTCGATGGCCATCGGCGCCAATTCCGACACCTCGCGACCGTATTGGGAAGCGACGGTGGTCGGCCATCGGCGCGTACTCGACGACCTGGCGATCGTGCGCCTGCAGTCCGACGAGCCGATCCCCTATCAGGCCGGCCAGTACGTGCCGGTGTCGATCCCGCAGCGGCCGAAGATGTGGCGGTATCTGTCCCCGGCCATTCCCACGAACCCGTACGGCGAGATCGAATTCCACGTCCGCAAGATCCGCACCGGGTGGGTCAGTCCCGCGATCGTCGGCGAAACCGAGGTCGGCGACACCTGGTTGATCGCCGGGCCGCTGGGCGGTCTGCACATCGACACCGACTCACAGCGCGATGTGCTGATGATCGGCTCCGGCACCGGAATCGCGCCGCTGCGTGCCCAATTGATCGAGATGGGCCGGCGCGGCGTCAACCCGCGCGTGCACTTCTTCATCGGCGGCCGCTATCCGTGCGATCTCTACGACGTGGAGAACATGTGGCAGCTGTCGCTGAGCAATCCGTGGCTGACGGTGGTGCCGGTCTGCGAGAGCGATACGAATCCGTGGTGGCATCCGGATCCGCCCGCCGATCCGCCCTACGGCATGCATCGGCGGCTGATCGGGAATTTGGGCGCGGTCGTGGCCAGCTTCGGCTCATGGTCGGATCGGCAGATCCAGATCGCCGGATCGGCGCGGATGATCGCCGACACCAGGCGGGCGCTGCTGGCGGTCGGCACCCCCGAACACATCATCGCCGCCGATCCGGTGTGAGCGGCAATCGGTAGGCAACCGGGCGTCCACGGCGTACCTTGGTGGGCGGGCCCGCACGCACGGGACCGGGCCCGGCACAAGACTTTTCGGACGCGGCGGATATCCCGCGGAGCACAGGAGGAACGGTGACGTTGGGGCCGGATGAGACCGGGGAGATTCGGCTGGACGCGCCGACGGAATGGTCGTCGACCGTCGTCGGACATCATCGGCTGCGCCACGATCTCGCGGTGGTCCGGTTGATCGGCGAATTCGTCCCGTTCGAACCGGGTCAGTCGGTCGAGGTCCAGATTCCGCAGCATCCGGGTATGCGACGTCGGCTGTCGCCCGCACTGCCGCCCTCCCTGGACGGCAAACTGGAATTCCACGTCCGCACCGTCCCGGGCGGATGGTGCAGTGGATCGATCGTCACCGAAACGGCCCCCGGCGACGAGTGGCGGATCAGTGCCCCGGCAGGGTGGCTGAGC
This sequence comes from Nocardia violaceofusca NBRC 14427, assembly GCF_963869435.1. Taxonomy (NCBI): domain Bacteria; kingdom Bacillati; phylum Actinomycetota; class Actinomycetes; order Mycobacteriales; family Nocardiaceae; genus Nocardia; species Nocardia violaceofusca. Next base: position 27,325 of record NZ_CAWMPM010000046.1, read on the forward strand.
GTCGACCCCGGCACCACCGACCTCGTGATGATCGCCGGCGGAACGGGTTTGGCGCCGATGCGCTCACTGCTGCTGGATCTGTCCCGTCGCCCCCAGCCGCCGCGCACCCATCTGTTCATCGGCGGGCGTAGCCCGCGCGACCTCTACGCCTCCGACATGCTCTACCTGCTCGCCGGCGAGATGCCTTGGCTGACGGTGATCCCGGTGGTCGAGAGGGCCGAGGATCCGAACTGGGTCGACCAGTGGTACGAGAGCTGCCGCGTGGATGTCGGATTCGATGTCGACGAGATGCTCGAGGGCACGCTGGCCGATGTGGTGGGCGATATGGGCCCGCTGCTGCACCACCAGGTCCTGGTGTGCGGCTCGCCCGGAATGACCCAGGCCACGCTGGAAGTGCTGGTCAATACGGGAACGCCGGCGGAGGCGATTCGCTTCGACGGGCTCTGATCCGCTCCGGGACCCGCTTCGGCGGGCGTCTAGAGCAGCGGATCGTGGCGGATGTTCTCGGTGGGCGTGCCCGCCGCCATCAACCGGAATTTGGTGGTCTGCACCGTACTCGGTGATCCAACGATCTGGACATCGCAGTCCGACCAATCGCCGCCGCGAGCCACCACGGCTCCGATCTGTCCCGTTTCACGCGGCGCTATGCCCGGAAGATCGGATTCGACACGCTCGGGGTGGTAGTACCACCAGGGGTTGTCGTCGCTTTCGGTGACCGGAACGACGGTGAGCCATTTGTTCGCGACGGCCAGTTCGCTCAGCGTCGGCAGATCGTAGAGATCGCACGGATGGTGGCCGCCGACGAACAGGTGAACCTTCGGATTGGATCTACGTCGGGACATCGCCAGCAATTGCGCTCGCAGCGGCGCGATTCCGGTGCCGCAGCCCACCATCAGCATCTTCCGGCGCGTGTTGCGCGGCACCCCGAGCCCGCCCAGCGGCGCCCCGAGCAGCCACTGGTCACCGATCGTGGTGTGGCCGACCATCGCCGGACTCACCCATCCGCCGCTGACGCTGCGAATATGGAATTCGATCTCGCCCTGGGGATTCGCCGGAATCGCCGGGGACAGGTACCGCCACATCCGCGGGCGGGCCGGGATCTGCACGCTCACGTATTGTCCGGCCGCATAGGACATGGGCTGGTCGAGCCGCAGCCGGACGACGACCAGATTGCACAGCACCTCGCGATGTTCGACGACGGTTCCGGTCCAGACCGGCGGTGTCGTCTCCAGTTCGGCGGCGCCGATCATCGTCTCCGTGATCAGCCCGAGGCCGGCATCCCAGGCCTGCTCCACCTCGTCGGTCCACAATTCGGTTCCGGCGTGGGCTCGCAAGGCGCTTTTGAGCGAATTGCCCACGGCGGCATAATGTTCGGCTACGACGCCGTATTTGCGGTGGTCGCGACCGAGCTGGGCCAGGAAGGGTAGTAGCTGCTCGGGCTCCTCCAGCCGGTCCACGGCATACCCGATGGCCTTGACCAGCCGGTCGCGCTGCACCTCCAGTGCCGCGGGGAAGAAGTCCCGGAGCTGCGGATATTCGGTGAAGAGCAGGGCGTAGAAGGAGCGGGCGAGTTGTTCGGGGCCGCCGTCCTCCGCGGCCACCGCCTTGAACGTCGTTCTGATCAACGCGACGGTCCGCGAATCCATCTGTCCACAACCCCATTTCGCACGTCGAACACGGGCCGGTCCGGTGAGCGCGGTGCCGCCGGACACGCGGCGCAGCCGATGGAGACCGAGTGTAGGCGAGGTTTGCCAGGTGCGGGACGCACTGATGGAACAACAGGGAGGTAATTCGGCGGAACCAAGGTCCGCGGGTGTGTAGGCCCCTGGAAACCGACCCAAAGACCGTGACACGCTAAGTATTTCGGCGTGTTCGGGAGTAGTCGTGCATGGCTCGATACGCGATTTTCAGATTTGCCGGTCGCATGCTGGGCAACCATCCGGCATCCGCAGACGCGAACAGCGCCCCCGATCGGGGGCGCTGTCGCACAGTGTGTTCGGTCGCGGAACTGCGCCGCGCCGAACCCGCTTACCGCCGTTTGTTGCGCGGCTGCCACACCACCAGTGCGGTACTACGTTGCGGTGGAGCCAGATCGGGCCGGTGCCCGGCGCGCAGGCGGTCGACCTCGGCGGTCAATTCACCCACCCGCTGCTGCAGCGCCTCGACCTGATTGGTGAGTTCGATGATCCGCTTGATCCCGGCCAGGTTGACGCCCTCGTCCTGCGACAGGCGCTGCACCTCGCGGAGCAGTTCCACATCCCGTGACGAATAACGCCGGCCGCCGCCGGAAGTGCGTTGCGGCGTAACCAATCCCAGCCTGTCGTAGGTCCGCAACGTCTGTGCGTGCATTCCCGCCAGCTGAGCCGCCACCGAGATCATGAAGTACTCGGTGCCGGTTGCCCGATTCTTCGGATCACCGTTCATTACGCACCTGCCCAACCTGCGCGCGGGTCGAACCCGCCGGCCTTCTCCGCCTCCGCGTAACGCCGTAGCGCCTCGGAGGCTTCGTCGTCCAGCTTCTGCGGTACCGCGACCTTCACCGTGACCAGCAGGTCACCGGCGCCGCCGCCGCGCTTGGGCACACCGCGCCCACGCACCCGCAGCGTCCGGCCGTCGGCGGTGCCGGGTGGCACCTTCACTCCGACTCTGCCTTCCAGTGTAGGCACGGAAACCGTTGTACCCAACACCAATTCGCTGTAGCTGACCGGCAGCACCAGGGTCAGGTCGTCGCCGTTGCGGCCGAAGACCTTGTCCTGGCTGACGTGCACGGTGACGTACAGGTCACCCGCCGGCGCGCCGCGCAGACCCGCCTCGCCCTGACCGGCCAGCCGGATCCGCTGCCCGTCGCGCACCCCGGGCGGGATGCGCACCGTGATGGTGCGGGTCCGGTTCTGGATACCGGTGCCGTGACAGTCGGTGCAGGGATCGTCGATGATCGAGCCAGTTCCACGGCAGTCGTCACAGGGTTCGCTGAACCCGAACGCGCCCTGGTTGCGGCTGATCACGCCGGTTCCGTTGCAGTGCGGGCACACTCGCGGGCTGGTGCCCGGCTTGGCGCCGCTGCCGTGACAGGTCGTACACGGCGACGGACTGGTCATCCGCAGCGGAACGGTCACGCCCTGGGCCGCTTCACGGAACCCGAGAGTCGTCTCGGTCTCCACATCGCTGCCCCGTCGCGGGCGCGACGTGGTCCGTGTGCCACCGCGGTTGAACAGGCCGCCGAGGATATCCCCCAGACCGCCGTCACCCGCGCCGGCGGCCGCACCGCCGAAGATGTCACCCAGGTTGAATTCGTTGGAGAAGCCACCACCGCCGGTGTAGCCGCCACCCGGTGCGTAGCCGCCGCGGCCGAAACCGCCGCTGGCGAACAACCGCCGGGCCTCGTCGTACTCCTTGCGCTTCTCCGGATCGGCCAGCACGGCGTGCGCCTCGCTGACCGCCTTGAAGCGCTCCTCGGCCTTGGTATCTCCCGGATTCTTGTCCGGATGCAGATCCCGGGCCAGTTTCCGGTAGGCCTTCTTGATCTCGTCCTGGGTCGCGCCGGAGGAAATACCCAGCTCTTTGTAGAAGTCCTTTTCCAGCCACTCCCGATTCACCGGGCATCTCCTCCTTCCGTCACGTTGCGCGACTGTGTGTTACTCGGCACCGTCGGCATCTCGGCCGGCATTCGCAGTGTCCGACGAGTCGGACAGATCCGCTACCCCATCGGTGACTCCGACCAGCGCATGGCGCAGGACGCGGTCGCCGAAGCGGTAACCCTTACGCATGACCACCCCGATCACCGGGTTGTGTCCCTCACCCTCGTGCTGCACGGCCTCGTGCAGGGTCGGGTCGAAAGGTTCACCCTCGGCACCGAACTCCTCGAGGCCCTGCTTCTGCAGCGCGTCGGCGAGCTTGTCCGCGACCGACTTCAGCGGTCCGGACTCGAGATCGCCGTGAGCACGGGCACGATCCAGATCGTCGAGCACACCGAGCAATTCGGTGACCACCGCGGCCTTGGCCGAATCGATGGCGGCCTTGCGGTCGCGATCGACGCGGCGGCGGTAGTTCGCGTACTCCGCGGTCAGCCGCTGCAGATCGGCAGTGCGCTCCGACAATTCGGCGCTGATGCTGTCGGCGAGGGCGTCACCCTCGGCGGCGGGGGCCGCGGCGGAATTCGCCGCGGCCTCGCTCACATCACCCTGCGGAGCGGACGGTTTCCCGTCCTGGTCGATCTTCCGGCTGTCGACGATGGTGACCGGCTCCTCTTTCGGGCCGTGGTTATCGAGCGGCCCGCCGCTGTGTTCCGTCACTTCTTCTCCGGCTCTTCCACGACCTCTGCGTCGACAACGGTGTCGTCACCGGCGGACGCGTTGCCCGCACCGTCGGCGGCGGCGCCACCCTCGGCGGCCGAAGCCTCGTAGATCGCCTGGCCCAGGGCCTGCGATTCGGTGGCCAGCTTCTCCACCGCGGACTTCACCGCGGCGATGTCGCTGCCCTGCAGGGCCTGCTTGGCCTCGGCGATGGCCGCTTCGACCTTCTCCTTGGTCTCGGCCGGCACCTTGTCGGAGTTGTCCGCGATGAACTTCTCGGTCTGGTGGACCAGCGACTCCGCCTGGTTGCGGGTCTCCGCCTCCTCGCGACGCGACTTGTCCTCGGCCGCGTGCGCTTCGGCGTCCTTGATCATCCGGTCGATCTCCTCCTTGGACAGGCCGGAGCCGTCCTGGATCTTGATCGTGTTCTCCTTACCGGTGCCCTTGTCCTTCGCGGTGACGTGGACGATGCCGTTGGCGTCGATGTCGAAGGTGACCTCGATCTGCGGCACGCCGCGCGGGGCCGGCGGGATGCCGGTCAGCTCGAAGGAGCCGAGCAGCTTGTTGTGCGAGGCGATTTCGCGCTCACCCTGGAAGACCTGGATCTGCACGGACGGCTGGTTGTCGTCGGCCGTGGTGAAGGTCTCCGACCGCTTGGTCGGGATGGTGGTGTTGCGCTCGATGAGCTTGGTCATCACGCCACCCTTGGTCTCGATACCCAGCGACAGCGGGGTGACATCGAGCAGCAGGACGTCCTTGACCTCCCCCTTGAGCACACCGGCCTGCAGGGCGGCGCCGACGGCGACGACCTCGTCCGGGTTCACGCCCTTGTTGGGCTCCTTGCCGCCGGTCAGTTCCTTGACCAGCTCGGAGACCGCGGGCATACGGGTGGAGCCACCGACGAGCACGACGTGGTCGATGTCCTTGACCGAGATACCGGCGTCCTTGATCACCGACTGGAACGGCGCGCGGGTGCGATCCAGCAGATCGGAGGTGATCTTCTGGAACTCGGCGCGAGTCAGCTGCTCGTCGAGGAACAGCGGGTTCTTCTCCGCGTCCACGGTGATGTAGGGCAGGTTGATCGAGGTGCTCTGCGAGGAGCTCAGCTCGATCTTCGCCTTCTCGGCGGCCTCACGCAGACGCTGCAGGGCCATCTTGTCCTTGGTCAGGTCGATGCCCGAGCTGGCCTTGAACTTGTCGACCAGCCAGGTGACGATCCGGTTGTCCCAGTCGTCGCCACCGAGGTGGTTGTCACCGGAGGTGGCACGAACCTCGACGACGCCCTCGCCGATTTCCAGCAGCGAGACGTCGAAGGTGCCGCCACCGAGGTCGAAGACCAGGATGGTCTGCTCTTTGTCGCCCTTGTCCAGGCCGTAGGCCAGCGCGGCGGCGGTCGGCTCGTTGACGATGCGCAGGACGTTCAGACCCGCGATCTGGCCGGCCTCCTTGGTGGCCTGGCGCTGCGCGTCCTCGAAGTAGGCGGGCACGGTGATCACCGCGTCGGTGATCTCCTCGCCCAGGTAGGACTCGGCGTCGCGCTTGAGCTTCATGAGGGTACGGGCGCTGATCTCCTGCGCCGTGTACTTCTTGTCGTCGATCTCCACCGTCCAGTCCTCGCCCATGTGGCGCTTGACGGACTTGATGGTGCGATCGACGTTGGTCACCGCCTGGTTCTTGGCCGGCTGCCCGACGAGAACCTCTCCGTTCTTGGCGAACGCGACGACCGACGGGGTGGTGCGCGAACCTTCCGAGTTGGCGACGACGACCGGCTCACCGCCTTCGAGAACAGCGATGACCGAGTTCGTGGTCCCGAGGTCGATACCGACCGCACGAGCCATAGTGGTTCCTCCTAGGTGATGTAACTGTGTGTGGTGCAGGGGGCGACCCTGCGCGCGGCACTTGTTCGTGCCGGTCGGACCTCGCCCCTGACACCGCACGGAGCACGGTCCTCAGCAACACTGAGCGTGGTCGGCTCAATCCTGCCCCCCGATCCCGTCGGAGTCAACCAGAGACTTGAGCCGATTGCACTCAACCTTGCGTCGAACAGCTCAACGAGCGGGGCGGACGGTTCATTCCCGCCGGGGCGAAAAATTTTCCCGCCCCGGCGGCGAACACCCGGCCGGATACCGCGATACGCGGATGACCAGGCGTTTCGATCTCTTGCGAGCTCAGCCGGCGGCCGCGAGCACCTGATCGGCGAGATCCTTGTCGAGGCTCACCCGGACCAGGGCGGCGGCCAGCTCCGCGTCGTGGCCGGAACGGCCCAGGCGATCGAGCCGCTGCGGATCGGTCGACAGATGCAGGAGATCGGCGCCCTTACGGGCCCGGTCGTCGAAATGCGGGCGCACCCAGGTCCACACGTCCTGCACCTCACGCAGGAAGATCTCGGCGCCCGTCGGCCCGATCCCCTTGAACTGCTGCAGCAGTTCGGCCAGCCGATCCGGGTCGCGATCCGCTTCGTCGGCCAGTTTCCGCAGATCGCCGTGATAGCGGTCGAGCAGGATCGTGGCATTCTCACCGAGCCGGGTGGCGGTCGATTCGTCGTAGCGGCGGTAGTGGCCGCGTCCCAGCGCGTCGACGAGGTCCTGCCACTCGGCCTCGGCGACGCGCTGCGGGGTGCGGTAACCGCTCGATCTCAGTTCGCGCGCGGCGGCGACGGCGATATCGGCGGTGATCCGGGCGCTCATCAGTTGAGCCAGCACCAGGAGCTGGAACAGCGGAGCCGGTTTGTCGGCGAGGGAGATTCCCGCCTCGGCCGCATAGGTGGTCCCCGCTCGGTCGAGCAGTTCCCTGGCGATCCGATCCTCGTTCCCGCTCATCTGCGAACCCCACTTTCGTCGACCCGGCGATTCACTTCCCGGCTAACCCGAGACGCGCAGGTGAAACCCGCCGGGGAGGACGGGGCCGGCGTTCACTGCCTCACAGCTGGAGACATCACTGCCTCACGGCTGGGACTTGAAGATCACCAGGGGTTCGCCGGACGGCGCGACCACCAGGTGGCCGCTGCGAGCGCCTTCGGTGAAGATCGTGACCGTCGGCGGGTGGTCGGGTGCGGAGCTGTCGCGCCCGATGATCAGATGGCTGACCTTCGTCTGTGGAGACCCGACGGTTCGCGGAGCGCCGGCCAGCAGTGCCGCCAACTTCGGCACATCGATCGTGCCGAGGTCGATCGGCGCGAGTTTCGGATCGCGGCTGCTGGTCGTCCAGGTGTCGAATTCGCCCTTGTAGGAGGCTCTTTCGGTGGTCGACGGATCCCCCGGGCGGGGCCGCTCGATCGAGGCGTGCTCCGGCATCAACGTCACGTCGTCGGCAAGCAGATCGCCGTAGTGCTGACGGTAATCGGAGAGGAACACTTCGATGCCGGCGGCGGTCGTCATATCCGGCGGCGTGCGATCGGCGAGCGGACCGTTGTCACTGCTCACCCAGCCGCAGAACATTCCGATCAGTGCCGCGGCCGCCACGGCCCCACCGGCCACCATCCAACGCCTGGACCGTCGTCGCCGGGCCGGGCGCACGACGGGAGCGTCGACCAGATTGGCCGGAATCTGCAGATCGCCGATCACCTTCTCCACATCGGCGAAGGTGCGGGCGCTCATCGCCGCGGCGGTGCGCCGCTGGTGATCGCCATCGGAGAGCTGGCCGTCGTCGCGGGCGGCGTCCAGCAGTGCGCAGGCGTCGACGCGATCCGAATCACGCACGCGTAAAGCACTGTTCGCGGCGCCGGAGGACGCGCCGGTACGGCGGGATGTGTCGAAGGTTCCCATCGGCGGCACCTATGTGTGGAATGGATAGACGCGAATCGGATCGCCCGCGGGCGTGGCCTCCAGGTACGCGTTCTCGTTGAACGAATTGCCGACGTAGATGCTGATCGTCGGCACCTTGCTGATGGTGTCGATGCCCATGCCGATATGACTCACCGCGCCGCCGGGGACCCTCAGCAGCGGTACCGCCCGCGCGATCAGCTCACCCAACGCGGACGTGTTCACCGCGGCGAGGTCGAAGATCGGCTTGTCGGCCGAACGGGTGGTGATGGCGGTCGACTGCATGAAACCACCCCGATAGGAGTAGTCGGCCACTCGATTCGGCTGGCCCGCCGACGTGCGGTCGACCGAAGCATGATCCGGGAAGAGCGACAGATCATCGACGGTGGTGTCGCCGAATTTCGCACGATAATCGGCGCGGAACTTCTCGAAGCCGGCCACCGTGGTGAGGTCGGGCGTCTCGATCACCATGGGCCGCACCACCTGTGGCGCCGCGGCCACCACCGGTTCAGGCGTGGGGGCGACCCGATGCGTCAGCAGATATCCACCCACCGCCGCAGCCGTCACGGCCACCGCCACCGCGCCCGCGAACCACGCCGTCCGGCTTCGCATCCCCGCCCGCGGATCGATCGGCGCCTCGGCGGGGCGTTGCAGATCCGCGGTCAATTCGGCCAGATCGCCGAGGGTTTCGGCGGCCGCGGTCAGATCGGTGAGGGTCTGATGTTCTTCCGCCGAGAGCTGGCCGTCGGCCAGGGCGGTGTCGAGGGCGCGGCAGGTTTCGGCCCGGTCGGCGTCGCGGGCACGGATGTGGGCCGGATAGCGGCCTGCCCGCCGGGGCGGGCCCGGCGGCTGCTTCCATTGCGCACCGCCTGCGGGCGGTTGCAGGTCGTCGACCAGGTTCCGCAGTTCGCCGACGGTCTTGGCGGTGGCCGCGCGGTCGGATCGGTCGTGATATTCGTCGGCGCCCAGTTGGCCCTCGTCGAAGGCGGCATCGAGCAGGGTGCGCGCTTGAACCCTGTCCATATCGCGGGCCCGCATACTGCCGGATGCCGGCATACCCGGCATTCCGGACCCAGAAGAGCTCACCCCTGGATGGTAGCGACTCGGCATCAGCAGCTCGGCGTGTCGCAGCGCGACAGGGGCGACCCCCGACCTCCGGGGTCTTTCCGGTCGCTGGGGCGTTCCTCCGCAATCCCGCTGAATCGGCACATCCCGCGCGGTACCGTGCGGATATGAAGGCCGTGGTGTGTTCGGAAGGCAAGCTGGACGTCGCGGAAATCCCGGCGCCGAAACCCGGGCCCGGACAGCTGGTGATCGCGGTGTCGCGATGCGGGATCTGCGGATCCGATCTGCACGCCCGCCTGCACTGTGACGAATTGGCCGAGCTCGCGGCCGTCACCGGTTATCCGAACTTCATGCGCTCCCATCAGCGTGTGGTGCTCGGGCACGAATTCGTCGGGGAGATCGTCGAATACGGCCCCGGCTGCCGCAAACGCTGGCAGCCGGGCACCCGTGTGGTGGCATTGCCGATCGTGCGCAACGGGCGCACCCCCGAACTGACCGGGCTGTCGGAGCAGGCGCCCGGCGGCTACGCCGAACAGGTCGTGGTGCAGGAATCCATGACGTTTCCGGTACCCAACGGCCTGGCCACCGACCATGCGGCACTGACCGAGCCGATGGCCGTCGCCTGGCATGCGGTGCGTAAGGGGCGCGTCGGTCGCAACCAGCCGGCGTTCGTGGTCGGCTGCGGGCCGATCGGCCTCGCGGTCATCAGTATGCTGCGCGCCGCCGGCGTGAAAAATATTGTCGCCAGCGACTTCTCACCCCGCCGCCGCGAACTGGCGCGCCGGTGCGGCGCGAATGTGGTGGTGGATCCGAATCTGGAATCGCCGTGGACGGCCAACCCCGCGAAGGGCCGCATCTCCGGCGTCACCGATATCCTCAATCTCGGTTTCGACACCATGACGCGACTGCGCAGCATCCCGAAACTGCCCTGGTGGTACCTGTTCCGCCTCGCGCACAGCCTGGACGCGGCGCCGGGCGGGCCGGTGGTGTTCGAATGCGTGGGCGTACCGGGCATCATCGACCAATTGCTCACCGACGCACCGCCTTTGACCCGCATCGTGGTCGTCGGGGTCTGTATGGAGACCGACCGTTTCCGGCCCGCGATGGCGATCAACAAGGAGATCGAACTGCGCTTCGCCTTCGGCTACGACCCGGGCGAATTCCGCGACACCCTGCACATGATCGCCGACGGTAAGGTCGACCCGGCCCCGCTGATCACCGGAACGGTGGGATTGGCGGGTGTCGACAATGCCTTCACCGCTCTGGGCAGTCCCGAACAGCACGCGAAAATCCTTGTGGACCCGTCGAGTTCACTGATCGACGTGTGATCGTTCAGCGGTCGAGCAAGGGGAAGCGTCCGGAGTCCAGCAGGGTCGCGATCGCCTCCAGCCGGGCCGGGGGCAGCGCGTAATCCGGATGGGCCCGCAGGATCGACGCGGCGTCGTGCAGGCCGGCCATCTGCGCTTCGGCATCGGCAGCGCTGCGACCACCGGGCGTCACCGGGTGTCCGGCGAGGCCGGGCCTGCCGGGCCGCACCCGGCCCTGATCGACGGCGGTCCGCACGCGGCGCGAACATCGGCACGGCGCTGCCGGATTCGCCACCCCGCAGGTGGAGTCGAGGAAGTTGCCGAGCCGAGTGCGCGCCCGTTCCAATCGTTTTCGATAGGCAGCCGCGCCGATGCCGAGAATCCACGCGGCCTCGGCCGAGGACAGTTCGAAGACATCGGCGAGGACGAACGCGACCCGTTCGTCACGAGCGAGACATTGCAGCATCGCCTGGCTGCAGACGAGCCGGACCTCCCGGGTGAGCACCGTCGCCTCGGGGCCCCGGTACTCCTGTTCGGCCAGTCCCTCCAGCAGATTGGCCCCGAAGCCGTCCAGATCCAGAAGTGCCGATTCCTGCGGGCTGCGGCGGCGCTGATTCAGCAGATAGTTGACCCCGATGCGATAGGCCCAGGTCGTCAGCTTCGCCTCGCCGCGCCAGCTCGCGAGATTGCCGACGGCGCGCAGCAGGATCTCCTGCACCGCGTCCTCGGCGTCGGACGGATTGCCGGTCATCCGTAATGCCAAGCGGTACAGCGGATCCTGCAGCAGTCGCACCACCTCGGTGACGGCGCTGCGGTCACCGGCCACGGCGCGATCGACCAGGGCGGTCTCGGCCACCCGCTCGTCGGCGTCGTCAACGCTCATCGCCCTATCGTGCGGTGCCGCGGACGGCACCGCAACGGCGCAGGTCATCGCCGCGTTGTCCGGACCTCGGTTCGGGGTGCCGTGAGCCGCGAGCCGCGCAGCCAGGTCGCGACGGCCGCTCCGATCGCGTCGGGACGGTCCTCGGGTGCGTGGTGTCCGGCCGCACCGATTCCGACGACCTCGACCGCGGCGAAGGTCTGCCGCGCCCATTCCACCGCGTCCGCCGATCCGAGGCCGACGCCGGCATCCACAGCCATCACCAGCTTGGGGATATCCGGTGTGGAGGCCATCCAGCGGCCGTAGTTCTCCATGACGGCGGCGACGTCGGCGGGCGCCCCGTCGAACGGAATCTCCCTCGGCCACACCAACATCGGCCGCCGCGACTCCGGCGTCGGATAGGGCGCGCGATACACGTCGAGGTCGGCCGGAGTCAGGCTGCGGGCGCCGAACGGGAGATTGAACTCGATGAACATGTTGTCGCGCAGGATCATCTGTTCGCCCTCCGGTGAGCGGAACCGCCGGAACAGCTCCGCGCCCTGTTCGGGCATCTCGGACCAGCGCAGCGGGCGCAGGAACGTCTCGAGCACCGCGACGCCGCGCACCCGGTCGGCATGCCGCGCGGCCCAGTCCATCCCCAGCGCACCACCCCAGTCGTGCCCCACCAGCACGACCTCCTCCAGTTCCAGGGCATCGAACCAGGCGTCGAGGTAGCGGGCGTGATCGGCGAACCGGTAGGCGATATCGGGCTTGCCCGACTCACCCATCCCGATCAGATCCGGCGCCAGCACCCGGGTCAGCGGGTCGACGTGCGGAATCACGTTGCGCCACAGATAGGACGAGGTCGGGTTGCCGTGCAGGAAGACCACCGGAACCGGTCCGGTGCCGCTCTCGCGGTAGTTGACGAAGGAATCGAGAGTCACGACGGTCGGCATGATGTGTCCTCGGATCGGTGCCCGGCCGGCTATGCGGCCCTTACATCCGGTTTCGACACCGGCCGGACGAGGTTGTGACAGACATCCACTGTGATGCGGGACACATCGCAGTGCCGAGGGATCAGCGGGCGCGCGGCGGACGCACCCGGCTCATCGGCGTGGTTTCCGGTTCCCGCAACTGGTCGACGATTCCCTCCGCACTCCGCGCCGCGATCAGACATGCCTCGGTGGTGAATCGGTCGGCCAGCGGATGGCGCGCCCGGCCACGCCACTTCCGCACCGCCGCCACAGCGTGTGCCCGCACTTCACCGCCCGGAGCGTCCGGCGGCAGCCCCAGGCGCAGGTGCGGTGCCACCCCGGATCCGCCGATCAATCGGTACAACTCGGTGACATCGTCCGCGGGCAGCGGCAATTCGTCGGTGCGCAACCGCCCGAGCAGACGCAGCTCGGCGAATCCGTGCACATCCGCCAACAGGCTGTTGATGTGCGGCAGCAGGTCGTCGGCGCGCGTGCCCGGATGGGCGGCCACGATGCGCGCCACCGCCGTCAACGCCGAATGCGCCTTCAGCTGGTCGGCTCGCTGGGCGAACTGCACATCCAGCACCGTGCGCAGTTCCTCCACACCGCTGCGCTCGGCGAGTTCCCGTGCCAGCGTGGCGGAATCGCGCACACCCAAGCGGATCAGCGTCACCGCCATGCGGATGCCGAACAGGCCGAACCGGGCCGCGAGGTGCGCCCGCAGATCCGCCGGTACGGGCAGCGGCAACTCCGGATGGGCGAATCGGTCCGCGGACAGCAACGCGATGCTCAGATCGTCCACCGAGATCCGCGCCAGCGCCTCGAAGGCGTCGAATTCGCGCTGCCGCAGCGTCGCGCCGGCGAAGGCGAGCAGACCGGCGACCGGAATGACCGCCTGGCACAACCCGGTTCGCTCCAGTTCGGTGGCGAACCTGGCCGAGACCTCGCGCGCCGAATGCAGGGCATCGATGCGGCCGGCGCCGATCTCGTCGGCCCGGGAGACCACCCCGATCACGCCGAGCGGACCCGAAACACCCTGCCGGGCAGCACCTCCGGAGCCGATGCGCTCCAGGAATCCGATATCGGAGGCGTCCAGCCGGCGCAGCAGATAGACGACCGCGTCGGCCTCGGGCACGGTCACCGCCGCATCCTCGTCGGGCGTCAGCAGGCGCGAGGTGCGCAGCGACACCTCGCGCGACAGCGACGAGGTCCCCGGGGTATCGATGATCGTGGTGCGGGCCAGGGTGGCGGCCGGCCACTGCACATCCAGATGGTCGACCTCGTGCTCACCGGCGGCGTTCCAGCGCAGCGCCGACAGATCGAAACTCAACCCGTGCGCCCCGGGCAGACCGTCGGCGCCGGGGGTGCGCCGCACCACCACATCGGCGCTCGCGCCGTCGGTGGCCAGGGCGCTCACCCGCGGCGCCGGGCCGTGGCGGTACCAGGTCACCATCCGGGTGCATTCGGTGGCATCGGTCGGCGCGATGTCCTGTCCGACGAGCGCATTCAGCAATGTCGATTTACCCGCCTTGAGCTGCCCGGCCAGCGCGACCCGCAGCGGTTGGTCGAGACGGCGCGCACAGTCACCGAGCATCGCGGCGGGGCGCGAACGCGGCGCGTAGGCCTGGCGGGCGGCCGAAACCAACCGGCGCGCCTCCCCCACGATGCCCGGCGTCTGGTCGCTGACCTGGTAACTCACGCGTCGACCGTACCCGAGCAGTCTGGGAATCCCGGTGCCGTGGGTTACGACTGCGCCCCGCGCGCATGACGTCCGGACGCACCCGCAGGCGGCAGCATCACATCGGCATGACGTCGCAGTTCGGCTACCACGCGCAATTGCCGCTCGAGTTCCGCGCACCGCTCGGCGCGCTGGGCGTTGGCCACGCCGGCGGCGTCCTGCGCGGCCTGCAGCGAATCGTTGATCGAGCGCAGGCTCCGGTCGGCGATTCCGGTGAAATGATCGCGCAGAATGCGATGAATGCGATGCAGCCGGTCGCGCGACTCCTTACCCGCCTCGAAACTCACATCGTCGAGGTAGCGGCGCACCGCCATCTTCGCCTCGCTGCGCTTGCGGGCCAGCCGCTCCCGCTTGTCGTCACGAAACGCCTTGCCGCCCAACAGCACACCCGCGCCCAGTGAGACCGGATTGATCAGGGCCAGGCCGGCGACCGTACTGGCCAGACCGATCATCACCATGCCGCCGTAGGAACCACGCATACCGACGAGCAGTTTGTGGCCGATGCCGAGATCCGGCTCGAGATCGGCCAGCGTCACCCCCGCCACGCGCGATTCCTCCAGCTCCGAACCCGACCGCACCGCGGGCAGATCCACCGCGCCGAACTCCAGGAAGTGCTCGGCGACCCGCTCGGCCAAGTGGATGGCGCGATGATGCGTCCACAGCAGATTGTCGCCGATGGCGGTGTCGGTCGTCTGCATCAGCCACTGCTCCAGTTGATCCCACAGCCTCCCGGGGTCGTTCTCGTCGACCCACTCCTCGGCGGTTCTGCCGATGGCGCGCAACCGATCTCGCAGATCGTGATCGATATCGCCGGCCAGATCGGTGATGCCGTCGCCCAGCGTCTGCTGCCAGGCGGCGGTCCGGCGATGCAGCTCCTCGGCCTGCGCCTTGGCGGTGCGCAGTTCGCGGATGGCCGCCGCACCGCGTTCGGGGTCGCGCAGAGCGACCAGCTCGCTGCTCAGGGCCAGCGCGAGATGCTCTGCGGCAGAGGAGATATCGAGCGCCACCGCGCGCTGCGCGGCCGCCTGATCCCGGGCGACCACCTGTTCCCGCAGGAAGTCGAACAGCACACCGAAACCGGATTCCCGGCCCAGCTGCTGGTCCTGCAGCCGCATGGCGTGACTGCGCAGCAGCGCCGATACCGGAATGATCGGCAGGGCCAGGCGATTACGTTCCAGATGCGCCTGATCGGCCTGCATGACCTGGCGCCAATGCGGATACAGGTCGATCTTGCTGAGTATCAGGGCAACGGCCGGGCACAATTCGCGCACCTGCCGCAGGAAGTCGACCTCCGGTTCGGTCAGTTCGGTGGAGGCGTCCGAGAGCACCAGCACCGCGTCGGCGGCCGGGGCCAGGGCGAGAACCGCCGCGGCCGTGGCTGTCGCGTGACCGCCGACCGGCGGGGTGTCGATGACGACGATCCCGTCGGCCAGCAGCGGATTCGGCAGCTCGATCTCCACCCGCGCCACCCGGCCGTGCGGAGACCGCGGCGTGACGGTGTGAATATCGCCGAGCGGCACCGATATCCGCCGATTGTCCCGCTCGTCACCGGACGGCGTGGTGATGACGATCTCGGCCCGGGCCTGCGGGCCGTGAGCGAGCACGATCGGCACCCCGGTGGTTGCATCGTCACCGACCGGGCTGATGTCGAGATTCAGCAGCGCGTTGACGAACTGACTCTTGCCCTGGTTGCCCAGCCCCACCACCACGATGCGGCGGCGGGGGTCGCGGATCCGGCCGGCCAGCACCTCCAGCCGGCCGACCAGATCGTCGCGATCGGCGGTGCGCGCGGCGGTGATGGTTTCGGCGAGAATCCGCGACAGCGGTGAGGCAGGCACCTCCGGGGCGGTGTTCGCCGCGACCACACTGCTCATTTTCGTTGCACCCCAACCTGTTTCGTTACCGAATTCAGTACTTCGCCGCTACCCTCAGTGCAGCAGTCCGCCGGTGATGTCACCGGAGGCGTGCGTATCGGTGACGGTCGAGGCATGGCCGGACGCGTCGCCGAACAGGCTCGAGTCGGTGTGACCGCCGGTGTCGAGCCCGCCGGACAGCGAGCCGTTACCGCCCGCCGCCAGCGTGCTGTCGATGCCGCTGTGCGCAGTTCCGCCGAGGGCGCTGTCCACGCCGCCGCCGATACCCGAGGCGCCGACGCCGGAGATATCGGTCCCGACGCCGCTGCCGAACGCGTGCGACACATCGACACCGGACCAGGTGCCCGCGGCCGTACCCGAGAGCGCCGACGAAGCATCCGTACCGGCGTGCAGTCCCGAGTCGACCGAGCCCGCCAGACCCGAACTCGCATCGGCACCCGCGTGCAATCCCGAATCCGCCGCGCCCGACAGCGAGCTCGACAGACCGCCCGCACCGTGCAGACCGGACTCCGCCGTACCGGACAACGACGTGCCCAGATCACCGGCACTGTGCACACCCGACGCCGCGGTCCCGGACAACGACGTACCCAGGTCACCGGCACTGTGGACGGCTCCGGCGCCGGCACCGGACAAAGACGCGCCGAGATCGCCCGCACTGTGGACAGCCCCCGCACCCGCGCCGGACAACGACGTCCCCAGGTCGCCCGCACCGTGCACGGCCGATGCGCCGGCTCCGGAGAGCGAGGTCGCCAAGTCGCCGGCCGTGTGCGCTCCCGCATCGGCCGATCCGGACAGCGAGGTTCCCAAGCCGGTCGCGCCGTTCAGACCGGACGTCGCCGCACCCGACAGCGAGGACGACAGATCCCCGGCCGCATGAGCACCCGAAGCCGCGGCCCCGGACAGATCTGCGCCGCTGTGCACCGCGCCGCCGAGACCACCCGACAACCCGGTCTCCAGCCCGGTAGCGCCCTGCGCCCCCGAGGCCACCGCCCCACCGAGCCCGGCTCCGATGCTGGTAGCACCCCCGAGCCCCGCGGCAGCGTTCGCCGCGCCCCCCAGCGCACCGCCGAGCCCGGCACCGGCGTTCGCCGCACCGTTCAAGGCACCGCCCAGCCCGGCACCAGCGTTCGCAGCACCACCCAAGGCACCTCCGAGCCCGGCACCGGCATTCGCCGCACCGTTGACGGCACCGCCCAGTCCGGCACCGGCATTCGCCGCACCGTTCAAGGCACCGCCGAGACCTGCACCAGCGTTCGCGGCACCGTTCAGGGCACCGCCGAGACCTGCACCGGCATTCGCCGCACCACCCAGCGACTCACCCAGTCCCCCAGCCACATTCGCCGCTCCACCGAGCGCACCCCCGAGTCCCGCGCCCGCATTCGCGGCACCCCCGAGTTCACCACCGAGTCCCGCACCCGCCTCGGTCGCACCCCCGAGAGCTCCACCGAGGTCTGCTCCGGCCTGCGTCACACCACCGAAAGCACCACCCAGATCGCCACCCGAGTGAGCCGCGTCCCCGAGCGAACCCTCCAGTCCCGCACCGGCATTCGCAGCACCGTTCAGGGCACCACCGAGACCCGCTCCCGCGTTGGCCGCCCCACCCAGCGCACCACCGAGTTCGGAGCCGACCCCGGTCGCCGCACCCGCAGCACCGGACAGCCCCGCACCCAAATCACCAGCCGCGTTCAGCGCACCACCGAGACCAGCACCTGCACTGGCCGCACCACCCAGTCCGGCGTCCGCCGCACCACTCAGTGCACCGCCCAGTCCGGCACCCGCGTGGGCGGCACCGCCCAGGGCACCACCGAGTCCGGCACCCGCCGCTGCCGCGCCGCCCAGGGCACCTCCCAGGCCGGCACCGGCTTCGGCCGCACCACCCAGCGCTCCTCCGAGACCAGCACCCGCGTTGGCGGCACCACCCAGCGCTCCTCCAAGATCAGCTCCGGCGTTGACAGCACCACCCAGCGCACCACCGAGACCCGCACCCGCGTTGACCGCACCACCCAGGGCACCGCCCAGTTCCGAACCCACGCCGGTCGCCGCGCCTGCAGCGCCGGACAGGCTCGCACCCAGGTCACCGGCCGCGTTCAGGGCGCCACCGAGGGCACCGCCGAGGCCCGCGCCGGCTGCTGCCGCACCGCCCAGGGCGGCACCGAGTCCCGCTCCGGCTTCCGCCGCGCCGCTCAGGGCACCGCCGAGGCCCGCGCCCAGTCCGGTTTCGAGTCCGGTGCCGAGTTCCCCGCCGGCGTTCAGTGCTCCGCCGAGGGCTGCGCCCAGGCCGGCGCCGGCTTCGGCTGCGCCGCCGAGTGCTCCGTTGAGTTCGGCGCCCAGGCCTGCGCCTGCTTCGGCCGCGCCGCTCAGCGCTCCGCCGAGCCCGGCACCGAGTCCCGCAGTGGCTTCGGTCAAACCGGTTGCGGCGGAGGAGATTCCGGCCTGGATGCCGGTTCCGATCTGAGTGGAGAGGTCGGCGCCGACCTGCGCGACGGTGTCGGCGGCGCCTTCGATCCCGGCGGAGAGGCCGAGATCGGTACCGGCGGTGCCGGTGCCGGAGACCGCGCCGCCGAGGCCGACCGCGACCCCGGTCAAGGCGCCCAGTCCGGCGGTGAGTCCGGCCGCGGCGCCCGCACCGAGCGATGCGGCCGCGCCCAGACCGGCGGACAGCCCCGCCCCCAGGTCGGCGCCGAGTCCCGCGCCGAGTCCGAGGCCCGTACCGGCCTCGATTCCGGTTTCTCCGCCGAGCGCGGCCCCGGCTCCCAGGTTGGCTTCACTGATCGCCCCCGCCTCGCCGGCCACACCACCGGCGAGCCCGCCGCTACCACCGGCCGCCGCGCCGAGTCCACCGTTGGCGGCCGCCCCGCCCCCGGCCGCCACGATGGCGGCGAGCTGCGAGCCGCCGGTGACCAGGGCGGATTCGGCGACCATCGGCGCCACGGCGGCGATATCTTCCGGCGTCACCGCCTCCAGCCCGGCCGCGCACAGCGATTCGGTCGGGTTGGTGCAGTAACCGACGGCGGCCTCGTGGTCGCGCAACAGGTTGAGGATGAATTCGAGAATGGCGTTCGGGGTCATCGCAGATCGTCTCCTGGATCGGCGGACCATCGTGTCGATCCGCAGCAGTCGAATTGCCTTTCACGCTAAGAAGCTCCGGCGTTACGCGAAACGGGGCGAATCCCCTGATTTCCGTATCGGTGCCGATAGGGGATTCGGGAGCATTAGGGGACTTTCCCCGAACCTTCCGGATCAGCGGTAACGACGGCCCCCCGGCAACCGACAGTGGGATAGATCGTGACGACCGTAAATATTCGTGACGACCGCAAATACCAACGACAGGGGTTCTCGAATGACACAGGGCCTGACGCTCGGCATCACGGTCGGGTCGTCGCGCACGGTTGCCGCGACCGGCTCCACTTCCGCGAGCGCCGACCCGGAAAATGTCTCTGTTCACATTCGTCGCCACCGTTTCGGATCGGCGCCCGAATTGTCGGAGAATCTATTGTCCCGCGTGGGCGATCCGGTCGATATTCTCCTGCCCGACGGCTCCTCGGTCGCTGCCGCCGATCTGGTCGCCGAAACGATCTCCCAGGTCGTCGCCGATTTCGATCCGGATTCCACGGTCGCGACGGTGCCGGCGTGGTGGCCGGCACACATCGTCGAGGCCCAGCGCCGCGCGCTCGACCGCGCCGGCGCAGAGGCGGTGGTCCTGGTCTCCGAACCGCTCGCCGCGCTCCGCCGGCTCGAGGCGAGCACTCCCTTCCCGGCCGATACCCCGGTTGTGGTCTACGACTCCGGCGCCACCGGTACCACGGTCTCGGTGGTCGGTTCCGGTCCGCACTCGGGACTACTGGGCGAACCGGTTCGCTCCACCGAGGTGTCCGGCGCCGAATTCGATCTGCTGACGATGCGCTACGTGCTGGCAAATGCATTGGGAGAAACGGATTTCGATCCGTTCGACCCGGTTGTCGAACGCGAATTGTCGATACTGCGAAACCGTTGCGCCGATGCGAAACACCGGCTTTCGACCGACACCGCCACGGTGGTGCCGGTCCGCCTGGCCGGTATCGCGCGCGATGTACGCCTGGTCCGGGACGACGTGGAGGATCTGTTCCGCGGTCCGCTCGCGGATTCGCTGAGCCTCGTGCACGAGGCGGTCCGGCGCGCGGGGGTGGGCATCGACCAGGTGGGCCGAATTCTGCTCACCGGCGGCGGCGCTTCGATCGGCCTGCTCACCGAACTGATCTCCGGCGAGTTCGCGATCCCGATCGCCCCCGTCGCCGATCCCGGTTCGCTCAGCGCGCGCGGAGCGACCTTGCTCGCCGCGGACCTGTACACCGAGTCTCGGCGTCATGCCGCGGCCCTGGCCGTACCCGATTTCCAGCCCGATTTCGCTGCGGCGCAACCGGTTTCCGACGACGCCACGACCACAGCCCTACCGGCGGTCGGCGACCGGGCCACCGTCGAACCGCCGCCGGCCGATACCGCGCCGTCCGGAACCAGCCGGTGGCGCCGCGTCGCCTTCATCGCCGGCGCCGCGATCGCCGTGGGCGCGGTCGCCACCGGCACCCTGGCCCTGGGCACCGCGGGAAGTCCCTCGAACTCGTCGCCCTCCCCCGCGGCGGCGACATCCGCGGCTCATGCGGCGTCGACCTCGGCCGGAGTCGCCCCGGCCGGCGCCACCGACCCCGCGCATCCGAAGGCGGGCAACCCGGCGACGGCCGCGAACCACACCGGCACGAACCACACCGGCACGGCCGCCGACAACTCCGCGGGGACCCCGGCCGCGGGCACGGCAGCGGCGAACTCGCCCGCTCCGAATTCGGCGGGGGCGAATGCGCCCGCACCCGAATCCGCCGCGGCGCCCGCGCCGAACGCTCCGGCACCGAATTCCCCGGCGCCCGATTCCCCCGCGCCCAACAGCCCCGCACCGCAGGCGCCGCCGCAGGTGCCGGTGCAGACTCCCTCGGCGCCGTCGGCTCCCTCCCAGCCCACAGTGCCGAGCTCTCCCGGCGGTTCACTGGGCAACGTCTTGAACAACGGGCTCGATCAGGCGGGTAACGCAGTCGACACGGCCGTGCAGCTCCCAGGCCAAGTGCTGCCCCACAAAGGCAACTGAGGATCGGTGACAGTGGTCGGCAACCTCGCGGTCGCATTCGGCGCCATTCCGGGCGCGCGGGAGATTCTCCGGGAATTGGATTCGGGCTCGCCGGATCCGCTCGTCTACCTGATTCGGGGACGGGGCGGCACCGGGAAGACCACGCTGCTCACGGCCATCCGAAACAGATTGCGGCGCAGCGGTATCGGCTGTTTCGACGATGTGAGCGCGACGACCACGCCGCCGGACACCCGCGCCGCCGTGGTCGTCGACGACGCGCACACCCTGGACCAGTTGCAGCTGGAAAAGCTCTGTGCCGCCGTGGAATCGGATCCGCGCACGATCATCGTCGCGACCCGGCCGCAACCGCACGACACCGCCCTGCGCGCCCTGGCGGACGCGGTGTCGCGGCGCGGCCGGGTGGTCGAACTCCGCCCGCTGGGGACCGCCGATATTGCTCCGTTCGCCCGCGAATTGGGGATGACCGTGCCGCGCGCGGTCGCCGACCACATCCACCGGCACACCGGCGGCATCCCCGGTGGTGTGGTGGCGGCGCTCACGGCGGCGTGTGCCACCCGGCTCGAAGGCGGAATCGAGGCGGTCGATCAGGCCGTGACCTCGTGGGCGCGAACGCTTCTCGACGACACCGAACCGCAGCTGCTCGAGGTCCTGACGGTCGCCACCACCGGCGCCGGCCTCGATCCGAGTGAGCTGGCCGAGGTGCTCGGCACCGACGAGGCGACGGCGGTCGGACTCGTCGACCGGGCCCGCGCCGGAGCCCTGATCACCGACGCCGACCTGTTGCTGAGTCCCGCCATCGAACCGCTGCGCACCCTGGTCGGCGAACGCCGGTTCGTCTCGATTCAGCGCCGCCTGCTCACCGCCCGTCTCGAGGCCGGGCTCCTGCGCGACCACACGGCCCTGCAGCTCGCCGAATCCGGGGTCCGCGACGAGCGACTTGCCGAATTCCTCCGCGCCGCGGCCGACAACGCGGGCAGTGAGGCGAGTCGCTACTACACCGCCGCCGTGGCCAGTGGGTACGAGGCGCAGCGAATCGCCGTCCCCCGCGCCACCGCGGCGGTATTCGGCGGCGACGACGAATCCGCCTTGCGTTTGGCCGAACCCGTGCTCGCGCGCACCGACGCCGAACCCGCGGAACTGGCCGCCGCCGTGCGGATCTGCGCGAGCGTCCAGGCTCGCCGCGGGCTGATCGGCCGGGCCGTACAGCTGTATTCGTGGCTCGGCACGACCCGTACCGGCGCCGACTGGGCGACCGCCGCGGCGGTGTTCCACCTCGCCGGCGCGGTCGGCGACGCGCGGGCGGTGTCGGGTTCGGCGGCACAGTGGCCGCCCACGGAAACCAACGCCCGCACCGGTCGGTTCGCGACCGCGCTGGCGCAGAGCATCACCGGCGAATCCCGCAGTGCCGCAACCTCGGCCGCGGCCGCCCTGATCCAGCTGGCCCGCACCGCGGCGCAGGAGGACCGCATGCTGCCGTGCGCTCCGGTCGCGCTGGCGACACTGCTGTGCCTGAGTATGGGCGAGCCCCGCCGCGCCGCCGACGCTCTGCGCGGCACCGATCCGCACGATCCGCAGATCCGGGTGCTGACGGCCTGGACGGCGATGCTCGGTGGCGACGAACAGACCGCGGCGAAGACGGTCGCGGCCGTCGACACCACCGCTCTGCCGCCGCGCGATCGGCTGCTCGCGCACGGCGTCCTGGTCGGACTGGCCCGCCGCGCGGGTGATCACGGCGTCCTGCTGCGCGCCTGGGAGGCCGCCTATCCGACCTTCGACGAGGTCGACGCCGACCTGCCCGCCCTGCTGCCGATCGGTGAACTGTGGCTGGCCGCCATCCGCCTCGGTGAACAGGAGCGGATAACCCGGCTGGTGGAGGCGGCGCGAGATGTGCTGCGCAGCGCGGGAAATCCCCCGGCGTGGGCGAATGTATTCCACTGGTACGAGATTCAGGCCGCGATCGCGCACGAGCGCCCGGACGAACTGATGCCGCCCGCTCGACTGCTGAAAACGGCTGCGCAGGCGGGTGATCCGCATGCCGCGATCCTCGCCGACGCGGGACGCACCTGGGTGCTGGTGCTGCGCGGTGAGGTCGCCGAGGATCGGGTGACGGCGGCGGTCCGACGCCTGGCCGCGATCGGCATGGTCTGGGATGCCGCCCGGCTGGCCAGTGAGGCGGCGTTGAGCGCGGGCGATCCGGCCACCGCGACGGCCCTGCTGAAACTGGCCCGCACGGTGCGCACCGGCTCCCGGCCCTCGGCCGCGCCCGAGCGGACCCCGGCCGCCCCGCGCGCCGCGACGACCCCCGAACCGGCAGCCGCCTCGGTCCTCAGTGAACGCGAGCGCGAAGTGGCCGAACTGGTCCTGCTGGGCCTGACCTACCGTGAAATCGGCGCTCGGCTGTACATCTCCGCGAAGACGGTGGAGCATCATGTCGCGCGGATCCGGCGTCGAATCGGGGCCGGGTCGCGCTCGGAGTTATTGTCGATGCTCCGCGCAATGGGACACGGTTCGTTACTCGTGTGATCGGCGCGCTCGAGACACCGAAGCGAGGTATTGAGGATGGCCACAGGGGTGGGCCTGCGGATCGCCGAGGACGAATGCGTCGCGGCGATCGTCACCAGCGGTGGCGAGACCGACGAGACGCCCGAACCCCTGTACATCGCGCGCGAGTCGGTGCTGCACATGTCCGACGACGGCGACACCGCACTCGGCGGTGAGGCGCCGCCCGGACATACCCACTCGATCACCGGATTCGTTCGCGCGGTCGGCGATCCCGCCGGTATCACCGTGGACGACGGGGAGGCCTACCGCGCCGAGGATCTGGTGGCGACCGCGATGTTCTGCCTGATCAACCTGGCCGCCGAACATCTGAACGGCCCGGCCGAGTTCTACGCCACCCACCCGGGTGACTGGCCCGCCGAACATGTGCGCGGTTTGCGCGAGGCCCTGGACTACCTGGGTTTGCGGTCGGTGGTTCTGGTCAGCGAGGCCGACCTGCCCGCGGCCGGCGACAGCCGCGGACCCGCGCGCGATGCCGCCCGGGCGGCCCTGGCCGCCGTGCTCGCCACCCCGGCCGGAACCACTCCGCCCGATCCGGCCGGCGCCGAGAACGCGCTGGTGGTCACCGATGTGCTGCCCGCGGTGCAGGCCTCCGACGCCACCATGCAGGCCTATTCGGCGGCCGTGCCGGCGGTCGAACCGCCGCCCGCCCCCGCCACCCCGACCGTGGCCGTTCCGGCGGCAGAGGTGGTCCCACCGCCCGAACCGGTGAAGAAGCGTCGCGTACCCCTGCTGATCGCCTCGGCGGCGGCCGTCGTGGGACTGATCGTCGGCGGGATCGCCGTAGCACTGATGTATCGCGACAGCAGCCCGACGCAGGTGCCCGCCTCCGATGTCTCCGGACAGGCCGACGCCCGCACCCAGCCGGTGACGACGACGATCCAGCCCCCGCCACCGCCACCACCGGCCACCACGGTCGAGCAGCAGCCGCAGGAGTATCCCGAAACCACCACGGAGACCACACCTGCGCCTCCGCCGCCACCGGCCGTCACCCCGACCACTGCGCCGCCCAGCTTGCCCACGACCACGTCCAGGCGGCCGACGACCACACCCCGGACCACCACGACCGCCCCCGGCGGCCTGCCGGAGTTACCGCTGCCGGGCTTCCAGGTGCAGTAGTCCGCCAACTCCGTGATGATTTCGTAGCGAAACTCACGCCGTTGTGCCCTAAAGTGATGCGCTGACCGGTCGTCCCGGACTTTGCACCGGGCGGACGGTCTGCTTGATGGTCGAGGGCTGTTGCCACCCAATGGTTTACCGCCCACGGGTGGCCGGCACGTATGTGCCTGACGAAGGGACTCCATGCGCAAGTTGGCGGCGCGTCGCGCCACGATCGGACGCGCCTCGGTGGCACGCGCGTCGATGAAAACCGCTGCTGTCGCCCTCGCTTCGACCCTTCTGCTCGGCCCGTGGATCGCCACATCGCCCGCGTTCGCCGATCCCGCGCCCGCCCAGTCGGCAGCCGACCAGCTGCCGCCGGAACTGGTGCAGGCCATCGGCCGCGATCTGAAGATGTCGCCCGCGGAGTATCTGGACCGCGCCGCCCGCGCTCAGCAGTTGCGCGACTACGCCCGCGACTTCCGGTCCTCACATCCGCAGGCCTTCGCCGGTGCCTGGCTCGGCGCCGACGGTAAGCCGGTGATGGCGGTGACCTCGCTCGACGCCGCGCGCATCGCCAACTCCGCCGGCTATCAGACTCGCCTGGCACCGATTTCGGCCGACAACTTGGAGAGCTCACTCGACCAGCTCGTCAAGTGGATCGGCGGGCTGCCGCGGGAACTGTCGGCCGGAATCAATTCGGTCGCCATCGATTTCCTGAACAGCCAGCTGGTGCTGAGCGTCGCGAACACCCCGGCCGGTCACCTGCTGAACCTTCCGACGCTGATCGCCAACGTCAAGGTCGTGCTCTCGCCCGACGGCGGCGGTCCGGTCGAGCATCGCCCGATGGCCGGTGACACCTACATCAGCGCACCCACCTCCCTCGACGATTCCGCGCTGAAGTCGGTGGACGTCTGCTCCTTCGGATTCAACAGCATCGACGCCGCGGGAAACGCGCTGAACATCAGTGCCGGACACTGTGATCCGAATGTGGGCAAGGGCGACTCCGAGGCCGGGGTCTACCTGCCGAATCTGCGCAATCTGAAGGCCAGCCCGCAATTCGGCACCTTCGTGAAGGCGCAACTGGGCGGCAGCACCGGACTGGACTACTCGGTGATCAAGCTCAACGAGCGCGCGATCACCGCCGGGATGGATCAGCCCTCGGTGCGCGGCGCCAACGGCACCACCCTCACCCTGACCGGAGTCGCCGAGCCGATCACCGGCGCCCCGATCTGCAAGTCGGGCCAATCGTCCACCTTCACCTGCGGATTCGTGGTCGCCGACCGGGTCGAGACGGCACTGTTCACCGCCGAGGGCGAATCCAAGACGGTGCGCGGCTTCGCCAGCTCGGCGTGCACCCTCGGTGGCGACAGCGGCGGCGCGATCGTCTCGGGCACCCTCGCCCTGGGCATCACCAGCGGTTCCAACGCCGCCGACGCACCCGATTGCAAGGCCGCCAACATGGACCTGGCGCAGTACGGCGGCACCGCCACGCTGGGCATCCCGATCCGGCAGATCCTCAGCGATATCGACGCCAATTCCGGTGGCGGACTGGGCGCCGGCATCACGGTGCGTACTCGCCCGAACGTGGGCTGACGATCCTTCCATCGCGCCGAGGGGCACGTTCGCAGGCCGAACGTGCCCCTCGGCGCGATCCGGGCCGGGTGAACAGCGGGTATCGATTTCCGGTATGCCCGGTGTGAGTTCGGCCAAAGACCGCGACAAGTAGGCATAGCCGCGCAAACCCCATATAGTCGCCTCATGCTCCTGCCACGCATCCGACTTTCGTCCGCCGCGGGACGTGCCCCGCGCACCCGCCTCCGCAGCGCGGCGGTCGCCGCCTCGGCGGCGGTTCTGGTTCTCGGGCCGCTCGCGGCGACCTCTTCCGCGGACCCCGCGCCCGCCCCGGCGCCCGCCCTGCCCGCCGAGCTGGCTGCGGCGGTACAGCGCGACCTGAAGATCTCGCCGGAGGAGTATCTGCACCGCGCCGATGTGGCGCAGCACGTGGCGGCGTTCGCGGCGACCGCGCAGCGTCAGTTCCCGCAGGCGTTCGCGGGCGCGTGGCTCGACGACGCCGGTAAGGCCGTGGTGGCACTGGCCCCGGGCCAAGGCCTCGACGACGCGAAGAAGGCCGCTCAGGACGCCGGATTCGGCGTGAAGGACGTGGCCAAGAGCCAGACCGTGCTGCGCAGCGAGAAGAACGCCTTCCAGCAGTGGCTGTCGGGCCAGCCCGAGGGTGTCGCGCAGGCCGTGCGCGGTGTCGTGATCGACACCGTCAACAACAGCATCGCGGTGCGCGTGGACAAGGCCGGCGTGCCGATGCCGGGCTTCGTCGACCCGGCGCACGTGATCGTGATGGCCGCACCCCCGGTCGGCCCGCCGGAGTCGGACCCGCAGGTGAAGCCGATCGCCGGTGAGCAGCCCAACGCGCCCCGCGCGGGCGGCGACTCCTACGCGTCGGTGGCCGGCAAGATGCAGCTGGTCTGCTCCACCGGATTCAACGGCGAGGACCGCAACGGCAACCCGGTGAACATCACTGCCGGACACTGCGATCCGAACATCCCGGCGGCCGGTACCGCGAACGCGCCGGGCATGTTCGAGCTGCTGCCGGGCAACCACATCGGCGCCCAGCTGGGCTCGTTCCAGAAGTCGATCCTGGGCAACCAGGACTACTCGATCGTCTCGATCGACGCCGGCAGCCGGGATCGCTTCGCCAACAACCTCGTTCGGGTGCCGGGCGCCGCGCCGATCGCGATCACCGGTGTGGCCGACCCCGTCGTCGGCGCCCCGGTCTGCAAGTCGGGTTCGCGCACCGGCTTCAGCTGTGGCGTGGTGAACGCGGTGGATCAGACCGTCCAGGTCGGTGACCGCGATCTGACCCAGTCGTTCTCGGCGAACATCTGTGCGCTGCCGGGTGATTCGGGCGGCCCGATCGTCACCGGCACCCTGGCACTGGGCATCTCCAGCGCCTCCTCGGTGGCCGACTACCCGATCTGCGAGATCCCGAACCTGATCGGTGCCCTGACCGGTGATGCGCCGCAGCTGTTCGCGCAGCCGGTGAACCAGGTGCTCTCCGACAACCCGGGTCTGCGGATTCGCACCAACTGAGCGCTTCGAGCATCGTCGAGGGCCCGGCAGAAATGCCGGGCCCTTGTCGTTTCCGCGGAGCTGTCGTCTCTGCGGGAACTGTCGGCTCCGCGGGAGCTTGCGATGGCCCCACCCGCCGGCTGCCGTCCCGAACTCGTGTTCACCCGGCTGGTGCATGCTGGAGTTATGTGTCTGGTGTTGATCGGGTGGCGCGCGCATCCGGAGTATCGGCTGATCGTGGCGGCCAATCGGGACGAGTTCTACACGCGCCCAACCGAATCGATGCGATGGTGGCCGGAGCGGCCGAATCTGCTGGCCGGACGTGATCTCGGAGCCCCGAACGGCGTGCCGGGCACCTGGCTGGGAATCGTCCCCGAGGCCGGTCGTTTCGCGACCGTCACCAATGTGCGCGGCCCGGCCGAGAAGCGCATCGATGCCCGCTCCCGCGGCGCTCTGCTGATGGATTATCTGACCGGCTCCGCGGCACCGGAGAAGTTCGTTCGCACCGCTGCGGCCGATCTGGACGACTACAACGGTTACAACCTGGTCGTCTCCGATCTGGAGACACTGTGGTGGCACAGCAATCGCAGCGCGGCCACTCCGCTGGCCCTGCCGCCCGGAGTGCACGGGCTGTCCAATGCCGCCCTGCTCGGCTCGGCCGCACCCGGCTCCGGACGGCCGACGGGCATCGCGGATCGTCACACCGCCGCAGGCGTGGGCGGCGTGCACACCGACACCGGTGCCACGGCGTGGCCGAAGGTGCGCGACGGCGTGCGCGCGCTGGGCGCGGTGGTCGGTTCCCCGGCGGTGGAGGACTACTTCGACGTCTTGGCCGACCGCACCATCGCACCCGATGCCGAACTACCGCACACCGGATTGTCGCCGGAGCAGGAACGCTCGGTATCGGCCCGCTTCGTCGCCAACGACTGGCACGGAACTCGTTGCAGCACAGTACTTCTGGTGCGCGAGGACAGGCGGTTCGAGATCGCCGAACGGTCCTTCGCGGAATTCGGGAAACCGCTCGGCGAGGTGAGTTACACGGGTCGGCTCCGGATGCACACGGCCTGACCGCCGCAACGACGAGCCCAACGACAACGGCCCGTCTTCCACGAGGAAGACGGGCCGTACACGTCCCGGAGCCGGCTGATCACCGGCTCCGCGCCGTGAATTACCTGGGCTGGTTGGCCTGCTGCGGCTGACCGCTGGCCGCCGCCATGGCCGCATCCGACCACTGGGTGCTGCCGTCGGCAGCCTGCATGGTGTTGACCAGCTCGACGCCCGCGGCGACGAGAGCAGGGCCGCCCACGGCGACGGTGCCCACGATGCCGCCGACGCCCGCGCCGGTGACCAGACCCGGGATGCAGCCCGCGACGATCGTGACGACACAGCCGATCACGGCGCCGATGGCGGTGCCGACGAAGCCACCGATCGCGGTCGCCAGACCGAACTTGGTGGCGAAGTCGCTCATCGCGCGCTGGTTCTCGATCGGCGAGGCGACGTCCTTGGCGACCAGAACCGGCTTGTCGGCCTGGATCGGCGTCTGCTGGTCGGCCTTGGTCTCCGCGACCGCGGCCACGGGGGCGGCGGCAACCGGCTTGGTCAGGTCGACATTGCCCGGCTTGTCCGGGGTCAGCTCGAGCACCGTGCCGTTGTCCTTGAGCACGGGCTTGATCGGAATCTGAACGCCCGCGATCCGGTAGTCGATCGGCATCTCCAGGGCGACATTGCCGGCCTGATCCTTGATGTCGACGACCTGCTGCTTCTGATCAGGAGTCGCGCCGTGCTTCTCCACAAGCTCGAACGTGCCGTTCTTGAGCTTGGTGACGACCGTCTTGTCGACCAGTTTGGTGGAGTAGTCGATCCCCGGCTTGGCGTCGGCGGCCGGAGCCGGGGCTGGTGCAGGGTCGGCGTTGGCAGTTCCCAACGCCACGGTCATTGCGCCGATGACCATAGCGGCGACCGCAGTACCTCTGCGGAGCTTCATTCGGTTTTCCAATCCGTCATCAGGGTTTGCCGCACGCAACTTCTCCGCGAGAGCCCACGCATCCGTCAGGCCATCAACCCCGACTTCAAACCTGACGGACCTCCCCGAGCAGTGTGAAGGTGCACACAGCAAGCAGGACGAGGTGAGCTTAGTCGAATACCCCGACCGAAAGCGAGAATTGTTATGTGCCCTAACAATTAAGGACCGATTCGCCAACTGTTCGTCTTTGCGGCGAGTAAGCCTGACCTGGCTCGAACACCGGATTTGCCGGGATTTACCGTGTCAGACGACCGCGACCACGCCAAAACCGCAGGCCAACACGTGAGAACGGTCACACCCTGAGTACGGTTGGACCCCACAACCTGGGATAGACCACTCGTGCATCATACGATGGACAGATAAGTTACCGGCGGGTAACTTACTGCCCGTTACGATACGAGCAACCAACGGCGACCCCAGCCCGGTCGCCGGAATGCTCGTGGAACCGAAGGAAGGTCGCGACATGAATGCCCTGACAGTGACGCTGGGCACGATTGGAGCGGTGCTCAGCCTGGTGTGCTGGGCGTCGTTCATCGGCGGCGCGTGGAAGATCTTCAGCGCGATCAGGGTCGGGCAGCCGGCGCCGGATCGTTGGCGACCGTTCTTCCCACGCCTCAAGACGATGCTGGTCGAGTTCATCGCGCATACCCGCATGAACAAATTCCGCACCGTCGGCTGGGCGCACTGGCTGGTGATGATCGGCTTCATCACCGGCGCCATCCTGTGGTTCGAGGCGTACGGGCAGACGTTCGATCCCGAATTCCATTGGCCGATCATCGGCAACTGGGGCGTGTACCACTTCTGGGACGAGCTGATGGGCATCGGCACCGTGGTCGGCATCCTGACGCTGATCACCATTCGCCAGCTCAATCACCCGCGGGTACCGCAGCGCCTGTCGCGCTTCAGCGGTTCGAAGTTCGGGCCCGCCTACGTGATCGAAGCGATCGTGCTGATGGAAGGCCTCGGCATGATCTTCGTCAAGGCAGGCAAGATCGCGCTGAACGGCGAGGGCAATCCGGCGACGGACTTCTTCACCATGCGGGTCGCCGAATTGCTGCCCGCCAACGCGACCATGGTGTCGATCTTCGCGTTCATCAAGCTGATGTCGGGCATGGCGTTCCTCTATTACGTGGGTCGCAACATCACCTGGGGCGTGGCCTGGCACCGGTTCTCCGCCTTCTTCAACATCTACTTCAAGCGCGAGGACGACGGCGGCGTCGCCCTGGGTGCGGCCAAGCCGATGATGTCCAAGGGTCGCGCCCTGGATATGGAGAACGTCGACCCCGATACCGACACCCTGGGCGCCGGCCGGATCGAGGACTTCTCCTGGAAGGGCTGGCTGGACTTCACCACCTGCACCGAATGTGGTCGCTGCCAGAGCCAGTGCCCGGCCTGGAACACCGGTAAGCCGCTCTCGCCGAAGCTGCTGATCATGTCCCTGCGGGACCACGGTGCGGCCAAGGCTCCGTATCTGCTCGCCGGTGGCCGCAAGGATATGGGCGGCGACGAGGTCGGCCTGGTCGATGCCGAGGGCAAGCCGAACGAGGCCGCGCTGGCGAAGATCTCCGAGGCGGCCAAGGCCGAGGCCGAGCGTCCGCTGGTCGGCGGCGAGGATGTCAACGGCATCATCGATCCCGAGGTGCTGTGGTCCTGCACCACCTGTGGCGCCTGTGTCGAGCAGTGCCCGGTGGATATCGAGCACGTCGACCACATCATCGATATGCGTCGCTACCAGGTTCTGATCGAATCGGAATTTCCCTCCGAGCTGGCCGGCCTGTTCAAGAACCTCGAGAACAAGGGCAACCCCTGGGGTCAGAACGCCAAGGATCGGCTGAACTGGATGTCGGAGCTGGACTTCGATATTCCGGTATTCGGTCAGGACGCCGAAAGTTTCGACGGGTACGAATATCTGTTCTGGGTCGGCTGTGCCGGCGCCTACGAGGATCGCGCCAAGAAGACCACCAAGGCCGTCGCGGAACTGCTCGCCACCGCCGGCGTGAAATTCATGGTGCTGGGTGCGGAGGAAACCTGCACCGGTGACTCGGCTCGCCGCGCGGGCAACGAATTCCTGTTCCAGCAGTTGGCAATGCAGAACATCGAAACGCTGAATTCGGTCTTCGAGGGTGTGGAACCGTCGAAGAAGAAGATCGTCGTCACCTGTGCGCACTGCTTCAACGCGCTCAACAACGAGTACCCGCAGGTGGGCGGCACCTACGAGGTCGTGCACCACACCCAGCTACTCAACCGGCTGGTGCGGCAGCGCAAGCTCGTGCAGGTGAAGCCGGTGTCGGAGAAGGTCACCTACCACGACCCCTGCTACCTGGGCCGGCACAACAAGATCTACAACGCGCCGCGTGA
Source organism: Nocardia violaceofusca NBRC 14427 (assembly GCF_963869435.1). Lineage (NCBI taxonomy): Bacteria > Bacillati > Actinomycetota > Actinomycetes > Mycobacteriales > Nocardiaceae > Nocardia > Nocardia violaceofusca. The sequence goes on from NZ_CAWMPM010000046.1 coordinate 59,430, forward strand.
GCTGATGGCCGCCTCGGGCGCGAACGTCACCGAGATGCCGCGCCACGGCGAGCGGTCGATGTGCTGTGGCGCCGGTGGCGCCCGGATGTGGATGGAGGAACAGCTCGGTAAGCGAGTCAACCTCGACCGGACCGACGAGGCACTGGCCACCCTGGACGGCGGCAACTCGCCGTCGCTGATCGCCACCGGCTGCCCCTTCTGCCGCGTGATGCTCACCGACGGTGTGACCGCGCGCAAGGATTCCGGCGAGGTCGGCCAGGGCGTCGAGGTCGTGGATGTCGCGCAGCTGATGCTGCAGTCGATCGACCGGGTCGAGCCGGCGGCACTGTCGGAAAACCTGAAGGTGATCCAGCAGCCCAAGGCTCCCGAACCGGTCGCCGAGACCGCGGCACCGGCCGCCGAAGCGGCAGCCGCGCCGACGGCCGAGCCCGAGGCCGAGGCCCCCGCCGAGCAGGCCGCGCCGGCCGCCGGTAAGGGTCTGGCGATGAAGGGCGGCGGCAAGGCGCCCGGCGGTGGCGGTCTGGCCATGAAGGGTGGCGGTAAGGCGCCCGGCGGCAAGGGCCTCGCCATGAAGGGCGCCGCGAAAGCACCGGGCGCCAAGGCGACTCCGGAGCCGGAGGCCGCCGAGGCGAGCGCGGAAGCACCCGCGGAGGCTCCGGCCGCCAAGCCGGGCGGTCTGGCCATGAAGGGCGCCGCCAAGGCACCCGGCGGC
>NZ_CAWMPM010000047.1:0-59516 GCF_963869435.1 Nocardia violaceofusca NBRC 14427
GGCCGCGCAGCCCGCCCGGGCCGGTCCGCGCTGCGCGGCCGTACGGCTGCGAGGCGGCGGACATCGGATACCTCCGGAAGGGTCGTGGTTGCACCCGACGCCACGAACGGGACACCGGACCGCGAGCCCGACGCGGCAAGGGCAAACCGCGCCGGATCCGGTGTGCCGCACGATGCGAAGGGGGCAATCCTGCGGCGCCGGGTGCTACTTCCAAGCGTGCGCGCTCGCGGCGGCCCGGTCACTGCCCTTTCAGTGGCCTTCCGATGCCCCTGGGCGTGAGGCCCTGCCCGCCATGGGAACTATCGCCAGGTCACGGCGGTGGCGATGAGAATCAGATACAACACCAGTACGAATACCACAGCCGGAACGACGGGATACGCGCGGGTGGCCGAATCCGACTCGCCCGCGGCGGGCGACGCCGCTCCGTTTCGCGCGGACTCGGACGGGGGAACTGGTGGTCGCATCCGCTCCGGCGAGCGAGTCAGGAACGATCCGGCCACGAGGACCGGAAGTAGCAACAGTCCCACCGGAATCCACGCCAGTGTCGCCCACGGCAGCGGATGGTCCCACGGCCGGCTCAGCGCCACCTCCGCACCCACCGCGAGGGCCGCGCAGCCCACAATCGCGCCGACACTCCCCCGCACCCCCAGGACATTCGAGTAGTACCACTGCCCAGGGCGTGCGTCCGCCGCCGTCTTGCGCGCGAATTCGAAATGGAGGAAGGCGCCCGCGAAGATCAGCGCGACCCAGGCTGTCCGCCACCCGGATTCGACCTGACCGGTGTCGATCGCCGAACGCACGAGGTACGCGATGATCCACAACTGCACCGGGTAGGTCACGGCCAGATTCAGCAGCAGATCGCCGCGGATCCGCGCCGATACGCCCTCCAGCCCCCACAGCGCCAGGCCGTACCCCATCGCCGCGACGACGAGCACCGCCGACCACCACGACAGCAGCGACGACACCGCTGTCAGCAACACCGCGAGCGCCCCGATCGCACCCCACAATTCGCCGACGCTCACCGCTCCCGTGACCAGCGGCCGATCCGGGTTGTGTACCCGGTCGTAGTCGAGGTCCTTGATCTCGTCCACCATGCGCAGATACAGCAGCAGCACCGCGACGACGACGATCCGCACCGCCGTGGCCCCTCCCGGACGCCACGCGAGGTCCGGATGCGACACCACCGCCGCGGTGCCCTCCACCGCCAGGACGAACATGACGGCGTAGAGCAGATGATGTGTTTCGTACCGCGCGACGGTGAAGCGTGCGATTCGCGCGACGGCCGATCCGCCCAGGCGACGTCGCCCCGGAGTCGAAGCCTGCTCGGACCGGCCGGTGGGCGCGCGACCGCTCAGCATTCCGCCTCGTCGGTGTCGTAGCGCAGGCCGATGCGGGCGGCCACCGCTCCGCACTGGTGAATTTCGCAATCGACCTGTCCCGGAACGGCATCCGAGGGGCGGGTCACACATTCGGCGCGGTGGTCCAGCTCCACGAACTGCTCGAAGGAACTGGAGACCCCGATCAGCCGGCTCGGCTCGGACACCGACATCGCGGTGACCGTCTGCCGTGCCGCCTCGAGCAGCACACTGCCGGGCACGTGATCCACGGTGTGGTCGAACAGGATCGGGTGGCCGGTGTCGATCGCCAGCTCGGCGACCGCGGCCGCGCCGACTCGCCGCAACGGGCCGATCACCACATTGCGCCCGTTGGCCCGGCCCACCTCGACCGCCGCGGCCGGCTGCCCGGGCGGCAGCGCCGCGCCGATGTCGCCGAGGCCCAGCCCCGTGCGCAACCCGCCGCGCAGCGCCTCCCACCGCGACGGCGACACCCAGGTGAAGGATCCGTCCACGATCATCAGCGGCTCACCCCCGCATTCGATGTCGAGCACCATATCCACCCCCTGCAGCACCTCGCCGCGCCGATGCCGGCGCGAAATCTGCACCGACATCACCAGATCCGCGGGCGCGGACCCGATCACCCACCTGTCGCTCTCCGCGACCGCACCGTTGAAGGTGCGCACCACGAACCCGAAATCCTGTGGTACGCCGAAGTATTCGTGCGTGAGAGCGATCGCCGCCTGCCGGGCGGCCTCCATCACCAGCATGGGGTCGTAGGTGTCGTCCCACGGAGCCAGGTGGTCGCCGTAGAAGGCGTGCATGCGGGGTAGCTGGGCGCCGACCACGAACTCGTCGGACCGCGCGGCGTGCAGCGAGGTGACGAAGACCTCCGACACCGCACAGCGGTGGGCGAGATGGCGGGAGATGGTGTGCACGTGGCTCGCGGTCGGGATGGTCGCGGTGTCGATCGTCATGGTCGTGCCTCCAACCAGTCGTGTGCGGATACCGGGGGCAGGGTCTGGCGCCGCCCGCCGTTGCGCATGGGCAGTACATGGGAACCGAGGACGACGGCCGACCAGGGATCGATCGCGCGGCCGGTGGCCCAGGCGCGACGCAGCATCAGCGCACAGTCCTCGTCGCGATCCGGATCGAAGTCCGCCGGAACGTCACCGACGTCGGCGACCAGTCGCGCGGCGGCGGCCGAACGCCCGAAATCCCTTGCGGGCGTGCGGGAATACAGCTCCGCGGCGCAGGCGGCGGCTTCGACACCGCGGTCCCGCCCGGACTCGATCTCCCGCAGCACCCGCGCACGGGTGTCGCTGTCGAAGTAGATCGCGAACTCGCGCAGCACGTCGGCCGGATCGTCGGGCGAATGCACCAGATTCAGCAGGTAGCTGTATCTGCCCAGCAGATAACGCAATTCACCGGGCTGCCGCTTGACCGGATCGGTGGGGCCCTTGGCCGCCGTGAGCCGCACCGGGGTCGGCAGCGCGGTGGGTTCGCCGGAGACGACGAGGACCAGCGCGTCGGAGATCTCGGTCAGCAGATCGGCGAGCCGCCGCCGCTCCGGTGAGGCGATATTCCACGCGAAGTACCACAGCGCGCGCACCAGATGCCGGTCCACCGCGCAGGTGCGCGCCGCGACGATACGGAAATCGTTGTCCCGCAACCACTGCAGTGTCGGTTCGACGGCCCGGGCCACGATCGCATCCGGTTTCAGCAGCAGCAGCGAATATCGGCGAGAGAAGTCGGCCGCGTCGAGGCCGGCCGCACCGAGCTCGTCGACCGTCTCCTGAACGTAGGTGTCCTCGGCATAGGCGGCCGCCTTGGCCGGCAGCGGAGTCGACGCCGCCAGCAGTTGCGCCAGATTCATCGGCTGCCTCCCACGGTCGCGTCCGGGCCGAAGCGCGCCAGGATCTCGGTCACCGACGGCAGCGGATCGCCGAGGTAGCCGCTCTCCAGGCAGTGGTCGAGGAGCAGTCGCAGATACGGCTTGCCGCTCGGCGGGCAATCCCGCCCGAGCAGGGCATGTGTCGCGGTGGTGTCGAACAGCGGTCGGCGGGCGAAGTAGCTCGTGTAGAGCGCGCCGATGCGCAGGAAGTATTCACGCTCCAGCGGGTCCAGATCCTCCACCGCGAACGAGGCCTCGGGCACGAAGGTCGCGACCTGGAAGGAGGGATATTCGGCGAGGACGTCCGAGATGTCACGCAGCGAGAGGGGATCGGCGCCGACGGCGTGAAAGGTCTGTCCCGCAGCGGAATCGAAGTCGGTCGCGGCCTTGGCGATCACGTCGGCGACGAAGTCGACCGGTGCCGGCGCGATCGTGGCGTCGTAGCGGCCGGGCAGTGAGCGCAGCTTGCCCTCGACGATCAGCTTCACCACGGTGTAGAGGTTCTTGTAATCGCGGATCACGCCGGTGCCGGTGGCACCGGTGACGACACCGGGGCGAACGACCGCCCAGCGCAGCCCCGGCGTGCAGCGCACCTGGCGTTCGGCCCGGAACTTACTGTCCTCGTAGCCGTTTCCGAAGGCCTGCCCGACATCGAGTTCCGCCTCGGCGACCACACCCGCCCGCATCCCGCACACGTAGGCGGTACTCACGTACACCAGCGGCACGTTCCAGCACAGCGCCAGTTCGATCGCGTGCGCGGTGCCACGCACGTTCAGTTCCTCGTAGTCGCCGGCGGTGGCGTCGAAGGCCGTGGTCGCGGCCGAGTGCACGATCATGCCGACGCGGGAGCCCAGTTCGGCGGCGTCGTGCCCGGAGAGGCCGAAACCCAGCCGCCGGACGTCGCCGCGCACCGTCTCGATGCCGTCCATCTCGGAACCGTCGTTGCGGATGATCCGCGCAGTGCTGTGTACCAACCCGACCACGGGCCGGCCCGCCGCGCCGAGGCGCGCCACCACCTCCGCACCGATCAGGCCGCCCGCGCCGGTCACCAGGACGGCGTCGTGTCCGGTCACAATCGCACCTCCTCGATCAGGGTCACCACATCCCCGATACGGCGCACACCGGCCAGCTGTTCGGGCCGGTAACGCGGTAGTCCGAAGGCCTGTTCGAGCACGAGGGTCAACTCCATCAAACGAAGCGAGTCGAATCCCAGATCCTCGATCAGCCGCAACCGGTCGCCCGGGTCGGCGGGCGGAGCCGGCGCCATCGCGACGACGAGCCGGCGCACCCGTTCCGCCACTGGGCCGTCCACATTCGTCATCACTGTCCTCCGTCGCGCTGGTGGGGTTGCCGCCCGCCCGAGCCGAGCAGGTCGCGGGCCTCGTCGAGCGGCAGTTCGGTATCGAGATAGGCGGCCGGGCGCAGCCAGTCGTAGCTGATGTCGAGCGTGCGCCGCCATTGCTCCCGCGAATCGAACGACGCCGGAAACTGTGTGCCCCCGGCGATCTCACGCACGGCGGCCGCGAGTTCGTCCAGCACGGCCAGCTCGTCCAGGCCGCTCGCGCCCGATCCGAGGACCGCGGAGAAACGCGGGGCCGACGCGCGGTCGACCAGCTCGCGTAGCGGTCCGGCATCCGGCACCATCGCGGCCAGCGTCCGTCCGGGTGCGACATCCGGGGGTAGCGGGTGAATACCGTAGGTGGACAGCGCCATTCGCACGCACATCGCGATCACGCGATGCGCCGCGATATCGGCGACGGCACCCTGCCCCGCTTTCACCGCCCCCATCAGGTCCTCGCGGGCGTTCTCCAGCACCACGTTCGACCAGACCACCTCCATCGCGCAGGCGACGAATCGCTGGGCCGGAAGTGGTGACAGGGTCGCGATCTCGCGGTCCGCGCCGCCACCGGCGAGCCCGAGCGCGGGCATCCGCGTGGACGGAATCGGCGTGACCGGGCGTACCGGCTTGCACATGGCGAGCGCGGGACGCAATGTCTCGCCTCCGCGCAGGGACAATCCGATGAAGCCCAGGCGGACGAATTCGGCGAGTTCCGTGCCGATCGGCGCCCGGCGCAGTATGTCGGCGACCGACTTGCGCGTGACCACGCCCCGCCACGCCGCGGCGCCGCGGTCGGAGAGTGCGAAGACGTCCCGATCGTCGCGCAGCACATGGATCCGGTCGCCGATGGGCCACGTGGTCACGCCGTCGACCCGGGCCAGCAGAATCCGATCGGGATCGTCGGTGACGTCGTCGATGCCGAATCGCCGGGCCAGGGTGAGCGTCTCGTCGAGCGTCGCGCCGGGCGGGAGTGCACGGTAGGCGTCGACCCGCTCCGCGATACCGGGATCGGCCGCCACGAGCCGATCCAGCTGTCGCGGAACCCATTTCGTCTCGATATAGGTCTCCCCACGCGTCGCGGCCCACGATTTGACCGCCTGGAGCAGGCCGTCGCGAGCCCACCCGTCGGCTTCCGCGTCCGCGCCCATGGCGCGCAGCGCGACCGCGAACCACAGCGCGTGGCGGCTCCGCCGTGCCCACCAGCCGGACACGGTCTCGGCGAAGCCGTCGGCGGCCACCAGCGCCAGCAACCCGTCCAGATCCACGGCCGCGCTCGACCGCAGCACCGTCGCATTGCGGAACCGCTGGCAGCGGTTCAGCACATCCTCGTCGAGATCACCGCCCGCGCCGGTCACTCGCTCGAGTTGCGCGCGCAGTTGCGCCTCGGATCGGGTGCGGATCTCGATGCGGCGGCCGTCGGCGAACACCACGGTCGGTAGCGTCGGCATCTGCTCGTCACCGGGCGCCACGATCAGGAAGTCGATATCGGAACCCTCGTTACCGAATCCCTCCGCCAGCGACCCCTCGAACAGGGCGGCGGAATTCGGTGGGATCGAGACCGTTTCCAGTGCCGCGGCCAGCAACCGCTCGGCACGATCGAGCGACAGCGCCGGCGCGGTGGAGACACTCGTCGCCGTGGTGTCGGCGCCGGGATGTTCGGTGGCGCCCGCCAATCGGCCTTCGGTGTAGAGCTGCCACATGTGCCGGCGGCGCGGTTTGCCGCTCGAGGTGCGGCGGATGAAGCCGCGCGGTCCGGTGACGACGCCGGCGGTCCCCGCCGGGCCCAGTTCGCCGCGCACCACGGTCCGGGCCCGGGTGATCCACTCCCCCGGAGCGGTTTCGGCGAAGAGCACGATGCCGGGTGCGGCGCCGCCGGTCAGCGAGACCGCCGCGAGCTTTCCCTTGGTGATGCCGGTTTCGCGCGCCACCCGGGATTCGATGTCCTCCATGAACACCGACCGCCCCCGCACCTTCAGGCTCGTGCCCATCCGGCCCAGCACGAAAACCTCGTCGTGGTAACGGAATCCGGCGTCGCCGGTGTAGAGCCGGCCGTCGGTGATGCGGGTCGCGCCGCCGGCGCCGTCGGTATACCCGAGTGCGACCGAATCGCCGATCACCACCATTTCGCCGAGCACCCCGTCGGGCAGTTCGCGGCCGTCCTCGTCCACCACCACGACGGTGGATTCGGGAGTGGAGTAGCCGAGGCCGGTGATCCAGCCCGGGCCGCTCACCCACCGGTCGTCGGCGAGTACGACCTCCGCGACGATCCGCACCGGCTCACCGGGGCGCAGGGTCGCGGTATCGACCCGCAGGGCCGTGAGCGGCCGGTCGCGCGCCGAGGAGGTGACCATCAGCGTGGCCTCGGCCAGACCGTAGGCGAGGGTGTAGGCCCGAGCGGAGAAACCGCGCGCGCCGGTGAGTTCGGCGAAGGACCGCAGATCCTCGACTTCGACCGGTTCGGAGCCGACCGCCAGGGTCCGCCATCCCGACAGGTCCAGATCGGCGATGTCGTCCGGCGAAACCCGATGTGCCACATAACCGAGCGCGAACGACGGCGACGGCGAGTGCTGGGCGTGCGCCATCGCCCGCAGCCAGCGCGCCGGATCGCGCACGAACTGATCCGGCCGCATCAGATAGAGGTCACCCTGATTGGCGACGGTGGTGAGGAATGCGCCGACCAGGCCCATATCGTGGTAGAGCGGCAGCCACGAGACCATCGCCTCGCCGGGTCGCCAGTCGATCAGCCGGCTGATCATCCGGATGTTGTTGGCCAGGTTGTGCCACGACACCCGCACGCCGCGCGGGGTTCCGGTGGACCCGGAGGTGAATTGCAGCAGTGCCGTCTCGGCCGCGGTTGCGAGCGTCCGGTCGGCGGGTGATCCGGTGTCGCCGACGACGACCGGTTCGTCGGCACGTCCGGCCGCGGTCATCGCCTCACGGACCAGTGTTTCGAGCTCCACGGAGGTCACGACCACGCGAGGTGCGGCCTGGTCGAGGATCGCCGCGACATGCGAGATGTACTGGGCCATATCGGCGAACATGGGCGGGGCGATGGGCGTGAACACCCCACCGCACGCCCACACCGCGTAAAAGGCGGCGACACAGGGGAATCCGGTCGGCATGACGACGCAGACCCCGGCCTCGTCACCGCCCCCGAGACCTCGTTCGCGGAGCCGGCCCGCGACCGACCAGGTCAGTTCGGCGAGTTCCGCGTAGCTGCGGAACTGCCAGCCGTCGGCTTCGTCGGCGAGGTGGATGCCGGTGGTGGCGGCGGGATTCACCAGCCAGCCGCGCACCAGTGCCTGGTCGTCGTCGGTGTTCCGCAGTTCACTGGGCATCGGCTGCCTCCCCTTCTTCGAGCACGGTGACGGTTCCGCTGCTGCCGTCGACCCGCAACGGCATACCGGTCCGGACGGATCTGGTGACACCCGGAATCTGCACCACCGTCGGCACACCGAGTTCGCGCGCGACGATGGCGACATGGGTGAGCGGGCTGCCCCGCTCGACGACGAGAGCCGTCGCCGACGGCAGCACCGCCACCCATCCCGGATCGGTTCGATAGGTGACGAGCACACCGCCCGCCACGTCGCGCGGCTCGTCGACCACCACCGCCGGGCCCGTGCCGACCCCACCACCCGACGGCGTACCGGTGAAGACCGAACCCGCTGTCGCGGCCGGGGTGTCGGTGATCGGCACCCATCCGGCCGCCGCCAGTTCGGCCGGGCCGAAACCGCCACCGTGGGTGACGAAGCGGGCCGGTGCGACCAGGCGCGCGTCGGCGGCGCGCTGCTGTTTGCGGGCGGCGACCACCGCCCGCAGACCGGCCGTCTCGCCGCCCTCGTAGCAGCTGCGCAGTTGCGGCAGCGTCAGGTAGAACACATCGGAGAATTCGTCGATGATATTGCGCCGCACCAGGTCTCGTCCCATGATTCGGATGGTTCGTTTGACCATGCCGAAGGCGCGGGTGCGGCAGAAGCGCAGACTTTCCCGATGCCCCGCACAGCGAGACACCTTGCGTCGCAACCGTTCGTAGATCGCGCGGCGCCAACCGCGCAGATGCGCATCCAGATACCGTTGCGCGTCGTCGGCGGCGCGATCCTGTTGTTCCGGCAGTGCGGCCAGCAGCATGACGAACAGGCCCGACGGATCCTCCCGCAGATCCGGCGTCTCGAGCTTCAGTTCGTCGAGGCTGCGGTAGCCGTAGCGGTCGATGTACTCGTCGACGCGCGCCCGGAACTCGTCCTGGCCCGCGGTAACGAGCGCGTCGTAAATGCCCTCCGGGGCAGTGCTTTCCAGTAGCTTGCGCAGATCGTCGTGCTGCCGCACGATCGCGGCGAGCGCCGACATGGCACGGGCCGGCTCGGCGGATTCGACGTCGGCCCCGGGCCCGGCGACGGCGTAGAGGAACCACTCCGGCGCCTTCGGCAGGAAAATCCGGGTGAGGACGTACAGCAGGCCGGTGAGGGTCAGCAGCATCGCGTCCAGCACCATCATCGGACCCCAGCGGTGCACCAGTTCCCGATCGAGTTCGCGATAGCGGGCGTAGGCCTGCGCCCCGGTGTCGGCGCTGTCGTCGTGGGATTCGAAATCGTCGTAGACGCGGTAGAAATCGTCGAGGAACCGCCGCATCATCGCGTCGATCCCGGCGATGCGGCGCAGATAGATCACGGTGGTGCGGGCCCGGGACACCACCCGCCGCAGCGGATTGCCGAAGGTGAACGGGCGCAACGTCTTCGCGATGTCGTCCGGCAGTGGTTCGGCCACGCCGAGTGCTGCCTCGAGTACCCGGCGGTTGAGCGGATAGCCCGGCGCGATGCCGACCATCCGATACCAGTGCAGCAGGTTGTAGTAAACGCGGCCGTGAAAGTAGCCGAGCAGCACCGGAGTCCAGCTGTCGGTCTGCGCGACCTGCGGCTGCGGCACCCCCAGGGATTCGGCGTATCCGCGGTACACCCGCCCGTAGATATCGGCCGCGGTGGTGAAGGTGAGCGGTGAGGTGATGCCGCTGAAACTCTCGATGATGTTGGAGTTGTCCCAGATTCGCAGATCACCGTCGGGCACCGCTTCACCGGCGCCGCGCAACGGGTCCCCCACCACCGTGGTCACCGGCCGCGCCTGCAGCACCCAGAGCCGGTCCTCCGCGTCGAAGGCCCACTCGACGTCCTGCGGGGCGTTCGTCGCCGTCTCGATCCGGCGGCCGACCTCGATCAGCCGGGTCACCTGCTCCGGAGTCAGCGCCGGGCGTGCCCGCAGCGCGGGATCGACGTCCACCGCGATACACCCCTGGTCGCCGTCGGGACGGTAGCGAGTCGCCTTCTCGCCCAACACCGTATCGATCGCCGTGCCCGAAAATTTGTCCACCACATGGGTATCGGCGTCCACGGCGCCGGAGACCAGCCCTTCGCCCAGACCGTAGACGGCGCTGATCAGCATCCGGTCCGTGGCGCCGGTGCTCGGATCGCAGGTGAACAGCACACCGCTGGTCTCCGCCGCGATCAGGCGTTGCACCACGACCGCCGGCATCTCCGGGAGTGCCAGTCCGTGCGCGAAACAGTAGTTGATCACCCGCGGCGACAACGCCGACGCCCAGCAGGCCGTCACCACCGACGCGATCGCCTCGGCCCCCGAGACGTTCAGGAACGAATCGAACTGCCCGGCAAACGAATACGCGGTGCCGTCCTCCACCGCCGCCGAGGACCGGACCGCCACCGGGGCACGGCCCAGGCGCTGCCACACCTCGTCCATCGCCGCGACGAGGGCATCCGGGGGCGTGGCGGTCATGATGCTCGCGCGTAACCGGGCACCGCGGACCAGCGCCTCGTCGAGATCGGGCGTGCGAACGAATTCCGCTGCCGCCGCGACGATCTCGGCGGGCATGTGCTGGAACATCTCCGGCTCGACGACCAGCCAATCCGGCACCGGCAACGACGCATCACGCAACCGACGCAGCCCGGCCGCTTTCCCGCCGGCATCCGCCGCTTCGGCAAGGCCCGCTTCGGATTCGTGCACCAGGTCTCCTGTCATCGCGGACCGTGCGCCTGCCCAGCGGTCGCTCGCAGAGTTCGTAACGGTATATCTGAAATGTTTCCGTTTCGGAATACCGGTGATCGGATATCCCACCGGCCGCGGTGCGCAGGCGGTCACCGGGGCGTTGTCTCGATATACCGGCCGCGCTCGCCGGTGTTAACCGAAATCCGAACAAGATCGGCTGGCCGCCCGCCGGGAGCGCGGCTACGCTACGTTGAGGCTCGTGACGATCGGTGGAGGGTGTAATTCGGCGTGAGTTGGTCATTCACACCGGACGAGTTCGCGCACATCTGGCGCGAAACCGACCTCGATCGCCATCCCTTCCCCCTTCGCATCCTCGAAACCCCGCGCACCGAGGACGAGGCGGCCACCTTGCGCAAAACCCTCGAGGCACGGCTGCCGCTCGGCGCGGACCCGGACCTTTCCGCCTGTCTGCGTATCCTGGCCGCACCGCACACCCGTGTGGTCGCGATCGGCGGCGCACACAGTCCGGGGACCGAGATCCGGGCGGTGGCCGCGGCGATCTACGACCACGCCGTGCTCGCGATCCAGGAACCGGGACGCACACCCGGATTCGGCGGATCCATCCGAATGTCGATCGGGCATACCGGCAAACTGGGCGCCCGCATCGCCGCGCTGCTGCCCGACTGCCCGGCCGGAGGTGAACCCGCCCGCTCGGCACCGACCGAGGCGATACGCGACGACGACTGCCCGCGGCCGGTCTCACCGCCGGCGCCGCGCATCCGCCGTCTGCTGCTGAAACCGCATAGCGCCGAAGGGCATATCCGCATCGAGGCCGGCCTGGACCGGCCCACACCGCCCGCGCCGCTGTACTACACGTGGATCGACGTCGCCGAGGACGGGCGCTATCTCATCAAGGCGGGCGACGAAGTCCATATCGTGCCCGCGAGCCGGCAGCAGATCGGCACTCACCTGCAAAAACGCATTCCGCGATGACTGCGACGGGCGCGGATTCGGGCAACTCGGGCTGACCGGACATCGCCGGAACCAGTAAGCTGGGTCGACCTGCAGCCTCACCGGGAAGCCGCCCTCCGGGCGTTCCCCGTCGGCTGTGTGATTGCAGCCCGATGGGGAGCCCGTACGTGGTAGTGCTCCGCTGCCGCCTCCGGCCCTCCCCATTAGGCTGATCGGACCGACCGATCTCAGGGGTGCGCATGACGATCGAGACCAGCCAGGCCGATATCACCCGTTTCTTACAGGCCGCGCGCGGGGGAACCGTCACCTTCGATCCGGCGGCCGCGCGTGGGTGCGCGGAGATCTATCAGCAGCAGGCCGACCGGCTTCGGGAACTACAGCAGCGCCTCGATTCGGTGGCGCAGCTCAGCGGATTCGGGGGCTTCTTCTCCGCTCAGCAGTTGCAGGCCGGATTCGGCCGCAAGGCGCGCGATGCGGCCGAACTACTCGACCAGTACATCGCCGCCGCCTACCGCATGAAAGAGGCCTTCCTGACCAGCGCCGGGCTCTACGAGGAGGCCGATTCCGCGCATGCGGCCGCGCTGCGGGCGATCTCGTCCGGACTGTCACGATGAGCGCCGAATTCCGTTACGGGCCGGCCGCATCGCACACCGACCCCCAATACGTCAGCGCCATGGAACATTTCGAGTCCATGACACACGAACAGATCCACACCGGAACGGAGAAGATCGAGGCCGGTGAGATTCTGCAGGCCTCCCTGATCTGGCTGGAGGCGGCCGCCACGCTGACCGGTTCGATGCCGGCCACCCGCTCACAGGTCGAACGAATCATGGACCATGCCGGTTGGCAGGGCCCGGCCGCCGAGGCCGCCGCCGCGAGCGCGCACAGTTTCGCCGCCTCCGTCGACGAATTGGCCGCCGTCTTCGGCGAGGTCGGCGCGCGGCTCGGTGCGGTCGCCGGCGCCGCGGAGGCGGTCAAACTGGCGGTACCGCCACCGGGCGATTCCGGGCCGGTGGGCGCCATCGCCCGAGTGTTGGAGGCCGCGCACGTGATCGATGCGCGCATCGCCGAGGAGGTCATGCGTCAGGAGGCGATTCTGGCGATGAACATGATCTACAAACCGGCCTACTCCGCGGCGGGCACCGCGGTCCCGGCGCTGCCCGAACCCCCGGCACAAGCCGACCCGGCCGGACCGCGGCCCAGCGCTCCCGCGCGCCCGAACGGCGACCGTCCGCAAGCGCTCCAAAGCCCTACCGCCCCACCGTCGTCCGAGTCCGAGCCCTCGACACCGGACCAAGCTCCGAACTCGGCCACTGTGCCCGGTGCACCCGCGTCGCCGCAGCCCGAACCCGCACCCGCACCCGCACCCGCACCCGCACCCGCACCCGCACCCGCACCCGCACCCGCACCCGCACCCGCACCCGAGAGCACGGCACCGGCGCCTCCCCACACGCAACCCGCACCCACTCCCGGCGACCCGGCCCCGAGTTCGTCGGCCCCGGCACCCGCCTTGCCGACGCACGATCCGGGCCCCACGCCGACCCCGGCGCCGCCGGCCTCTTCCGCCCCCACCTCGCCGGACCCGACACAGCCACCCGCACCGTCCAGCCCGAGCAGTCCGGTGCCACCGCCGGGTCCCCCGACGACCGGCCCGGATGACGCGCCACCCGTCACCCCCGCCCCCGCCGCACCGGCTGCGCCACCATCCGACACCCCCGCCCCGCAGTCGCCCAACCCGTCGGCATCCGCTCCACCGCCCCAATCCCCCACGCCCGCACCACCTCCCGCCCCGCAGTCGCCCGACCCGTCGGCATCCGCTCCGCCGCTCCAACCCCCCGCGCCCACACCACCTCCGGCCCCCGTGCCACCCGATCCGTCGGCGCCTCCGCTCACCGACCAGGAAGGTCAGCCGGGTATCACCGGCCCGATCCCGAACACCGATACGCCGACGACTCCCGACCAGCCCGGGGTGTCCCCGCCGGGTTGAGCCGAGGTCGGAAGCGCGAGAGATTTCGCCAGGTGCGCGGCCGGGGTGGTGCCGAGAGCCCTACACCTTGACCAGATCGTCGGCGTGAATGACAGGGCGTTGCATACCTTCCGGCAGTTCGGAGGTGGAATGGCCGGCCATGGCCTGTAGTTCGGTGCTGTCGTATTCCACGACGCCCCGAGCCACCGTGCGACCGTCGGGGGCGAGCAGGTCGACCACATCGCCGCCGTAGAAGCGACCCCTGACGCCGGTGATACCGGCGGCGAGGAGTGAGCGGCGCGAATGCGCGACGGCTCTGACGGCGCCTGCGTCGAGGTGGATGGCGCCGCGGCTGTCGGCGGCGTGGCGGACCCAGAACTTGCGCGCCGACAACCGGACCGGACGCGCGGCGAAGGCCGTGCCGACCGAGGCGTCGCGCAGTGCCAGCGCCGCATCGGAGGCTGCGGCCAGCAGGACGGGCACGCCGGCGTCGGCGGCGAGGCGGGCGGCCGAGAGCTTCGACGCCATACCGCCGGTGCCGAGAGCACCGCCGCTGCCGGCGATCACACCGTCGAGGTCGGCGCTGCTGCGCACCTCGGGAATGAATGTGGCGGCGCCCCTGCGGGGGTCGCCGTCGTAGAGACCGTCCACGTCCGACAGCAGGATCAGCGCGTCCGCACCGACCAAGTGCGCCACCAGCGCGGCCAGCCGGTCGTTGTCGCCGAAGCGAATCTCCTCGGTGGCGATGGTGTCGTTCTCGTTGACCACCGCGACCGCGTGCAGGGCGCGCAATCGGTCGAGGGTGCGCTGCGCGTTGCGGTGATGTTCGCGCCGGGCGAAGTCACCCGCGGTCAGCAGCACCTGCCCCACCACGCGATCGAATCGGGCGAACGAGGTTCCCCAGGCGTGGGCCAAGGCCAGTTGGCCGACGCTCGCCGCCGCCTGTTTCGTCGCGAGATCCCTTGGGCGGGCGGCCAATCCGAGCGGGGCGATGCCGGCGCCGATCGCACCGGACGACACCACCACCACATCCGAGCCCGCGCGCATCCGCGCCTCGATCGCCTCGGCGAGCTTGTCCAGGCGCGCGGTGTCGAGTCCGCCCTCGAGGCTGGTCAGCGCCGACGAGCCGATCTTCACCACCACGCTGCGCGCGGTCCGGATCGACTGCCGAGTAGTTACCGCTCCCTTGTCAGAATCCACGTGTGTCACAACAACACTCACTCACTTGACACGCCACCACCGTGGCGCACGACGACAAACCGGACCGATACGCCCGCGCACACCGGAAATACCGGCGTGGCGGGCGATCACGGTTGGTCCTCGTCCTCCGAGACCAGGCCGCGGCGTACCCGGGAGGCATGTTTGCGCTCGGCGGCGGAGATGCGGTCGGTCTGGTCCAAGCGGGGGTCGGTCCCGCGCCCGGTCATCACCATATCGACACCGGCCGAAATCTGCGGCTCCCATTCGAAGCTCACATCGCCGATGGTGACCTCGGCGCCGGGCACCGCACCCTGGCGGACCAGCTCGTCCTCGACGCCGAGGCGCGCGAGCCGGTCGGCCAGGTAGCCGACGGCCTCGTCGTTGTCGAACTGCGTTTGGCGCACCCACCTTTCGGGGCGCTCGCCGCGAACGATGAATCCGCCCTCGACCTCCGGATCGGGTGCGACGGTGAAGCCGGTCTCACCGGCCACGACAGGCCGGATCACCGGACGCTTCGGCGCCGCCTTCGGATGCGCCTCGCGATATTCGCGGACCATATCGGCCAGCGCGAAGGTCAACGGGCGCAGACCTTCCCGGCTCACCGCGGAAATCGTGAACACCGGCCAGCCGCGTTCGGTGAACTCGGGCGTCACCATCTCGGCCAATTCGGCGGCGTCGGGGATATCGGCCTTGTTGAGGATGACCACGCGGGGCCGGTCGGCCAGATCGCCCAATCCGGCGTCGGCCTGCAGGGCCGGGCGGTAGGCGGCCAGTTCGGCCTCGAGCGCGTCGACATCGGAGATCGGGTCCCGGCCGGGTTCCAGTGTCGCGCAATCGACTACGTGGGCCAGCACCGCGCACCGCTCGAGATGCCGCAGGAAGTCCAGCCCGAGGCCGCGTCCGTCGCTGGCACCGGGGATCAGACCCGGCACATCGGCGACGGTGAAGGTGGTGTCACCGCTGGAGACCACGCCGAGATTCGGCACCAGCGTGGTGAACGGGTAGTCGGCGATCTTGGGCTTGGCCGCGGAGAGCACCGAGACGAGTGAGGACTTTCCTGCCGACGGGAAACCGACCAGGCCGACATCGGCCACGGATTTGAGTTCGAGAACGAGATCGCGCTCCTCGCCCTCCTCGCCCAGCAGGGCGAAGCCGGGGGCCTTGCGGGCGCGCGACACCAGCGCCGCGTTACCGAGACCGCCGCGTCCACCGCGGGCCGCCACGAACCGGGTGCCCGCGCCGACCAGATCGGCGACGACCTCACCGTCGTCATCGATGACGACCGTGCCGTCGGGCACCTTCAGCAGCAGTTCCCCGCCCTGTTTGCCGTCGCGGTTGCCCCCCTCGCCGGGTTTGCCGTTACCGGCCTTGGCGTGCGGGTGGAAATGGAAGTCCAGCAGCGTGTGCACATTCGGGTCGACTTCGAGGATCACATCCCCGCCGTTGCCGCCGTTGCCACCGTCGGGTCCGCCGAGCGGCTTGTACTTCTCCCGATGCACCGAGGCACAGCCGTGACCGCCCTTACCGGCGCGGACGTGCAGTACCACACGATCGATGAATTTGGACATGCCAGCTGGACCTCTGTGTTTCGGTGGACGGTGGTGGTGAGCCTCCCGGAACGGCGAACGGGCCAGGGTTTATCTGCTAAACCCTGGCCCGCTTCGAAGAGTGTGTGGAGAAGGCTCCGGCGCGGCTCAGGCCTGCGCCGGCTCCGGTACCACGATGTTGACGGTCTTGCGGCCACGCTTGGTGCCGAACTGGACCGCGCCCGCCTCGAGGGCGAACAGTGTGTCGTCACCGCCACGACCGACGTTGACGCCGGGGTGGAAGTGGGTTCCGCGCTGGCGAACCAGGATCTCGCCGGCCTTGACGGCCTGGCCGCCGAAGCGCTTCACGCCGAGCCGCTGAGCATTGGAATCGCGACCGTTGCGAGAGCTGGACGCACCCTTCTTATGTGCCATGGCTGAAAACTCCTCGATTCGAAACCGGGTGGTTTCGCTAGGTCGAAATTACTTGATGCCGGTGACCTTCAGGACCGTCAGCTTCTGACGGTGGCCCTGACGCTTGTGGTAGCCGGTCTTGTTCTTGAACTTGTGGATCCGGATCTTCGGGCCCTTGGTCTGCTCGACCACTTCGGCGGACACCGAAACCTTGGCCAGCTTGTCGGCATCGGTAGTCAGCTCGGCGCCGTCAACCACCAGCACCGGCGACAGCGATACGGCCGCGCCCGGTTCACCCTCGATCTTCTCGACCTTCACCAGGTCACCGACCGCGACCTTGTACTGCTTTCCGCCGGTCTTGACGATCGCGTACGTTGCCATCGGTCGGCTGCCCTCTTTCCTCAACTAGTGCTCGGCACTCTGCTCGCACGGCCGCGTGCCGGTGGACACCGGCAACCGCCGTACGACTGGTCTGATAGTCACCGCCGCCTCGGCACTTCTTCCGTACCGGAGGGCTCGTTTCGAGCCGGATCTCATGACAGCGCAGCGTTTTCTCAACACAACACGGTGCTGTCACCGGGCAGCGACTGTCCAAGATTACAGGACTGCCACCCCCCGCACCAAACCGGGGCGCCACCGCTGTGAACGCGGTCCGCAGCGGCGCCCCGCCCGCCGTGCGGGCGGGGCCTGTGCTGCGAGTTCTCCGGTCCGGCGACCGGATCAGTTCGGCGATTCCGGCGCGCCCGCGGCTCGTCCGGCGGCCCGGCGACGGGTCCGCTGCCGCGGGGTCACCTCGGCCGGAGCCAGCTCGTCGAGCGAGAACTTCGGCGCGCTGTCCTGATCGGCGTCGGTCAGCACGAAGACCGCGCCCCGGCTGTCGGTCGACGGAGCCGACGCGGTGCGCGCCACCCGGCGACGGCCACGACGGGCACCCGTTTCCGGAGCCTGCTCGGCGGGCTTCTCCTCGGCCGGTGCCGGAGTAACCGCGGGCTCGGCCGGCGCCGACTGTGCTCCGACCCGGCCTGACACCACGGGCCGCTCGGGCTCCGCGACCGGCTCGGCAACAGCAGGTTCGGCCGCCACCGGCTCGGTGCCGTCACGTTCGGCGGCCACAGGTTCGGCCGCTTCCGCTGCGACGGACTCGACTTCGGCGGATTCGGCGACCTCGGCCGCCGCGGCCCGTCCGCGTCCCCGGCGCGAACCCCGTGAATCCTTGGCCTGCGGCCGCGATTCGACCTTCGCCTCGACCGGCGCACCGGCCTCGGCCACCTCCTCGTCGGTGTGATGCGCGGCCATCGCGAGCGCCACCGGATGAGCGCGCTTGGCGGCCGCATCCTCCTCGGGATGCGCATCCGCGGTGTCCGTCGCGGCGATGCTCGTCTGCTTGGTGTCCTTGTCGCGGTCCTTGTCCTTGCGACGGCGACGGCCTTCGCGGCGGCCGGACCCCTCTTCGGCGGGGGCGGTCTCGACCGGATAGTTGTGCACGATGATGCCGCGGCCGTGGCAGTGCTCACAGGTGGTGGAGAACGCCTCGACCAGTCCGGTGCCCAGCTTCTTGCGGGTCATCTGGACCAGGCCGAGCGAGGTGACCTCCGACACCTGATGGCGGGTGCGATCGCGCCCGAGCGCCTCGGTCAGCCGGCGCAGCACCAGATCCCGGTTGGATTCCAGCACCATATCGATGAAGTCGACGACGATCATGCCGCCGATATCGCGCAACCGCATCTGGCGCACGATCTCCTCGGCGGCCTCCAGATTGTTTCGGGTGACCGTCTCTTCCAGGTTGCTGCCGCCGGATCCGGTGAACTTGCCGGTGTTGACGTCGATCACGGTCATCGCCTCGGTGCGGTCGATGACCAGGGTGCCGCCGGAGGGCAGCCACACCTTGCGATCGAGAGCCTTCGCCAGCTGCTCGTCGATGCGCAGGCTGCCGAAGACGTCGACGCCGTTGTTCTCGTAGCGCTCGACCCGGGCCAGCATGTCCGGTGCGACGGTGCGGACGTAGTTCTCGACCGTCGTCCACGCCCGGTCGCCCTCGATGACCAGCTTGGAGAAGTCCTCGTTGAACAGGTCCCGGACGACCTTCACCAGCAGGTCCGGCTCTTCGTACAGGGTCTTCGGCGCGCCCGACCCGTTCTCGGCCTGCTTCTCGATGGTCTTCCAGGTGGCCTGCAGCCGCTCGACGTCGCGGGCCAGCTCGGTCTCGCTCACACCCTCGGACGCGGTGCGGATGATCACTCCGGCGTCCTGCGGGACGATATCGCGCAGGATCTCCTTGAGCCGCTTGCGTTCGGTATCGGGCAGTTTGCGGCTGATACCGGTCGAGGTCCCGCCCGGGACATAGACCAGGAAGCGACCGGCCAGGCTGATCTGCGTGGTCAGCCGGGCGCCCTTGTGCCCGACCGGATCCTTGCTGACCTGCACCAGGACGGTGTCGCCGGGTTTGAGGGCCTGCTCGATCTTGCGTTCCTTGCCGCCGAGCCCGGCGGCCTCCCAGTTCACCTCACCGGCGTAGAGCACGCCGTTGCGGCCGCGGCCGATGTCGACGAACGCCGCCTCCATGCTGGGCAACACGTTCTGCACCTTGCCCAGGTAGACGTTGCCGACCATGGACGCGGTGCCGGTGTTGGTGACGAAGTGCTCGACCAGGATGTTGTCCTCGAGCACGGCCACCTGCGTGGTCGCACCGACATGCGAATGTTCGCCGGCCGGGAACGACTTCTCGCGGACCACCATGACCCGGTCGACCGCCTCGCGGCGGGCCAGGAATTCCGATTCGGTGAGGATCGGCGGGCGGCGGCGACCGGCCTCGCGACCGTCGCGACGACGCTGCCGCTTGGCCTCCAGCCGGGTCGACCCGCTGATGCCCTGCACCTCGTCTACCGTGCGGCGCTTGTTACGCGGTTCCCGCTCGTGCACGACGGTGTTCGGCGGATCGTCGTCGGCGGGCTCGGATTCGTTGTCCTCACCGGCCTTGCGGCGACGGCGACGGCGGCGACGGCGGGTGGAACCCTCCGGCGTCGAACCCGAGTCGTCGTCGCTCTCCTCGCCGGTCTGCTCGGCAGCGTTGTCCTCGGCGGATTCGTCGGCGTCGGCGTGCGCCTCGACGTCCTCGTCGTCGGAGTCGTCGTCGGACTCGTGATCGGCGTGCTGCTCACCCCGGCCCCGGCCGCGACCGCGGCGGCCCCGGCGGCGGCGACGCGAACGACCACCGTCCTCCTGCTCGTCGCGCGACTGCTCGTCGTCCCAGTCGCCGGATTCGGTCTCGGTCTCTGCTGCCGCGACGGTCTCGGACTCCGCGGGTGCTTTCTCCGGCGCGGGTTCGGCGACCTTTTCGGTGGCCTTCTCCGCGGCCTTTTCAGCCTTCTCCGCGGCCTTTTCAGCCTTCTCAGCGGCCTTTTCGGCGGCCTCGGCCTCGCGCTCGGCACGCCGGCGGCGGCGCATCTCCTCGGCGGCCGCGGCATCCGGCGGCAGGAACAGCGGCGCGGCCGCGATACTCGCCGGCTCGAAGACGACCGGCTCCTCGCGCTGCGCGGCGGACTGCTGGAACGGGCTGGTGAACAGCGACGTGTGCGGCGCCGATTCGGGCTCGCCGGATGCCGCCGGCGACTCTGTCGCTACCGGCGATTCCGATATCACTGCCGGGTTCGCAGTGCCGGCGGTCTCGACGACGTCCGCGGCCTGCGCGGTACCGGTGACCTCGGTTTCGGCGACCGCGGTGGATGCGCCGGACTCGCTCGGCTCGGGTTCGCCGGCCGTCTCCGGCGCGGTGGCGGTCTGCGCGGTATCGGCCGCGGCGGTGGATGTGGTCGCCGGAGACGCACTCTCGGCGGGCGCCGGAGCAGGCGTCTCGGCCTGTTCCGTCGCGGGCTCGGCCACCGGTTGCTCGGTGCCGGCCTGTGGCGGAACGAGCGCGTCGCGCACGGATTCGGCGACGGTCCGGTCCAGGCTGGATTGGGCGCTGCGAGCTTCGGCGCCCAGTTCGGTCAGATGGGCAAGGATGCGTTTGCTGGTGGTACCCAGAAGTTTCGCCAGCGCGTGCACCCGGATACGTTCGGGCAACTGCGCTGCCTCCCCTACCCCGGCCACCTCGGTAGAGGTGGAATCACCATTGCTCTGCGACGTTCCTTGCGGCTCTTGATCGGCCACGAAATCTCCTCGGGCCCCCGGGCGCGTCCCACTCGTACGAGAGTGACGCGGCCGACGCGGGGGCGCTGTCCGTTCGCCTCACGCCTGTGGCGCAAGGTCTGATGGTCTCGCCCCGCGTGCCCGGTTATCACCTGTTGTACGTCGTTCGGGCTAACTGGTCACGCGGCGCCTGGCTGTTGGCTTTCACACCTGAGCTCGAGCGCTCATCCAGCGTGCCGCCGAACAGCCGAGTCTTGGAACCGTCCGGGGCAGCGATGATCGGCGTCGAGCCGCGGTGCCATTCGGTTGCGTTCGCCACCTGCCCCGATAGGCGGGCGTCGATCACATCCGCTTCCAGTATCCCACACAGCGACCCACTGGTACGTCATCGGAGCGTGCCCGCACCGTTTCCGTGGCCCGACCGGGGAGACTTTCCTACACCTGAGTAGGTCTTTTCCGGCGGATGCGGATCACCCGTTGGAGTGTCGCCGCGACCCACGAGCAAATGATCACGGTGGCGTTCGGGTACCGCTGCGTACGCGACGAAGGCGCAAGCAGCGGTACCCGGACGGCGAGCCCGGGAGGCCGAAGGGCAGAGCTCAGAACCAGAGCGCGATCTCGCGCTTCGCGGATTCGGGGGAATCGGAGCCGTGCACGAGGTTGAACTGGGTTTCCAGGGCGTAGTCGCCGCGGATGCTGCCGGGGACGGCCTTCTCGACGGGGTCGGTGCCACCGGCGAGTTGGCGGAAGGCGGCGATGGCGCGCGGACCCTCGAGAACGGCCGCGACGACCGGGCCGGAGGTGATGAATTCGATCAGCGAGCCGTAGAACGGCTTGTCGGCGTGTTCGGCGTAGTGGGCGGCGGCAAGTTCCTCGGAAACCTGCTCGAGCTTGAGGGCCGCGATCTTCAGGCCTTTGCGTTCGATGCGGGTGATGATCTCACCAACCAGGCCTCGGGCCACGCCGTCCGGCTTGATGAGTACCAACGTCTGCTCAGTCACGGCGACACTCTAACCGTCGCTGCCACCGGATTCCGAACCGAGCCGTCAGGATGAGCCCTGCATTCGCTGGCTCGGCAGCAGACCCTGGTCCATGCGGCGTTTGACGTCGGAGCGCAGCACCAGAATGAATGCCCACACCGCCGCGAACACGACGCCGATGATGCCGATCGACAGATGGATGAATCCACCGGCCAGCACCAGCACCTGCAGGCCGAGATTGAACGGCACGGCCCAGGAACGGCGCTGTATGCCGGAGCCGACGAACATCAGGACGGCCAGGCCGACCAGATAGGTCACCGACCACCAGCTGAGTCCGCCGCCGACGGCCCCGACCACCGGCAGCGCCAGCAGCACGGTGATGGCCTCGAGTACCAGCGCGCCGGCCATCACGCCGCGAAAACCCTTCCACGGGTCGGTCGCGGGCGCGGGTACACCCGGCTTCGGTGCGCCGGCCTCGCCGCGCACATCGTCCTCGCTACCCACGTTGCCTCCTCCGCGCCGGCCCGCCGATGCCCTCGGCACCCAGCTTCCCACCGCCTCCGGCCCGCTGCTTCACGCGGGGTCCTTCCCGAACAGCGAGCGCGCCGCGCCCGCGGTGACCACCGAGCCGGTGACCACGATGCCCGCGCCGGATACCGGTTCGCCGGCGCCTCCCGCTTCCTCGGCGATGGCGATGGCGGTTTCGACCGCATCGGCGAGGCTGTTCGCGGTGACGACTCGCTCGTCGCCGAACCGCTGGACGGCCAGGTCGGCGAGTTCGTCGACGCCGAGCGCCCGCGGTGAGCCGTTGGTGGTGACGACGACCTCGTCCAGCACCGGCTCCAGCGCGGCGAGGATGCCGGCCGCGTCCTTGTCGGAGAGCACCGCGACCACCCCCACCAACTTGCGAAAGTCGAATTCCTCGGTGAGTGTCGCGGCCAGCGCCCGCGCGCCGGCAGGGTTATGCGCGGCGTCGATGAAAATGGTGGGCGCGCTGCGCATCCGTTCCATCCGGCCCGGGCTGGCCGCCGCGGCGAATCCCGCTCGCACCGCGTCGATATCGAGCTGCTTCTGCGCGCCGGCGCCGAAGAACGCCTCGACCGCGGCCAGCGCGAGCGCCGCGTTGTGCGCCTGGTGTTCACCGTGCAGCGGCAGGAAGATCTCGTCGTAGACCCCACCGAGCCCCTGGATCTCCAGGACCTGACCGCCGATCGCGACGCGTCGCGACAGCACCCGGAACTCGGAACCGGCACGGGCGACCGCGGCGTCGGCGTCCACCGCGCGCCGCAGCAGCACCTCCATCGCCTCGGGTTCCTGTTCGGCGATGATGGCGACCGTGTCGCGCGGAATCAGCAGGTCCTGCGGCGACTTCTTGATGATCCCGGCCTTCTCTCCGGCGATCGACGCCAGATCCGGGCCCAGATAGTCGGTGTGGTCCAAGCCGATCGGCGTGATCACCGCGACCTGCCCGTCGATGACGTTGGTCGCGTCCCAGGTGCCGCCCATCCCGGTCTCGACGACCGCGACATCGACCGGCGCCTCGGCGAACGCGGCGTACGCCATCGCCACCAGGACCTCGAATTTGCTCATCCGGGGTCCCGGTCCGTCGCCGAGGGTGCCGTCGGTCGAGCGCGCGTCGATCATCTCGACGTAGGGCAGCAGTTCCCGATAGATCTCGACGTAGCGGGCCGGGGTGATCGGCGCGTTGTCGATGGCGATGCGTTCGGTCGCCAGTTGCAGATGCGGGCTGGTGAACCGGCCGGTGCGCCGGTGCAGCGCGGTGAGCAGCGCGTCGACCATGCGGGTAACCGAGGTCTTGCCGTTGGTACCGGCGATGTGGATGGCGGGATAGCTCTGCTGCGGGGAACCGAGCAGATCCATCAGGGTCGCGATCCGGGTCAGCGACGGCTCGATCTTGGTCTCGCCCCAGCGCTGGTCGAGTTCGGCCTCGACCAGCGCCATTTCGGCGAGGTCGACCGGGGAGGGACCGGTGCGCAGCCGGTCCGCACCGCCGGCAAGCGGTTCGTGGTCGAAACCTTCGCCGCCGCTCACTTCTTCGCCACCGACTCCGTGATCTGGGCCAGCCGCGCCCCGATCCGGGTCACCTCGGATTCGGCGACCTCGCGGCGGGTGCGAATCTTGGCGACCACCTCGTCGGGCGCCTTGGCCAGGAAGGCCTCGTTGCCGAGTTTGGCGGTGGTGGCGGCGAGGTCCTTCTGCGCGGCCGCGAGATCCTTCTCCAGCCGGCGGCGTTCGGCGTCGAGGTCGACCGTGCCGGAAGTGTCCAGTTCGACGGTGACGGTGGCACCGGACAGGCGCACCTCGACCGCGGCGGTCGCGGAGAAATCGGCGTCCGGTGCGGTGAGCCGGGCCAGGCTGGCGATTTCGGCGTGCAGCCCGGTGAGGTCGGCGGTATCGATGCCGATCAGTTTCGCGGCGACCTTCTGCTTGTCGGTCAGCCCCTGATCGCTGCGGAACCGGCGGATCTCGGTGACGAGCTTCTGCAGATCCGCGATGCGCTGTGCCGCAACGGTATCGGTGGCGACCCCCGAGGGCTGCGGCCACGCGGCGATCACCAGGGAGTCGTCCGCACCGGCCTCGGTGAGGGCCTGCCACAGCGTTTCGGTGACGAACGGGATGGCCGGGTGCAGCAGGCGCAGCACCGAATCCAGCACTTTGCCGAGGACGATGCGCGTGCTCGCGGCCCGCTCCTCCGACTCGGCGAACTGCACCTTCGCCAATTCGAGGTACCAGTCGCACAGTTCGTCCCAGGCGAAGTGGTACAGCGCCTCACAGGCCTTGCCGAATTCGTAGCGGTCGAAGGCGCCGTCCACCTCGGCGCGCACCTCGTCGAGCCGGTCGAGGATCCAACGGTCGGTGTCGGTGAGGGTGGCGCGTTGGGGCAGGTCACCCGGCGCGGCACCGTTCATGAGCGCGAACTTGCTGGCGTTGAACAGCTTCGTGATGAAGTTGCGCGAAGCCTGCACGTGCGGCGGCCCCACCGACAGGTCGCTGCCCGGCTGCGCACCCCGGGCGAGGGTGAAACGCGTTGCGTCGGCACCGTATTCGTCGATCCACAGCAGCGGGTCGACGCCGATGCCCTTGGACTTGGAGTATTTGCGGCCGAATTCGTCACGGATGAGGCCGTGCAGGAAGACGTCGTCGAACGGAACCTGCTGCCGGCCGGAGTCCTTTCCGGTGGCGATGACCGGGTCGTCGGAGACGAACATGCCGAACATCATCATCCGGGCCACCCAGAAGAACAGGATGTCGTAGCCGGTCACGAGCACGCTGGTGGGATAGAACTTCGACAGTTCCGGGGTGGCGTCCGGCCAGCCCATGGTGGAGAAGGGCCACAGGCCGGAGGAGAACCAGGTGTCGAGGACGTCGGGGTCCTGCACCCAGCCCTCGGGCGCCTGTTCGTCGGGGCCGACGCACGCGATCTCGCCCTCGGGGCCGTACCAGATCGGGATGCGGTGGCCCCACCACAGCTGCCGCGAGATGCACCAGTCGTGCATGTTGTCGACCCATTCGAACCAGCGCGGTTCCTGGCTGGCCGGGTAGATCGTCACCGCGCCGTTGCGCACGGCGTCACCGGCGGCCTTGGCCAGTGATTCGACCTTCACCCACCACTGCATCGACAGCCGCGGTTCGATCGGTTCGCCGGAGCGTTCGGAGTGGCCGACGCTGTGCACGTACGGGCGCTTCTCGGCGACGATGCGCCCCTCGCCGGCCAGCCGCTCGCGGATCTTGACGCGCGCCTCGAACCGGTCCATTCCGTCGAATTCGGTTCCGGTGTCGGCGATCTTGCCGGTCTTGTCCATGATGGTCGGCATCGGCAGGTTGTGCCGCAGGCCGATCTCGAAGTCGTTGGGGTCGTGCGCGGGGGTGATCTTCACTGCGCCGGAACCGAATTCGGGGTCGACGTAGTCGTCGGCGACGATCGGGATCTGGTGGCCGGTGATCGGGTGGTAGACGGTGGTGCCGATCAGCGCCTTGTACCGCTCGTCCTCGGGGTGCACCGCCACCGCGGTATCGCCGAGCATGGTCTCCACGCGGGTGGTGGCCACGATGACGTGCGGTTCGTCGTCGTTCAGCGAGCCGTAGCGCAGCGAGACGAGCTCACCCTCGACGTCCTCGTATTTCACCTCGACGTCGGAGATGGCGGTCTCGAGCGAGGGCGACCAGTTCACCAGGCGCTCGGCGCGGTAGATCAGCCCGGCGTCGTAGAGGCGTTTGAAGATGGTCTGCACCGCGCGGGACAGGCCCTCGTCCATGGTGAAGCGGTCGCGGCTCCAGTCGACGCCGTCGCCGAGGCGGCGCATCTGGCCCTGGATGGCTCCGCCGGATTCACGCTTCCAGTCCCAGACCTTGTCGACGAACAGTTCGCGGCCGAAGTCTTCCTTGGTCTTGCCGTCGACGGCGAGCTGCTTCTCGACCACGGTCTGGGTGGCGATGCCGGCGTGGTCCATACCGGGCAGCCACAGCACCTCGTAGCCCTGCATCCGCTTGCGGCGGGTGAGCAGGTCCATCAGGGTGTGGTCGAAGGCGTGGCCCATGTGCAGGTTGCCGGTGACGTTCGGCGGCGGCAGCACGATCGAATAGGGCGGCTTGTCGCTGGCCGGGTCGGCGGTGAAGTAACCGGCCGCTACCCAGCGCTCGTACAGGTCGGCCTCTACATCGCTGGGGTTCCAGCTCTTGGGGAGGGCGTCGGCACGATTTCGCGAGTTATCAGGGGCTGCGCTGGTCACCGTGCGATTCTACGGAGTTGAGCAGGAGGACTCGACACGGCCCCGCCACACCCCTGAGACCCCGCCACTCGAGCGCCGGACGTGCGGGCCGGGTCGCGCCGCGCAGCGAAAGAGGCGGGCCGACCGGAGAAAGATGTAGGGCGGGGTTTTCGGCGGATGAGGGACACCGAAAACCCCGCCCACGTCTTCGAGACTACCGCCCGGATCGGCGCAATACACCAATCCATATGCAATTCTCAGCTTTTGCCCGAATCCGTTGTGCAGGTGCGGGTTTGCCACTCAGCATGCTCGCAGATTCGCCACGAGGATGCGGAGGCCGCGCCGAGCGGGTGGACGGCGGATCACGGCACGAGGATCGCCAGTGCTCCGGGTTCGGCGCGGAAGGTCGCCGGGAGCAGTCCCGCCGGGTCGCCGTCGGCGGTCGCCGGTACCGCGGCGGTGAGGGTGATGGTGCGGGCCCGGTAGTGCCCGACCGCGGGATGGTCGATGCGCTTGCCGGCGGCCAGGGCCGGGAGCAGGCGGACCATCTCCAGTCGCGACATCGCGCCGACCACGGTCAGGTCGAGCAGGCCGTCGTCGACGATCGCGTCGGGGCAGATGAGCATGCCGCCGCCGTAGGTCCGGGTATTGCCGACCGCCACCATGACGGCCTCGGTCTCGACGACGCGATCACCGGCTTCGTCCGGCTCGCCGGACAATTCGATGCGGTAGGGCACGCCGAGCTGACCGAGCAGTTCCGGAACCGCGGCGAAGGAGTACCGCAGCGAGCCCTTCGGACGACGCATACGGTTGGCGCGCAAGGTCACTCGCGCGTCGAAGCCGGTTCCGGCGACGGTGGCGAATCGCATGGGCCGATGGGCGACGGCGGGTTCGATTCCGGCCGCCCAGCCCTGCGCGTGCTCGGGATCGGGCGTGGATTCGATCGCGCCGAGGTCGATGGTGCGCACGCGACCGCCGAGCACGATGTCGGCTGCGGCCCGCGGATCGTCGTCGGGCACGCCCAGCTCCCGGGCCAGGTCGTTACCGGTCCCGCCGGGCAGCAGCCCCAGCGGCACCCCGGTCGAGGCGATGGCCTGCAGCGTGACGCAGACCAGTCCGTCACCGCCCGCGCAGACGACGGCGTCGGGGCGCTCCGGCCCGCGCACCGAATCCCGGACCAGGCGAACGGTTTCGGCCGCGTCGGCACCGCGGATCTCGCGCACCCGCACGCCACGCTCGGCGAAGCGGGCGGTGGCCGCGGCGGCGGCCGCCAGTCCCCGGCCGTGGCCGGAGTGCGGGTTGGTCACCAGCGCGACCGATCGGATGGCGGTCACGGAATCAGCTTGCCCGGGTTGAGGATTCCCGCCGGGTCGACGGCATCCTTGACCGCTCGCAGGATGCGCGCGCCCAGGTCGCCGATCTCGGCGGTCATCCACGGCCGGTGGTCGGTGCCGACGGCATGGTGATGGGTGATGGTCCCTCCGTGTCCGGCGATGGCGTCGCCGACGGCGCGTTTGGCCTGCGCCCATTGTGCCGACGGATCGTCGGCCTGCTTGGCGACGACGGTGAAGTACAGCGAGGCGCCGGTCGGGTAGGTATGCGAGATATGGCACATCACCAGCGCGGGAGTGCCCTGCGCGCCGAGCGATTCGGTGAGCGCGGTGGTGACCGCCGCCTTGAGCCGCTCGACATTCGACCAGTCGGTCGCCGTCTCGAGGGTTTCGCACAGGACGCCGATATCCAGCAGCGCATCACGCAGATAAGGGGCGCCGAAACGGCCGTGCTCCCATTCGCGCGCCGGTTGTTCACCGAGTGAGGTGCCGCCCGCGGCGGCGAGCAGGGCCGAAGCCTCGGCGCTGCGCGCGGCCACGTGGGCTCGGGTGCCCTCGAACGTGGTGACGGCCAGGCAGCCGCTGACCGGCGCGCCGCCGATATCGCCGGAACGGGCCAGGTTGAGCCCGGTCTCGGCTTCGTCGGACAATCGCAGCACGGTCGGCGCCGCGCCGTTCTGCACCACGGTGCGCAGCGCGGCGGCGCCGGTGGCGAAGTCCGGGAACGACCACGCCTGATACGCGGTGGTCTCCGGAATCGGGTGCACCCGCAGCGTCACCTCGGTGATGACGCCGAGCGTGCCCTCGGATCCGGCGAACAGCTCGCGCAGATCCGGTCCGGCGGCCGAGGCGGGGGCGCGGCCGAGATCGACTGTGCCCGTGGGGGTTGCGATCTTCAGGCGCATGATCATGTCGTCGAAGCGGCCGTAGCCGGCCGAGGCCTGACCCGAGGATCGGGTGGCCGCGAAGCCGCCGATGCTGGCGTATTCGAAACTCTGCGGGAAATGCCCCAGCGAAAGTCCGTGGGCGGCAAGTAGTTTCTCCGCCTGCGGCCCGGTCAGTCCGGCGCCCAGGGTCGCGGTGCCGCTCACCGGGTCGACGTCGGACAGCCCGTCGAGTCGCCGCAGATCCAGGGCGATCACGGTGTCGAAGCGGCCGCGGGCGGGATCCACTCCGCCCACCACGCTGGTGCCGCCACCGAAGGGCACGACGGCGATCGACTGTTCGGCGCAGTAGGTGAGCACGGACAGGACCTGGTCGTGATCGGCCGGGAAGACGACGGCATCGGGTGCGTCCTGCGGCGCTTCGGCGCGGCGGCGCAGCAGGTCGGGCGTACTCTTGCCGCCCGCGTGCAGCAGCCGGTCGCGGTGGTCGGCCGACACCTGATCCGCGCCGACCACCGCCGACAGCCCCGCGCGATGCGCGGCCGTCAAGCCGGATTCCCGCAGTGGCACGTCGCCCTCATCACGACGGGCCACCGGTTCCCCGGACACTCCGAAGACCTGCGCCACCAGGGTCCGGATCCGGTCCGAGAGCGGCGCATGAGCCGAGGCGATGCCCCAGGCGTCCCACACCATACTCGGGCGATCGGACGACTCGCCCGGTGTCGAGTTTTCCGATTCTGTCGCGGATGTGTCCTGTCGCGTATCGACCATGCGTTACAGTCTGACATAGACTGTCAAGCAGTAACGAACGCGAATCGCAGTGACGAACACAGACCGATGGTGAGTTGTTGATGGATCCGAACGAACCCCCCGGCCCCGACGACGAGCTGTCGGCTATCGACTTGGCGATCCTGGCGGCGGGACGCGCCTGTGTCGAGGAATTCGGCGTGCGCCGGACCACGCTGAGCGAAGTCGCCCGGCGCGCCGGCGTCAGTCGCCCCACGGTGTACAGGCGCTGGCCCGATACCCGGTCGCTGATCGCCGAGTTGCTGGTCCGGGAGCTGAGCGAGATCGTGGCAGCCAGCATTCCCATCGATGGTCCGGCGCGTGCGCGCCTGGTGGAGGGCATCGTCTCGGGTGCGGCCGAGATCAGGTCGAACCCGTTGTTCGCCAAGATCTTCCGCATCGACACCGATCTGATGCTGACCTATGTGTTCGGCCGGCTCGGCCGCAATCAGCGGCAATTGATCCAGGTGTTCTCCAGCGCCGTCCGCGAGGGACAGCGCGACGGTTCCATCCGCGCCGGCGATCCCGATCATCTGGCAACCATGCTGCTGCTGATCGGTCAGTCCACCGTGCAGTCGGCTGGCACGGTCAGCCATCTGCTCGACGACGCCGGACTCGATGTCGAGCTCGCCCGCGTCGTCGACCGGTACCTGCGCCCCGATACCGATTAGCCGCCCCGATACCGATCAGTCCGAGAACAGAGAGCGAGACAGCGCATGCTCGACGAGAGCACACCGGCCGCGGGCCACGGGTTCGGCGGCACCGCGGGAGATTCGGCACTCAACGCCGCCCGCCGCGGCCGCGAACTGCGGGCGCTCGGCGATGCGGACCGCATCGACGTCCTGGTCGTCGGCGGCGGTGTCACCGGGGCGGGCGTGGCATTGGACGCGGCGGCGCGCGGATTGCGGACCGTTCTGGTGGAGGCGCACGATCTGGCGTTCGGAACCAGCCGATGGAGTTCGAAACTCGTCCACGGCGGATTGCGGTATCTGGCCTCCGGCGGGGTCGGTATCGCCCACGAGAGCGCGGTCGAACGCGACATCCTGCTCACCACCACCGCACCCCATCTGACTCGCTCGATTCCCCAGCTCGTCCCGGCGTTCGCCGGCGGTTCCGTGCCACAGCGACTGCTGGTCCGCGCGGGCTTCCTGGCCGGAGATGTGCTGCGGCGCAGCGCCGGAACCTCTCCGGAGGTGTTGCCGCGATCGCGCCGGGTCGCCGCGGCCGAAGCGCTGCGGCTGGCGCCGACACTGCGCCGCGCCGGACTGCGCGGCGGGATGACGGCCTGGGACGGTCAGCTCGTCGACGACGCCCGGTTGGTGGTGACGATCGCGCGCACCGCCGCGGCGCACGGCGCGACCGTGCTCACCCGCGTCCGCGCCGAGCGGGTGAGCGGCGACTCGGCGGTGCTGCACGATGTGCTGACCGGTGAAACCCTGTCCGTACGAGCACGTTCGGTGATCAACGCGGCCGGGGTGTGGGCCGACCGGGTCGATCCGAGTATCGAGTTGCGGCCCAGCCGCGGCACCCACCTGGTCTTCGACGCCGCGGCCTTCGGCGGTCTCACCGCCTCGCTGACCGTGCCGATTCCGGGCAGCACCAGCCGCTTCGTCTTCGCCTTCCCGGCCGCACACGGCCGCGTGTATCTGGGGCTGACCGACGAGGACGCACCCGGCCCGGTTCCGGACGAACCGAAGCCCACCGACTCCGAGATCGATTTCCTGCTCGACACCGTGAACACCGTGCTCCGGGAACCGTTGCGGCGCAGCGATATCCGCGGCTCCTTCGCGGGCCTGCGGCCACTGCTGCGCACCGCCGACGACGCCACCGCCGACATCTCCCGCGAACACGCGGTCCTGCACTCCCCCGGCGGCCCGATCACCGTCGTCGGCGGCAAGCTGACCACCTACCGGCAGATGGCCGAGGACGCGGTCGACGCCGCCGTGGCCGCCGCCGGCCTGACCGCAGCACCCTGCCGGACCAAGCGAATCCCGTTGGTGGGAGCGGTATCCGGGCGCGCGCGGGACCGGATCGCGGCGCCACCGGTGCTGGTCGAGCGTTACGGAGATCAGGCCACACAGGTACTCGCCGCGGCGCAGCGCGATCCGCGCCTCGCCGAACCGGTCGCACCAGGTATCGACGTGCTGCGTGCCGAATTCGCCTTTGCGACAACCCACGAGGGCGCGTTGGACGAAGCCGACCTGCTGGACCGCCGGACCCGGATCGGCCTGGTCGACAGCGACCGAGCCGCCGCCCTTCCGTCCGCGCGGGAAGTGCTCGCGGCCAGCCGAGCCTGACGCCGCCTAGCTCCAGAGCTCGGCGATCCGCTCCGCCGCCGACGTGCCCTGCACCCGACCGGCATGCGCCGACGGCACACGAGAGGCGGTGTCGAGCGGATTCGCCCCGAAGGCGGCGATCGCGGCCTCGTCGGGGGCGATCGATTCCACTCGCGCACCCCGTTCGATCAGGCCCGCGATCTCACCTTCCAGCGCCGGATCGGGCAGCGGCGCGATGATCAGCACCCGACCGAATCCGGCCGCCAGATCGGCATTGACACTGGTCCGCACGCCGCCGTCGGTATAACGCACGCCGTCGACGGTGTGCGGCGGCCAGACCAGTGGCACCGCCGAACTCGCGGTCACCGCGTCGACCAGCGCGACCCCGGAGTCGCGATCGAACACGCGCGGTTCACCCGTGCCGGCGTCGACGGCGGTGATCAGCAGCCGCTGCCGAGGCCATTCGTGCACCGGCAACCGCGATTCGATCACCGCGCGCCGGGCAGACTCCGGCACCGTCTCGGTCGCCAGGGCGAGGTTGCCGAGTCGCCGCCGCGCCACCGCCATATCCCCGCCGCTCTCGGTGATGATCCGGTTGATCGTGTCCCACACGCCCTCGAGCGGATTGCCCTCCGGCACGATCTCGGCGCTCTGCACCGTGGGGTCGATCTGGCGGCGGAACAGCTCCTCCGTGGCCAGCCCGCTGGTCAGCTGTGCCGCCACGTTGGCGCCCGCCGACGTGCCGAGGTACAGATCGGCGGCGGTGAGATCGATGCCCGCATCGGCCAATCCGGCGATCACGCCGTTCGCCCAGGCGATTCCCGCCACCCCACCGCCGCCGATCACCAGCGCCCGTTCGTCCGACATCATCGCTCCCACATTCGTTCCGCGTTCCCGACCGCTCGGGACAACCTCGACGGTAGCGATGACCATTCCCCCGGCGCGATTACCGGCCGGGTAATGACATATCAGGACGCGTTACCGCCGACGCTGAACGCGATTCCGCTCGGATCGCGGAGCGCGGCCAACCGCCCGTACGGCGTATTCTCGGGCTCGGATTCGACCGAACCCCCCAGACTCACCACCTGCTTCACCGTGGCATCGACGTCCTCGGCGCCGATGTAGATCCGCCACCCGCCGGTCGATCCCGGGGGCAGGTACGCCGCCGAATCCATCACCCCACCCAGCATCGGCGTGGCGGAATGGATTGTCGTGTACCGGAACTCGGGCGAATCACCGACGGTGAAGGGATCGCGCCAGCCGAACACCTCGCGGTAGAACTTCAGCGCGTCGGCATAGGCCGGCGTGTGCAGTTCGAACCACGACGGGTACCCGACGTGCCCGCTCCAGTTCCCGCCGCCGGCGACGCCGAAGGAACCGAAACCGTGGTGGACGCCGGGCTGCCACGCACCGACTCCCGCACCGGACGGATCGGCGAGGACGGCCATACTGCCCAGCTCGCCGACGGCCATCGGCTCCACCACGACCCGGCCGCCGTGGTCGGCGGCGGAGGCGGCGGTGGCGTGGACGTCGACACTGGTCAAGTACACGGTCCACTGATCGGGTGCGCCGTCCGAGCCGTCGTTGCGCATCCCGCCGGCGACGGCATTGCCGTCCTTGCGGAAGGTGATGTACCCGCCGTACTGCTCATCGCTGTCGGCGGTCCAGCCGAACAACTCGCCGTAGAAATCGACGGCTCGATCGGTGTCGGCGGTGAACAGTTCGATCCAGCACGGGTCTCCGGGTTCGAAGGTGTAGGACATGCTCGCTCCTCTGGATGGGGATTGCGTTCTCTCACCGGTACGACGGCGCCGAACGGACAAACTCATCGGCCCCTGTCCAAGCCTGGCACGGCGCGGCGACCATCGGCCCGATTTGTGGGTAGCGCTTGTGAACTAACTCTTCTACGCTGCCTCTATGACCGAATGGCATCCGACGGCATGCATCCTGTGCGAGTGCAACTGCGGCATCCAGGTGCTGCTGGGCGCCGACGGCCGCAGCTTCGACAAGATTCGCGGCGACAAGCTGCATCCCTCCTCGGCGGGCTACACCTGCAACAAGGCCCTGCAGCTGGATCGGTACCAGAACGGGCGCACCGGTCGCCTCACCGCGCCGCTGCGCCGCAACCCCGACGGCTCGTTCACCGAAATCGATTGGGATACCGCCATTTCGGAGATCTCCGCGCGCATGCGCGAGATCGGCGCCGAATACGGCGGCGAGTCGATCTTCTACTATGGGGGCGGCGGCCAGGGCAATCACCTCGGCGGCGCCTACGCTCCGGCCACCATGGCCACCTACGGCATGCGTTATCGATCCAGCGCGCTGGCCCAGGAGAAGACCGGCGATTTCTGGGTCGGCGCGCGGATGACCGGCCATCCGGTCCGCTCGGACGTCGAACATGCCGAGGTGGCGTTGTTCATCGGCAAGAACCCGTATCAATCCCACGGCTTCCCGCGCGCCCGGTCGGTGTTGAAGGAGATCGCGCGCGATCCCCGGCGCTCGATCATCGTGCTCGATCCGGTCCGCACCGAAACCGCCGAACTGGCGGACTTCCATCTGCAACTGCGACCCGGGACCGATATCTATCTGCTGGCGGCGATGGCGGCGATCCTGGTCCGCGACGACCTGGTCGACCACGACTGGCTCGCCGCGCACACCGAAGGTTTCGACGAGGTGGCGGCGGTGCTGCGCACGGTGCCGATCGACGAGTACTGCGCCCTGGCCGATGTCGAGATCGACCTGGTCACCGCGGCGACCCACCGCCTGGCCGCGGCGGAATCGGTAGCGGCGCTCGAGGACCTCGGCGTGCAGATGAACCGCCACTCGACCCTGGTCAGCTACGTCGAGAAACTGCTCTGGCTGCTCACCGGAAACCTCGGCAAATCCGGTACGCAGTACGCCTTCTCCGGAATGGCGGCGATCGGGCACGATCGTGGCCATCCCGCCGACTCCGGTCCGCGCAGCCCGGTCGTGGGCGCGCGCATCATCAGCGGGCTGGTGCCGTGCAATGTGATCACCGAGGAGATCCTGACCGACCATCCCGCCCGGTATCGGGCGATGCTCATCGAGAGCGCCAATCCTGTTCATTCACTGGCGGATTCGGCCCGGATGCGCGCCGCGCTGGCGGCGCTGGAGCTGGTGGTCGTCATCGACGTGGCGATGACCGAAACCGCCCGCGCGGCCGACTACGTGCTGCCCGCGCCGACCCAGTTCGAGAAGTACGAGGCGACCTTCTTCAACTTCGAATTCCCCCGCAACGTCTTCCATCTGCGGCATCCGGTGCTCCCCGCTCCGGCGGGTGTACTCGCCGAACCCGAGATCCATGCCCGGCTGGTCGAGGCGGCCGGCGTCCTGACCGAGGACGATTACCGGCCGCTGCGCACGGCCCTCGATCAGGGCCGCGAGGCCTTCGCGATGGCATTTCTCGCCGTCCTCGCCGATCCGGCGAAAGCGAAGCTGGCTCCGATCCTGCTCTACCGCACCCTCGGCCCGACGCTGCCCGACGGCGCCGCTGCCGCCGCGGTGCTGTGGGGCGCCGCGTACACCTGCGCCCGGAAGAACCCGTCCGGCGTCGAGCGAGCCGGCTACGGCACCGGTCTCACCGCGGGAGAGCGGCTGTTCGAGGCGATCCTCACCGGCGAGCACGGCGTGGTGATCACCGACGACGAGGTCGGCGAGACCTGGAACCGGCTGCGCGGCGGCATCGTCCGCCTCGCCGTCCCGGAACTGCTGTCGGCGCTGGCCACACTCCCCGCACCGGCCGAGGACCGGGACTGGCCGTTCGTCCTGGCCGCCGGGGAACGGCGCGCCTTCACCGCCAACACCATCATGCGCGATCCGGCCTGGCGCAAACGCGATCCCGGCGGAGCCCTGCGCATCAGCACCACCGATGCTCTCCGATTGGGCCTGACCTCCGGCGACCAGGTGCGGCTCACGACTCGCAACGGCAGTGCGCAGGTGACCGTCGAGCCGACCGATCGCATGCGTAGCGGACATCTGTCACTGCCCAACGGCCTGGGCCTGTCCGTCGTCGAGGCGGAGGAGGTCCTCACCAGCGGGGCGGCGCCCAACGAGCTGACCGCCTTCGACGAACGCGACGAATGGGTCGGCACCCCGTGGCACAAGTACGTCCCGGCCCGGATCGATACGGTGGGGACATGAAGCGCACCACCTTCGCCACCTGGCCCTGTTCGGTCGCCCGCACGGTCGATCTGATCGGCGACTGGTGGACGCCGCTGGTGCTGCGCGAAGCCTTCTACGGCACAACGCGTTTCGACGATTTCGAACGCACGCTGGGCCTGAGCCGCAACGTCCTCACCCAACGCCTGACCCGGCTGGTGGAGGAGCAGATGCTGGAGAAGGTTCCCTACCAGGATCGCCCGGTCCGCTACGAGTACCGGCTGACCGACAAGGGACGTGATTTCTTCCCGGTGCTCACGGCCATGATGCGCTGGGGTGACCGCTGGCTAGCCCCGGAGGCCGGACCGCCGGTGGTCGTCCACCACGACACCTGCGGTCACGACACCCACGCCGAAGTGGTGTGCGCCCAGTGCGGAGAACCCCTGCGGCACGGCGACGTCTCGGCGCGGCTGGGCCCGGGCTTCCCACCGCAGCACCGCGACAGCGCTGTGCGCAGCGGACGATTCGCCTCCTGAGAGGCAGCGCCGCGGCGGCGCTAGTCCGCGTTCTCCAGTTTCGGGACCAGGCGTTCCAGTAGTTCCCGCAGCACCTCTTCGTCCTCCGGCGCCAATTCGGCCAGCGCCTTGTACGCGCGCACCTGCGAGCCGCGGATCTGTGCGGCCAGCTCACGGCCGGCATCGGTGGACACGAGATATTTGACGCGCCGGTCCGCCGGATTCACCGTGCGTCGGACCAGCCCTCGCGTTTCCATCCGGTCGGCGACACCGGTGAGATTCGACGGATCACACGCCATCCGGTCGGCCAGCACCCGCATGGGCAGTTCGGCGGGCGGTTCGTTGAGCGCCAGCAGCAGCTTCGCCTGGGTCAGCGTGAGCCCGTGTCCCTCGGCCGCGGTCAGGAAATCCTGCAGGTAGGCCGAGACGAATCGCGCGATCAGCAA
Organism: Nocardia violaceofusca NBRC 14427; assembly: GCF_963869435.1. Lineage (NCBI taxonomy): Bacteria > Bacillati > Actinomycetota > Actinomycetes > Mycobacteriales > Nocardiaceae > Nocardia > Nocardia violaceofusca. Next base: position 36,832 of record NZ_CAWMPM010000047.1, read on the forward strand.
TGCCAGCGGGCTCTGCGCTGTGTCCGGTGACATAGCTCCGATGCTACCGAAACGATTGACAACGGCTATCGTCGACTCCTTAAATACTTGAGGTCTTCAAACATATAGGTCTTCAAACTTCTGGAGGTGGATGTGGAGCGCAGAGGTTCGCTGCTGACCGGCGTTTTGGCCTTCGCGGCGATGATCGTCACGGTCATGCAGACCCAGGCCGTGCCGATTCTGGGCCTGATCGCGACGAAGCTGCAGGTCTCGACCACATCGGTGAGCTGGGTGACCACTGCGACGCTGCTGTCGGCCGCGGTGTTCACACCGCTGCTGGGCCGCATCGGCGACCTCTACGGCAAGAAGCCGACGCTGCTGGGCGTGCTCGCGGTGGCCACGGCCGGTTCCGTCGTCTCGGCGCTGGCGAATTCACTGGGCGTGCTGCTGGTCGGCCGGGTGCTGCAGGGTGTGGCGACCGCGATCTTCCCGCTCGCCCTGGCCGTGCTGCGCGAGGAGATTCCGGCGCGCCGGCTGCATCACGCTATGGCGATCGTCAGCGGCACGCTCGGCTTCGGCGGCGGCCTCGGCCTGGTGTCGACCGGTCTGCTGACCAAGGGAGCCGACCCGGACTATCACATCGTGTTCTGGTTCACCGCGGTGCTGTCGGTGGTGGCGCTGGCCGCGGCCGCGGTGGCGGTGCCGGCCACGGGTAAGCGGCATCCGGGCAGCGTCGATCTCCCCGGCGCGCTCACCCTCGGCGGCTTCCTGGTCCTGCTGCTACTGCCCATTTCCCAAGGGCACGAATGGGGTTGGACCTCCGCGACCACGATCGCCTGCTTCGCCGGCGCGGTCGCGTTGGCGGTGGCCTGGGTGGTGACCGAGCGGCGGGTGCGCACTCCGCTGGTCGATCTGCGGATGTTCACCCACCGGCCGGTGCTGTTCACCAATCTGTCCGGCATGTTCATCGGATTCGCGATGTTCATGCAGTTCATGGGCGTGTCGTATCTGGCCCAGATGCCCTCGCGGGTAGCCGGTTACGGATTCGGCGCCTCGATTCTGCGCGCCTCGGTCGAGTACCTGCTGCCCGCGACGCTGTCGTCGATGCTGGCCGCGCCCGCGGGCGGAATTCTGGTCGGCCGGCTGGGCGGGCGTCGCGTGCTGGCCCTGTCGGGAGCGATCGGCGCGGCCGGATTCGCCTGGCTGGCAGTGGCACACGATGCGACCGGCTCGGTGATCGCGGCGAGCGTGGTGATCGGCGTCGCGATCAGCTTCGCCTACGCGGCGATGCCGGCGCTGATCGCGGCGAGCGTCCCCCATCACCAGAGCGGAATCGCCAACGGCATCAATTCGATCTCCCGCACCGTCGGCAGCTCGCTGGCCAGCGCCATCATCACCACTCTGCTGACCGCGAAACTACTACCTCATCTGCCGCTGCCGCAGGAGAGTCAGTTCACCATCGCGTTCTGGGTCGGCGCCGCGGCGTGTGCGGCGACCGTGCTGGCGGCACTGTTCGGCTTACGACCGGAAGGCGCCGGAACCGACGGCATCGAACTCGACGCGGCCGAAACGGGAAGTGGCACAGGATCGTTCGAGCGGTCCGAGCTCCCGAGCAGGGTCGGCTGAGCTCGACGGCGGCATGGCCGGCTCACCGCGCGAACAGCCATGCCGCCGTGCCCAGGTGCACCGCCGCCAACCCGACGCAGGTGATCGCCATCGGCGTATTCCGTTGGCGCACACCGACCATCGCATCGCCGATCTGAGCCAGTCCCGCGACCACCCAGCACCGGTAGCGCGGCCGCCTCGTTCCTCCCGGCCACCACCGGCGTGACGCACGTCAAGACCGCCGTTCCCGCGACGATCGCCTTCCGCCTCGGCACCCTGGGCGCGATCGTGACCGATCGTTTCGCCGCGGCGATCGAGGAGTTTGGGCGTCGCGCCCAGCCTGGTGGTGGCAGTGGCCGATCATCTCGAACGCCTGGGAGCGGTCCGTCGCGACCGGGATCCGGACGACCGCCGGCGCCAGATCCTCACCCTCACCGACCACGGGCGCGAGCTACTCGCCGCGACCGAGAAGCGGGCGCGTCGGCTCGACCGCGAATTCACCGGCTCCTTGACGGCTGCGCAGCGCACCGCCCTGCAGCCGGCATTGGCCGTCCTCGCCGCCGACGCCGGACTACCGGGCGAGGGAGATGTTCACTCGCCGGGGTGAGCTCTAACCGCCGGCGACCAGGCAGGCGTACCCGAGGTGGATACCGGTGCCGACCGGAAGATCGAGCGTCGCCGCGGGCATCTGCGCGGGCTGGCCGGCTTGCACCGCACTGAGCGTGTGCCGCCCCGGGACCGCCGGAACCCAGGTGATGAGCGCATACGCACCGCCGGGCGGCGCCACGCCGATCGGAGCGCCGTTGTCGTAGAAGGTGACCGGCGCGACCGGATCGGTGACGTTCGCCTGCAGGGTGTAACTGCATCCGCTGCCGTAATTGGTGGCGATACCGAAGTTCATGTCGGGGGTGGCGCCGAGTCTGGTCACCGCGGCATTCGCCGTCTGCGGGATCGCGAGCGCGAACACCGCCGCGGCCCCGAGGATGCCGCCCGCCACTACCGTGCCGGCCCGACGGCGCACCCGCTGCCGGGGCGGCCCGCCGATCGTCGTCTCGTGCATGATGCCGTCCTCGTCGTAGGCGCCGCAGCGCGAACCGAGACCGTCTGTCGTGCGCGAAATCCCCGACGGCGCCGCACGGTCTGTCGGCACGATACCCCGTAGGCTCGGCCGCGCGGCCCCGTTCGAGGTCTCGATGTCGCGCGATCGGCGGGCCGGAGACGGCGCCCGCGCGCACAGGAGGACGATGGGGCTATGCACCGCAAACCGCCGACTCGCGATATCGACGAAGCCCAGCTGGCGGTGACCCCGCCGAAGGAGCAGGCCGCCGGCGTCACGGCCGTCGCGGTCGCCCTCGACCGGGCCGTCGAGGAGATGGGCATCGTGCGCACGGCCCGCACCCTCGCCCGGGTCAATCAGCGCCACGGTTTCGACTGCCCCGGCTGCGCGTGGCCCGAACCCACCGGCCACCGCCGCCCGGCCGAATTCTGCGAGAACGGCGCCAAGGCCGTCGCCGAGGAGGCGACACTACGCACGGTCACGCCGGAATTCTTCGCCACCCACTCGGTGGACGACCTCGCCGGCAAGACCGGGTACTGGCTGGGACAGCAGGGACGTCTGCCCCATCCGATGGTGTTGCGGCCCGGCGACACCCACTACTCCCCCATCGCCTGGGAGCAGGCCTACCGGCTGATCGCGGACACGCTGCGCGCCCTGCTCTCTCCGGACGAGGCCGTGTTCTACACCTCCGGGCGCACCGCCAACGAGACGGCCTTTCTCTATCAGCTGCTGGTGCGCAGCTTCGGCACGAACAATCTGCCCGACTGTTCGAATATGTGCCACGAATCCTCCGGTGCGGCGCTCACCCGGTCGATCGGTATCGGCAAGGGGTCGGTGTCGATCGACGATTTCGCCGCGGCCGATCTGATCATCGTGGCCGGGCAGAACCCCGGCACCAACCATCCGCGCATGCTCTCGGCGCTGAGTACCGCGAAAGCGCACGGCGCCACGGTGATCGCGGTGAATCCGCTGCCGGAGACCGGACTGATCGGCTTCCGGGATCCGCAGACGGTGAAGGGTTTCACCACCGGCGTCACCATCGCCGACGACTTCCTGCAGATTCGCCTCGGCGGCGATATGGCCCTGTTCCAGGGCCTGGCGAAACTGCTGTTCGACGCGGAGGATCGCGCCCCCGGCACCGTGGTGGACCGGCTCTTCGTCGACGCGCACACCGCCGGATTCGCCGAGTACGAAAAGCATATGCGCGCAGTGGATCTCGACGAGGTCATCGAGGCGACGGGCCTGACCCGCGAACAGCTCGACCGTACCGCCGAGCTGCTGGCGCGCTCGAAGTCCACCATCATCTGCTGGGCCATGGGCCTGACGCAGCAGCGCCACGGCGTCGCCACCATCGAGGAGGCGACGAATCTGCTGCTGCTGCGCGGCATGATCGGCAAACCGGGCGCGGGGGTGTGCCCGGTGCGCGGACATTCCAATGTGCAGGGCGACCGGACCATGGGCATCTGGGAGAAGATGCCCGCGAGTTTCCTCGACGCGTTGGATTCCGAATTCGGCATCACCGCACCGCGCGAACACGGCTGGGACACGGTCGATTCCATCCGCGCCATGCGCGACGGACGCGCGAAGGTGTTCGTGGGCATGGGTGGCAACTTCGTCTCGGCGACCCCGGATACCGAGGTCACCGAGGCCGCTCTGCGCGCCTGTGAGCTGACCGTGCAGATTTCGACCAAACTCAACCGCAGCCATGTCGTGCACGGCCGTACCGCACTGATTCTGCCGACCCTCGGCCGCACCGACCTCGATCTGCAGAACGGGACGAAACAGCAGGTTTCGGTGGAGGATTCGATGTCGATGGTGCATCTGTCCACCGGACGGCTGCAGCCGGTGAGCGACGATCTGCGCAGTGAGGTCGCGATCGTCTGCGAGCTGGCACTCGCGCTGTTCGGCCCCGATCATCCCGTGCCGTGGGAGCGGTTCCGCCGCGACTACGACCACATCCGCGACGCCATCTCCCGGGTGGTGCCCGGCTGCGCCGACTACAACCGGAAGGTGCGCAGTCGCAACGGTTTCCAGCTGCCGCATCCGCCCCGCGACAACCGCGAATTCCGCACCGCCTCCGGGAAGGCCAACTTCGCGGTCAACGACCTGCACTGGCCGCGGATCCCGCAGGGGCGGCTGTTGTTGCAGACGCTGCGCAGCCACGACCAGTACAACACGACGATATACGGCCTCGACGACCGTTATCGGGGCATCCACAACGCACGGCGCGTGGTCCTGGTGCATCCGGACGACATCGCCGAATTCGGTTACACCGACGGCGATCTCGTGGATCTGATCTCCGAATTCAGCGACGGGGTCGAGCGCCGGGTCACCGGTTTCCGGATCGTCGGCTACGCGACGCCGCGCGGCAATGCCGCGGCCTACTACCCCGAAACCAACCCGCTGGTCCCGCTCGACCACGTCGCCGAGCGCTCCAACACCCCGGTTTCCAAGGCGGTCGTGATCCGGCTGGAACCGCACCGCCACACCACCGCCTGACCGCCCGGCCGCGCGGCGGCACCGACCAGAACTGCGAGGAAGCGTGTGAGCAGAGTAACCGCGCGCAGACCCACCCGGCGCATCACGCCCGCGGGTATCGTCTCCCGGCCCGATACGCTCGCCGTGGAGGAGCCGCTGGAACTGCGCGTCGACGGGACGGCACTGACCGTCACCATGCGCACCCCCGGCAACGACATCGACCTGCTGCACGGATTCCTGTTCAGCGAGAACATCATCGAGTCGGCGGACGACATCGTATCGGCGAGGTGCTGCGCGGGGACCGACGACGAAGGTCGCAACACCTACAACGTGCTCGATATCCAGCTGCGCCGGGCCGTTGCGGTCCAGCCCCGCGGGTTCGTGACCAACAGCTCGTGCGGGTTGTGCGGCACCACCGCGCTGGATCAGGTGCGCACACGCAGCCGCTTCCCGCTGCCGACCGAGTCACCGCGCGTCGATCCGGCGCTGCTGGCCGCCCTGCCGGATGAGTTGCGTTCGCGCCAAACGGTGTTCGACGCCACCGGCGGACTGCACGCGGCCGGGCTGTTCACCCCCGACGGCACCGTGCTGGCCGTGCGGGAGGACATCGGCCGGCACAACGCGGTGGACAAGGTGATCGGCTGGGCGCTGCGCGAGGGGCGCGTACCGGCTCACGACACCCTTCTGATCGTCAGTGGCCGGGCCTCGTTCGAACTCGTCCAGAAGGCGGTCATGGCGGGGATCCCGGTGCTCGGCGCGGTCTCGGCGCCCAGTTCGCTGGCCGTCGACCTGGCCGCCGACAACGGCCTCACCCTGGCCGGCTTCCTGCGTGGCGACACGATGAACATCTACAGCGGGGCCGACCGGCTCGAGACCGCACCCGCGGCAGCCACCGGCACCTGACCCGCGAACCGGCGCCCCGATCCGTGGAATGCTGCTACCCTGCCAACTAGAACACGTTTCAATTCTTGGGAGTTCACATGGCAGCGCAGCAGATCCGCGAAACGGCCGAACGCTACGTGCAGTTGGTGGCCACCGGTCCGACCTCGGAAATCCTGTCGCTCTACGCACCCGATGCCGTCGTCGAGGACCCGATCGGCAGCGACCCGCGCCACGGGCACGAGGCCATCGGCCAGCTCTACCAGGCGCTGGAGTCCATGGAACGCAAGACCGAGCTGCACGCCGCCCGGATCGTCGGCAACCACGCCGCCGTCTCGTTCACCCTCGTCGGCGAGGCCGGCGGCCACCGCATGACCCTCTCGGCCATCGACGCCATGGAATTCGACGAGCAGGGCCGGATCACGAGCATGCGGGCCTACTGGGGACCCGACGACCTGATCAGCGAACAGATCTGAGTCCCGCGACGGCATCGGCGTAGGCCTTCCACCTCTTGTCCCTGGCGTTTCGCCCGGCCTACCGTAAGGCGACAACCGGCGGACGGGAGGGCACGCGATGCGGATTTCGGTACACGGCACAGGTGAGGGGGTCCAGGTGCGCATGCGCCTGGACGCCAACCGCCGCCGCCGGCTGATCACCAGAATCTCGTTGTGGCTGTTGGCGATCAACGGCCTCGTGGTCGGACTCTGGGCGCTACTGCTGCCGGAACCGTGGTTTCGCAGTTTCCCCGGCTTCGGGCTGAACTGGGTGGGCATGGACGGCCCCTACAACCACCACCTGGCCACCGACGTCGGGGCATTCTTCCTCGGCCTCGGCGCGGTCAGCCTGGCGGCGCTGTACTACCGCGACAGCGTGGTGGCCCGAGTCGCCGGGATCGGCTGGCTGGTCTTCGGAATTCCCCACCTCATCTACCACGCCGCGCACAAGCCGGAACAGATGAGCGGCGGCAATTTCGCCCTCAGCCTGATCGCCGCCGTGCTGCTGCCGGCACTCGCCGCCGCCGTCGTCGTGGCCGCACCCCGGGAGCGCGTGCAACTGCGCGATCCGGCGCCGATGAATATCCGGTTCCCACGCCGTCGTAGTAGGTGAGGCAACCGCCCAGCCGCCGCCGGGAGAGCGCCTCCGAACAGCAGTAACGGGTTCGCTCCCGCCGGCGATGAGCAAGCATCGGAGAAAAGGTTCAACGGCGAACCACGGAAGATCAACGGCGATCTTCGGCAACGGGCGCGACGGGGCAACCGGTCGTCACCGCCTCCGACCAACTCCACGCGCTACCGCCAGAACTCGATACTTCTATTGCGAATCCGCGCCGGCATCGACGATGTCGGCGCGGGGAACCACCGCAAGCGCCATCAGGGCGTTGAGGAATCCCGCCCGGTCCGCCGCATCCAGGCGGTCGAGCAGCGCTTCTTCCTTGGTTTGGATATCGGTCTGTGCCGCCTGCACCAGCGCCTGCCCCGCCTCGGTCACGGCCAGCAGGCGGGCCCGCCGGTCGGCCGGATCCGGATAGCGCTCGATCAGGCCGCGTTCCTGCAGATCGTCGAGGACGGCGATGATGCGGGTCTTGTCGGCGCCGATCTCCTCCGCGAGCACGCCCTGCCCGCGCGCCGGCCCCCGGCCCAGCGCCAGCAGCACCGAATACGCCCACATGGTCAGCCCGTGCGATTCGAGTACCGGCCGCTCGGCCGCCATCAGGGCACGTCCGAGTGGGACGATCATCGCCGCCAGATCGGGTCGCTGCGCATCCGCCATGCCGAACAAGATACGTGCTCGCCGGTCCGCTTCCGCCGCGGTCCGGCCGACTTCGCCGGCGCCGCCGGAAGCTCGGGCGCCGGGTTGCGCAATTCCATTGGGCGAACGCCTATTTCGCCCCTACCGGCCACGACGGCGATCGGCCCAGCAGGCCGAGGATCCGAGCGAGCGGATCGGAGGGGTCGACATCCGGCACCGCGGGCGCGAACGCCGAACCCGGCTGCAAGCGAAAGTCTCCGTCGGGCACCGCCTCGGCGATCCGCACGGCGGGCTCGGCCAGTTCCGGATCCAGCTCGTAGGGCAGACCGATCGCCCGGGCCACATCCCACCCGTGCACGACGTAGTCGATGAGATGGAAACCGATGGCCTGACCGCCCGCGGCGGTGAACCCGGGGCCGAATTCCGGAAGTGCGAAATCCCTTTCCAGCACACCGGTTTCGGAGAAGGCCGCCGTTACATCGGCCGCCGCCTCGCGATACACCGCCACCGGATCCGCCGGTGGATCCAGCTGCCAGACGGCCGGATCGCCACCGTGGCCACGCGCGGCGGCCGCGAAGCCGCGGTGCTGCGCGGCCATATGGGTGAGCAGCTGGGTCAGATCCCATTCGCCACAGGGTGTGGGCCGGTGCAGATCGTTACGGGCCACCTTCGACACGATCGTCACGCTGTAGTCGACCGCCTTGCGATCGAGTTCGGAAATATTAGTCATGAACTGATCATAGGCTGACGCATATCATATGTCTACGCTTATTACTTTTTGGTTCACCGCGACTACGCTCGGAGGGATGAGACCGGCATCACATTTCGGCCCCGTCACATCGAGGGACGGCGTCTCGTCCAAGGGGTGAACCGTCTTCCGAAGGGAGAATCATGAGTGCCACCCGCATTCCCCCGGTGCCGCCGCAGCAGGCGGGCCCACTGACCCGGTTTATGTACCGCGTCAGCAAGCGCAGGTTCGGCGAGGTGCCCGAGCCGATGGCTGTGCTCGCCAATCATCCGAAAATGCTCACGGCGTACGCGGCCCACGAGTCTTTGGTCGGCCGCGCCACCTCCGTCGTTCCCGACGATGTTCTCGAGATCGCGGTCTACCGGGTGGCCTGGACGATCGGCTGTTCCTGGTGCGTCGATTTCGGCACGATGCTGATGCGGCTGAGCCACCTCGATATCGACAAGCTGAAGCAGATCGCCGAGTACCAGACCTCGCCGGCCTACAGCGCGGACGAGCGCGCCGCGATCGGCTACGCCGACGCCATGACCGCCACTCCCACCACGGTCACCGATGAGCAGATCGAGGACCTGCGGGCCCGCTTCGGTGACGCGGGCGTCGTGGAGTTGAGTTATCAGATCGCGCTGGAGAATTCCCGCGCCCGTACGTATTCGGCGCTCGGCATCACCGCGCAAGGCTTCAGCACCGATTCCTGCCGGGTGCCCTGGGCACAGGACTAGCAAGAAGCCATTCCGGATCACGGGCACGACAAGGGGCGGGAGGTTCAGACCTCCCGCCCCTTTCGCAGCTCTCGGAAACGCTCTCCGCTCAGGCCGACTTCTCGCGGCGCTCGGCCGCCTGGCGCTTGCGCGGCACGATGGTCGGCAGCACGTTGTCGTTGACCGTCTCGGCGTTGATGACCACCTTGGCGACATCGTCGCGGCTCGGGATGTCGTACATCACCGGCAGCAGCACTTCTTCCATGATGGCGCGCAGACCGCGGGCACCGGTGCCGCGCAGGATGGCTTGATCCGCCACCGCCTCCAAGGCGTCCTTGGTGAACTCCAGGTCCACACCGTCCATCTCGAACAGGCGCACGTACTGCTTCACCAGTGCGTTCTTCGGCTCGGACAGGATGCGGACCAGCGATTCCTTGTCGAGGTTGGTCACCGAGGCGACCATCGGCAGGCGGCCGATGAATTCGGGGATCAGGCCGAATTTGATCAGATCCTCGGGCATGACCTCGGCGAAGTGGTCGGCGGTGTCGATCTCGGCCTTGGACCGGACCTCGGCGCCGAAACCGATGCCGCGCTTGCCGACCCGGTCCTGCACGATCTTCTCCAGCCCGGCGAAGGCGCCGGCCACGATGAACAACACGTTCGTCGTGTCGATCTGGATGAACTCCTGATGCGGATGCTTGCGCCCGCCCTGCGGCGGCACGCTCGCCTGGGTGCCCTCGAGAATCTTCAGCAGCGCCTGCTGCACGCCCTCACCGGAGACGTCGCGAGTGATCGACGGGTTCTCGCTCTTGCGGGCGATCTTGTCGACCTCGTCGATGTAGATGATGCCGGTCTCGGCGCGCTTGACGTCGTAATCGGCGGCCTGGATCAGCTTGAGCAGGATGTTCTCGACATCCTCACCGACATAGCCGGCCTCGGTCAGCGCGGTGGCGTCCGCGATGGCGAAGGGGACGTTGAGCATCTTGGCCAGCGTCTGCGCGAGGTAGGTCTTACCGCAGCCGGTGGGGCCGAGCATGAGAATGTTCGACTTCATCAGCTCGACCGGCTCGCCGCGGCTGTCGCGGCCCTTGTCACCGGCCTGGATGCGCTTGTAATGGTTGTAGACGGCCACGGCCAGCGTGCGCTTGGCCGAATCCTGGCCGATCACGTACTGCTCGAGGAATTCCCGGATCTCCGCCGGCTTGGGCAGCTCGTCGAGTTTGACCTCACTCGACTCGGCCAGCTCCTCTTCGATGATCTCGTTGCAGAGGTCGATGCACTCGTCGCAGATGTACACCCCTGGTCCCGCAATGAGCTTCTTGACCTGCTTCTGACTCTTTCCGCAGAACGAGCATTTCAGCAGATCGCCGCCATCACCGATGCGCGCCATCTCGTGGGTCCCTACTTCCTTGTCCGCGTGCAACCGTCTGTCCCGGATGCCGACAAGCCGCCTTCGAACAACGCTACCCGCCGTGCATCCGATCAGTGTCGCGCGTCGATCGGATTCTCGCACTTCGGCGTATGTCGTCCGGGTCGGTCGTTCATGCCGACACCCCATGAGCCAAGGTCCCTAGACCGACCGTACCCGGTCGACGCGACGGAGGTCGACAACTCGAGGATGTTTCTCGCGGAGAGAGTGTCGGAAAGCTCACCCGACGCGCCCTCACCACGGCCATCCCGGCTGCCGATCCGGGCGGTGCCGACCTCGCTCCGCCGCCCGGACCAGCGCCCGCGGGGCCCGCTCGGCGAGCCCCGCGGCCGGATCACTTCTTCCGGATCACTTCTTCTGGGCGCTCAGCTTGCGGTAGTCGAACACCGTGTCGATGATTCCGTAATCCTTGGCCTCGTCGGCGGTCAGGATCTTGTCGCGATCGGTGTCCTTGCGGATGGTGTCGGCATCCTTACCGGTGTGGCGGGCCAGCGTGGTCTCCATCAACCGGCGCATGCGCTCGATTTCGGCGGCCTGGATCTCCAGATCGGAGACCTGGCCCTGGATGCCACCCTCCAGCGACGGCTGGTGGATCAGCACGCGGGCGTTCGGCAGGCAGGCCCGCTTGCCCGGGGTTCCCGCCGCCAGCAGCACAGCCGCCGCCGAGGCCGCCTGGCCCAGGCAGACCGTCGCGACATCGGCACGCACGTACTGCATGGTGTCGTAGATGGCCATCAGCGAGGTGAAGGAACCACCGGGCGAGTTGATGTACATGGTGATGTCGCGGTCGGGATCGAGCGACTCCAGTACCAGCAGCTGCGCCATGACGTCGTTGGCCGAGGCGTCGTCCACCTGCACGCCGAGGAAGATGATGCGCTCCTCGAACAGCTTGTTGTAGGGGTTGGACTCCTTGACGCCGAAGCTCGAGTGCTCGATGAACGACGGCAGAATGTAGCGGGCCTGCGGGCTCGCCGGTGCGCTACCGGACAGGCCGGCACGCGGGTCGATCAGGGTCATCTTCGTCTCCAAAGTCGATGGGGGATGAGCGGTTTCGCGCTCAGTTACCGGCGCCGTTCGCCTGGCGGGCATTGGTGATCACGTGGTCGATGAAGCCGTACTCCAGCGCCTGGGCCGCGGTGAACCAGCGGTCGCGGTCGGCGTCGGCGGTGACCTGCTCCACGGACTGTCCGGTGTGCTGTGCCTGCAGTTCGTTCAGCTCCCGCTTGGTGTGGGCGAGCTGCTCGGCGTAGATCGAGATGTCGGCCGCGCTACCGCCGATACCGGCGGAGGGCTGGTGCATCATGATCCGGGTGTGCGGCAGCGCATAGCGCTTGCCCTTGGTGCCCGCGGTGAGCAGGAACTGGCCCATCGAGGCCGCCAGGCCGAACGAGATGGTCGCGATATCGCATTCGGCGAACTGCATGGTGTCGTAGATGGCCATGCCCGCGGTGACCGACCCGCCGGGGGAGTTGATGTAGAGCGAGATGTCGCGGTTCGGGTCCTCGGCCGTGAGCAGCAGGATCTGCGCGCACAGCTTGTTGGCGATGTCGTCGTCGACCTGGGTGCCCAGGAAGATGATGCGGTCGCGGAGCAAACGCTCGTACACCGAATCACTGAGGTTGAGCCCAGCAGTCGCGGATGTCATGACCGGCCCCGACTTCAAAGGTGCCACAGCCTGATTGATTGTCACGGATACCTGCCCTCTCTCGCCGGCACGATGCCTGCCGGCACAGCCTCTGTCCAATATGCGGTCTTCCGGGGCCCTTCGTGGTTACGCAAGCTACCGCCTCCGTCCCCGACGTCCGACCGCGGCCTGATTCGGTTGACACAAACCCTAACGAAACAAGGCGGCACCGAACTCCCGGTACCGCCTTGCTTCGCTTACAGCTGACTCATATGTCGCCGATGGCTACTCGGCGGCGTTCTCGGCCGACTCCGCGGCGCCCTCGGAATCCGCCACCGCCTCGGCCGGCTCACCGAACATCTCGGCGGTGTCGACCGTGTTGCCGTCGGTGTCGGTGACCTTGGCCTTGATCACCACGCCGGCCAGCGCCTTACCGCGGCGCACGTCGGCGAAGATCGCGCCGAGCTGTCCGGCCTGCTGGATCTGCTGGATGAACTGTTCCGGCGCCATGCCGTAGCGCTGCGACTGGAACAGGATCCGCTCGGTCAGCTCCTGCTGGCCGACCTGGGTGTTCTCCGATTCGGCGATCGCGTCCAGCAGCAGCTGGGTCTTCACCGACTTCTCGGCGGCCTCCTTCGAGTCCTTGTCGAACTCCTCGCGGGTGCTGCCCTGAGCCTCGAGCGCCTCGGCGAACTTCGCCTCGTCGTGGTCGAAGCCGTGCACCGCGTCGTGCAGCACGGCGTCGACCTCGGCCTGTACCGCCGCCTCGGGCAGCGGCACCTCGGTCTTGTCCAGCAGCGCCTCGAGCACCTTGTCGCGAATCTCGCCGGCCTGCTCCACCTTCTTGCCCTGCTCGACCCGCTTGCGCAGATCTTCCTTCAACTCGTCGATGGTGTCGAATTCGCTTGCCATCTGGGCGAATTCGTCGTCGGCCTCGGGCAGCTCGCGTTCCTTGACCGAGTTCACCTTCACGGTGATGACGGCTTCCTTACCGGCGTGCTCGCCGGCCACCAGGGTGGAGGTGAAGTCCTTGGACTCCTCCGCCTTCAGGCCGATGAGGGTGTCGTCCAGGCCCTCGATCAGCTGGCCGGAGCCGACCTCGTGCGACAGACCGGAGGTCGTCGCCTCGGAGACCTCTTCGCCGTCCACGGTGGCCGACAGGTCGATGGAGACGAAGTCGCCCTCCTGCACGGCGCGCTCGACGCTCTTCAGGGTGCCGAAGCGCTGGCGCAGCGACTGCAGCTGCTGGTCGATGTCCTCGTCGCCGATGCTCAGCGGATCGACGGTGACCTCGATGCTCTCGTAGTCGGGCAGCGCGATCTCGGGACGGACGTCGACCTCGGCGGTGAACGCCAGCTCGTCGCCGTCCTCGATCTTGGTGATCTCGATCTCGGGCTGGCCGAGCACCTTCACCTCGGAGGCGGTGACGGCCTCGCTGTAGCGAGCCGGCAGCGCGTCGTTGACGACCTGCTCCAGGATGGCGCCGCGACCGAGGCGGGCCTCGAGCAGCTTGGCCGGGGCCTTGCCCGGACGGAAGCCGGGAATGCGAACCTGCTGGGCCAGCGCCCGGTACGCCTTGTCGAAGTCCGGCTTCAGCTCCTCGAAGGGCACCTCGACATTGATGCGGACCCGGGTCGGGCTCAGCTGCTCGACGGTGCTCTTCACGGACATGCTCCTTGTTCGTTGTTCACTGGTCTGTGTGGCCGCCGGACGGAGGTGTGATCCGCCGGCGACGATGTTCGGGTGCCGCCATACAACGGCGCTGTTTCCCCCCGAAATCGCATCCGATCAAGGGTAGTCGACAGCGGTATTCGGGCCGCAATCGGCTGGCCCGCCTCGGTCGGCGGCGGCTTTGCCGCCGAAGGCGTCGATCAACCGACCTTCACGGCATCGGTGACGAAGACGAGGGTTTCGTTGGGCTTCACACCCTGGCCGCCCTGGCCGTAGCCGAGGTCGGGCGGGATGATCAGCAGGCGGCGGCCGCCCTGTTTGATACCGATCAGGCCCTGGTCCCAGCCCTGGATGACCTCACCGGTACCGAGGGTGAGCGGGAAGGTCTGGCCGCGGTCGAAGGAGCTGTCCAGCTTCTTCTTGTCCGACCAGGTGACCAGCGTGTAGTTCATCTCCACCGGCTGGCCGGTCGCCGCCGCCGGACCGGTGCCCTCGACGAGATCCTTGGTGACCAGCTGCTTCGGCGGATCGCAATTGTCGGGAATGGTGATGGTCGGCGCCTGGCCGAAGCCGCCGGTGACACCGATGTCGTCGGCGGTGCATTCGCGGCCGTGGCTCGCCGTGGGAGCCGCGGCGGCCGAGGTGCCCGCGCTCGGCTGGGCGCCTGCGACGGTGCTCGAGGTCGTCGCCGAGCCGTTGTCGTCGTTGCCGCCGCAGGCGGTGAGGGCGACCGCCGCGACCGCGACGGCGGCCGTGCCGATGATCCTGGCCAAAGTCTGCATGCGCCGCACCCTAATCGGTGCGGCGGACGGACCGGCTGTGGGCCCCGTCACCGCCCGTTCGATCCGGCGGGCGCGGGAGGTTTTCCGGCATCGGGTGCGGATATCCGGGCTGCGGGTGCGGATCGGCCCGGGATCGCCGCGGCCCGGTAGCCTGGCGTCGAGTCTCCATCCGAAGCGGTTACCCGAACACCCCACTGCGAGGAGCACGATCGTGACCGACTTGGCGAGTTCGGAAGGACGGGTCCCGGCCACCGACCCGACCGGCGCGGATACGGCCGCCGACAATATCGGCGGCAGCGGCGGGGCCACGATCGCACCCGAACCGTATCGGCTGGCCGAGGTCCCCGGCCCGCTCTCACCGGACGAACTCGCCGATCTGGACGCGTGGTGGCGCGCGGCGAACTATCTGGCGGTGGGCCAGATCTATCTGACGGCCAATCCCCTGCTGCGCACCCCGCTGGCGGCCGAGCACATCAAACCGCGTCTGCTCGGGCACTTCGGAACCGTGCCGGGACTGAATCTGGTGTGGGCCCATGCCAACCGGGCGATCCGGACCCGCGATCTGGACGCGGTCTTCGTCGCCGGGCCGGGACACGGAGGGCCGGGGCCGAATGCGTGTGCCTGGCTGGAAGGCACGTATTCCGAGCTGTACGGCAATATTTCGCGCGACGGGGCCGGAATGGGCGCGCTGTTCGCGCAGTTCTCCTATCCCGGCGGCGTGCCCAGCCATTGCGCGCCCGAGACACCGGGTTCCTTCCACGAGGGCGGCGAGCTCGGCTATTCCCTGTTGCACGCCTACGGCGCCGCACTCGACCATCCCGACCTGACCGTGTTCTGCGTGATCGGCGACGGCGAGGCCGAGACCGGGCCGCTGGCGACCAGCTGGCATGCGAACAAATTCCTCAATCCGGCGCGCGACGGCGCGGTGCTGCCGATTCTGGCGCTCAACGAATACAAGATCGCGAATCCGACCCTGCTGGCCCGCATTCCGGAATCCGAACTGCTGTCGCTGCTGCACGGGTACGGCTACGACCCGATCATCGTCGCCGGGCACGACCCCGCGGCCGTACACCAGGCGATGGCCGCCGCGCTGGATCGCAGCCTGGACCGCATCGCCGAATTCCAGCGCGCCGCGCGCGAGAGCGGCGACGGGACGCGTCCCCGCTGGCCGATGATCGTGCTGCGCACGCCGAAGGGCTGGACGTGCCCGCCGGTGGTCGACGGCGACCAGGTCGAGGGCACCTTCCGCGCCCATCAGGTGCCGCTGCCCGCCGCGCGTTCCGACGACGGGCACCGCCGGGTGCTCGAGCAGTGGCTGCAGTCGTATCGTCCCGCGGAACTGTTCGACGAGGACGGCCGCCCGTATCCGCAGTTGCTGCGCCAGGTCCCGGCGGGGCCGCGGCGGATGAGCGCCAATCCGGTAGCCAACGGCGGCGCGACGATGCAGGATCTGCGACTGCCGGATTGGCGCCGCTACGGCGTGGAGGTCCCCGCGCCGGGCGCCACCTCGCACGAGGCCACCCAGGTGCTGGGCACGTGGCTGCGCGACGTCACCGCTGCCAACCGCGACAATTTCCTGATCCTCGCACCCGACGAATTGGCCAGTAACCGGCTCCAGGACGTCCTCACCGTCACCGGCCGCAACTGGCAGGCCGACATCGGGGAATTCGACGTGAAATTGGACCGCCGCGGCCGCGTGATCGAGGTGCTGTCGGAACATATGTGCCAGGGCCTGCTGGAGGGCTACCTGCTCACCGGGCGGCACGGTGTGTTCACCTGTTACGAGGCCTTCATCCACATCGTCGACGCGATGTTCAACCAGCACGCGAAGTGGCTGGACGCCAGCAGCGCGGTGCCGTGGCGCCGGCCCGTTCCGAGCCTGAACTATCTGCTGACCTCCCATGTGTGGCGGCAGGATCACAACGGATTCACCCATCAGGACCCGGGTTTCCTCGATGTGGTGATGAACAAGCAGCCTTCGATCGTGCGCGTCTATCTGCCGCCGGACGCCAACACGCTGCTGTCGACCTACGATCACTGCCTGCGGTCCCGGCATTACGTGAACGTGGTGGTGGCCGGCAAACAGCCGCAGGCGGATTGGCTGTCGGTCGACGAGGCGCGGCTGCACTGTGCCCGCGGGGCCGGTATCTGGGAATGGGCCGGCCACAACGACGAGACGGGCACGACTCCCGATGTGGTGCTGGCCTGCGCCGGCGACGTACCGACCCTGGAGACACTGGCGGCCGCCGCCATTCTGCGCGAACGGTTGCCGCAGTTGCGCATTCGCGTGGTGAATGTGGTCGATCTGATGCGGCTGCTGCCGGCGGACGAACATCCGCACGGCCTGCCCGATCGCGAATTCGACACCTTGTTCACCCGGGATCGGCCGGTCATCTTCGCCTTCCACGGCTATCCCTGGCTGATCCACCGGCTCACCTATCAGCGCACCAACCACTCCGGGCTGCACGTGCGCGGATACAAGGAGAAAGGCACCACGACCACCCCGTTCGACATGGTGATGCTCAACGACCTCGACCGCTATCACCTGGTGATGGATGTGATCGACCGCGTTCCCGGACTGGGCACCCAGGCGGCCGGGCTGCGCCAGGACATGGCCGATGCCCGTCTGGCCGCGCGTATCTGGACGCGCGAGCACGGCGCCGATATTCCGGAGGTGGCCGACTGGCGCTGGCCGTACGGCCGATAACCCTCGCCCGTACCCGTCGAACAGCGCGGACGCGTGTTCGGAGTTAGGCTCCGCGTGTGCCCGCCGGGACTGGGGTACGGACGAGGAACGGAAATGCCGGATGGAACTGCGCTCTACCGCCGCGGTGGTCCCCGCCGTGCCGCCTGTCGGTCCGACGCCCGCGGGGACGGCATCGTTCACCGTGCATTTCACGGGATATCTCTATGCCGTCGGATTGCGCGACGCCTTCGCCGATCTGATCGCGCGGCACGAACAGCTACGCACCGTCTACCCGATGCCCGGTTCGAGTGCGGCGCCCCGGGTTTTGTCCGCGACCGCCGCGGTGTTGCCACGACTGGTGCCGACGCCGGTGATCGCAGCCGAATTGCCGGACGCGATCACCGAATTCATGGACGCGGAAACGGCTGCGCCACTGTCGGTTCCGGTGCGGGCGAGAACGTTCCGGCCGCTCGGCGATCCCGAGGACATTCCGCACCATCTGCTGGTGGTGATTCTGCGGCGGGCCGCGGTCGACCGGGTATCGCCGGCCCGGCTGGCGCGCGATCTCATGACCGCCTACGCCGCGCGTCGTCGCAACCTCGTCCCGACGTGGGACGGGGCGCGCCCCGCCCATCGGCTGACCGTGCACGAACTCCGGGGCGTACGGCTCGTCGAATCCGGTGGTGACGGGACCGCCGACGCCTACCGCTGAACCTCAGCCGTCCGCGAGCACCTCGGTGAGCCGGTCCAGAAAGGGACGCTGACCAGTAACGATCTTCTCGCGCGCGAGCTCCGGTTCGAGCCACTCGACCCGATCGATCTCCGGAAACGTCTGCGTGCGGCCGGATCTCGGCGGCCACTGCATCTCGAAGGTGCCGGGGACCACCTGCTCGGGATCCAGATCGCCTGCCACGGCCCATACGGTGACCCGCTTGCGGGAGCGACCGCTGCCGTAGTGCGACTCCCCCAGCGCGATCCAGTCACCGTCGGGTACGGGCAGGCCCAGTTCCTCGGTGAACTCACGCGCCGCGGCCGTCCGGGCATCCTCGGAATCCGGTGCGTACTCGCCCTTGGGGACCGACCAGGCACCGGCATCCTTGCGCGCCCAGTACGGACCGCCCATATGTCCGAGCAACACCTGCAGCCGCGGGGCATGCCGGAACAGCAGAACTCCCGCACTGTATTTCGACGCCGTGGCTCCAGTCATGGTCGCAGTCTGCCGCACCGAACCGAGGCGGTGGCGGCGCGGGGCCGCCACCCGCCCCGCGGGTTACCGGGTGGCCGTCAGGTCGTAGACCTTCGTTCCGCCGACATCGGTCGCCACATACGTACTCTCGACCCACTGGGCGATCCGGCTCGCCTCCGAGGTTTCACCCGATCCGGGACCGCGCCGCTCGGAGCCGATGAAGTAGTGGATGCGCCCCTGTGCGACATCGGCGCGGAACTGATCGAGGGTCGGCGACGGATCACCGCCACCGAATCCGCCGATCGACATGACCGCGTAACCCGAATCGAGCTGCAGGTCCGCGGCACCCATCGAGCTGATCGCCGCGGCCGCCCACGTGTAGCCGGCGCCGGTGTTCTTCAGCAGATCGATCAACTGCTGATTCGTCCGCTCACCCATGCCGGGCCCGGTAGCCGTCGGCTCGCCGGACCGCGGCGCCCGGCCCGGTTGTCCGGGAGGCTGGGCGGTGCCGGCCGAATCCGAACCGTCGTTCGCCGGTCCTGCGCTGAGTCCGGCCGGCGCGCATCCGTTCTCCGCCCCAGCGGGCGGGGCGCCGGGTACCTCCTGGCCCGAGACACCCGGACGAGTTCCGTTCACGCCCGGTGCGGGTGCGGAGGGTCCGCTGCCGGTACCACCCGGCCCGGCGGGGCCGCACGCGCCATCTGGGCCACCCGGCCCGAAGCCGAAGCCGAAGCCGCCGCTGGTCTTCGGTCCGGCGAGGACGATGCCGCCGTTGTGGGCGGAGGCGATGGTCTGGATCGAGTAGGCCACCGGCCCGGCGAGAGCGGTGACCACGGCGAGGGTCGCGGCCCAGCCCGCCATCCGGCGCGGCTGAGGAACGATGAGCGCGACGGCGGCCACCGCTCCGGTCACCGCGATCACCCATCGCAGCCACGGAACGAAATCAGGAGTCCGGTTCAGCAGAACCACCGCGGTGACCGTGGTCGAGGCCGAGGCGCCCGCGAGGGCCAGCCGGACCCACAAACGGTCGCGTTCGCGCCACAGCAACACAGCGCCGATGCCGGCCACACCGGCGACGGCCGGAGCCAGTGCCACGGTGTAGTACTGATGGAAGATTCCCTTCATGAAGCTGAACACCAGCGCGGTCACCAGCGCCCAGCCGCCCCACAGCAGGAGCGAGGCGCGCCGCGGATCGGTGCGAGAAGCCTTGCCGCGCAGCGCGAGTCCCGCGACGAACAGAATCAGCGCGGCCGGTATCAGCCATGCGATCTGACCGCCGACGGTCTCACTGAACATCCGGGTGATCCCGGCCTCGGACCCGAAGGACGGTCCGCGGCCGTGGCCACCGCCGGGCGGCGGCCCGGGCAGACCGCCGCCGAAACCGCCGGAATCCATGCCCAGTCGCTGCAGACCGTTGTAGCCGAGGGTGAGTTCGATGATCGAGTTGTTCTTGGACCCACCGAAATACGGCCGCGCGTCGGCGGGCCACAGCTGGGCGATCAGCACCCACCAACCCGCGCCGACCACCAGACCCGCACCGGCGGCCAGCAGTTGCAGCAGCCGTTTACCCAGTTTCGGCGGTCCGGCGAACAGGTAGGTCAGCGCCAGCGCGGGAACCACCAGCAGCACCTGCAGCTGTTTGGCCAAAAAACCCATGCCGACGAAACCTCCGCACAGCACGAGCCAGCGCCACCGGCCGTCCTCGAGGGCACGCGTCATCGCCCAGACGGCCGCGACCATCAGAAAGACGAGCAGCACGTCGGGGTTGTTGTAACGGAACATCAGCGTCGCGACGGGCGTCACCGCCAGCGCGAGCCCGCCGAGCAGCCCGGCCCCGGGGCCGAAGGTCCGGCGCAGTGTCGCCCACAGCAGGGCGACCGCGGCGACCGCGATCAGCACCTGCGGGATCAGCATGCTCCAGCTGTTCATCCCGAAGAGGCGAGCCGAGATCTCCATCGGCCACAGCGACGCCGGCGTCTTGTCGACGGTGATCGAATTGCCCCAGTCCGAGGAACCGAAGAAGAACGCCTTCCACGATTTCGCACCCGACTGCACCGCGGCGGCATAGAAGGAGTTGGCCCAGCCGTTCGCGCTCAGATTCCACAGATAGGCGATCGCGGTGCCGCCCAGCAGCGCGACGAGTCCCAGGTGCTCCCACGGCAGCCTCCGCGTGCGGCCCCGGCCGGGCGTCGTCACGCCGTCCGCCGGCCGGCCCGGCGCGATAGCAGTTTCGGTCATGGCTGCCATGATGGTCGTCCGCGCCGCCGACCGGCTGGGACGCCGCTGGGAGAAACCTGTGAACTCGCCCAGCGGTTCACGCGGCCGAGTGGTCCCCACAGCCCGGTGATCCACGTCGCCCGGTGAGGAGAGAACCGTCACTGTCCCGTGATGCCCGGGAAACCGCCGGGACGGGATAGGCTGATCGAGGAGTATCGGTTACTCGTACTCCCTCCGTCGTGGATGTCTACTCTTCGCGTCGGCCACCCAGCGGTCAGCCTCCGTGCGTGCTACGAAGCCCGGCGCCGCTGCAACCCCAGCGCCGCTGCGGTTGACTCTGCTGCTCGAAAGGCACCACGACTACTCATGACGACTCGTTCATCGAGCCCTGCCGCCACCTTCGCAACCCTCGGCGTCGACGCGCCGCTGGTGCGCGCGCTGACCGCACAGGGTTTCACCGCACCGCTGCCGATCCAGGCCGCGACACTTCCGGACACGCTGGCCGGCCGCGATGTGCTCGCTCGCGGGCGCACCGGCAGCGGCAAGACCCTCGCCTTCGCGATTCCGATGGTCGACCGGCTGCACCGCCTCGGTCACCGGCGCGTCCCGGGCCGGCCCGCAGGTCTGGTGCTGGCGCCCACCCGTGAATTGGCCACTCAGATCGCCGCGACCCTCCAGCCGTTGGCCGATGCCTGCGATCTGCGAGTGGTGACGGTGTTCGGCGGGGTGCCGCAGGCGCGCCAGGTCCGCGAACTGCGCTCGGGGGCCGATATCGTCGTCGCCTGCCCGGGCCGGCTGGAGGATCTGATCAAACAGCGCCTGGTCGCCCTGGACGAGGTGCGGATCACGGTGCTGGACGAGGCCGACCACATGGCCGATCTCGGCTTCCTGCCCGGCGTCACCCGAATCCTGGCCGCGACCCCCGCCGACGGGCAGCGGATGCTGTTCTCCGCCACCCTGGACAACGGCGTGAACAAGCTGGTGCAGCGCTTCCTGCGAAACCCGTTGTCGCACACGGTCGACGAGGCCCACTCACCGGTGCCCGCGATGACCCATCACGTCTTCGAGATCGGCGACAGCGAGGCCAAGCGCGTGCTGGTCCAGACCCTCGCCTCCGGAACCGGACGGCGAATCCTGTTCATGCGCACCAAACATCATGCGCGGCGGCTGGCCAAACAGCTCACCACCGCCGGAATTCCGGCCGCCGATCTGCACGGCAATCTGTCGCAGGTCGCGCGAGACCGCAATCTGGCCGCCTTCGCCGACGGCACCACGCGCGTCCTGGTCGCGACCGATATCGCGGCCCGCGGCGTGCACGTCGACGATGTCGAACTCGTCGTGCACGTCGACCCGCCCGCCGAACACAAGGCCTATCTGCACCGCTCGGGGCGCACCGCCCGCGCCGGCAGCACCGGCGACGTCGTGACGATCATGCTGCCGGAACAGCGCAAGGACGTCGCGGTACTGCTGCGCAAGGCCGGACTCGACGTCCGCCCGCAACAGGTGAGCCCGGATTCGGCCCAGGTCACCGCATTGGTCGGCACGGTCGCGGCACCGGTCGCGCCCGCCGCGAAACCTGAACGCGCCGAGCAGAATTCCCGCCGCCCCGCCCGAGGCGGCAGCGCGGCCCGCAACCCCCGGCGGCGCGGCCCGGCGACGAGGAGCGAACGCGGCGAATCGGCGCACAACGGCCGCACCACCGCAGCTACCGGTCGCACCGCGACCGGGGACCGCACCGCGGCGCCACGCGACCGTTTCGCGCCCGACCGCGACCGAGCGGGCGTCGCGCCCACGGATACCGACGGCCGTGCCACCTCGCGGCGCCGGCGCGCCGTGGACAACGACCGTGCCGCCGCATCGGACAACCGCCGGAACGGAGGAGGGCGACCCGGTCGCG
>NZ_CAWMPM010000048.1:0-54910 GCF_963869435.1 Nocardia violaceofusca NBRC 14427
TGCCGCTATGGTCGCTGGGGCGGCACACAATCGAGAGGTTCGGACGCGAATGACTGTCGGTACGGCGATCACCATTCCCACGCATATCCACGGTTATCCGGATCTGGCGTTCGGCGGGTATGTGGCGGGCCTGCTCGCCGATCGTGTCGGTGGTGAGGTGCGCGTCGACTTCCGGCGCGGTGTTCCGGTGCGGACGCCGGTGCAGATCACCGATACCGAATCGGGCAGCGTCCTCACCGATTCCGACGGCACGGTCCTCGCCGAGGCGAGTCCGGGCTCGGTGGAATTGGCCGTCACGCCGCCACCCACGTGGGAGGACGCGGTCGTCGCGTCACGGGATTCGTTCGCCGCGGGGCGTGCCATTCCCGACTGCTACGGCTGTGGCACCACGAACACACCGGGCCGGGGCCTGCGGCTGTATCCGTGGCGGCTGCGCGACCAGGACCTCGTCGCGGCCGCCTGGATTCCCGATGCCGAATTGGCCGGGCCCGGTGGACATCTGACCACGGAGAACATCTGGTCGGCCGTCGACTGCCCCGGCGGCTGGGCCGCCATCGAACTGTCCGGCATGTCGCCCGGGGGCGTCACGGCCGCCCTCACCACCCGTCGCATCGGGCCGGTGCGCGCCGGGGAGAAATACCTCGTGTGGTCCTGGCCGATCGCCACCTCCGGACGCAAACACACTGTCGGCGTGGCCATTTCCACGCCGAAAGGCGATCTGCGCGTCCTGGCCGAAGCGCTGTGGATCGAGCCCCGGCAGTAGCGTTGCTTCCGTCTCCCGGTCGTTCGCCTACTCTCGGGCGCCCGCCAGACTGCGGTAGGCGGCAGCGTAGGAATCCGGGCGGACGTCACCCATGAGCAGGTACTGCTGCAGGAACCCCATCATCGCGCCGAGCATGATCTGGGCCAGCGCATCGAGATCGGTTGCCGCGGAGAGTAATCCAGCCTCGCGGGCGCGCAGGAGCAGCTCCCGCCACGCTGCCCGGACTTGCGTCAGCCGTTCGCGGACGATCCCGGCAACCGCCTCGTCCCGCCCGGCCTCCGCCCACGCCTGCACCGCGACGCGCGGAATATCACCGCCGCGCGCCAGATCCGCTATCTGCCCGAGAACCGACTCCAGCGCGTCGATCGGCGCCACCGGCGTTTCCCCTTCGGTGAGCCGCGCCAGATTCGCGGTCATCCGGCCGAGCACGGAATCGGCGATCGCGCGGATGATGTCGTTCTTGGATGCGAAGTAGCCGTAGACCGCCCCGGCCGACATCCCCGATTCGGCGATGACCGCGGACATCGTCGTCTTGTGGAATCCCTCGCGGGCCACACACCGCACGGCGGCGGCGATGAGCTGGTCGCGCCTAGCGTTACGACGCTCTTCGGTCAGTCGCGGCATCACCGCATCATAAAAAGAACGTTCGTTCTTGACAATCTCGGCGCGTCCGGCGCATGCTCGAAACACAAAAAGAACGTTCCTTCTCTTTGGAGTTGCGATGCGACCGTCGCCCGCCACCGTTCTCGGACCGGTTCTTGCCCTGTCCGCCCTCATCACCGTGCTGGTCACCGCCTTCGCCTGGCCGACCAGCAACCTGGCCCCACGCCATCTCCCGGTCGGCGTGGCCGGCCCGGCGCCCGCCGTCGAACAGGTACGCCAGGGCCTCGGCGCCCTCGGCGATTCGGCGATCGACGCCACGCCATATCCCGACCGCTCCGCCGCCGTTCGGGCCATCGAGGATCGCGACATCTACGGCGCCATCGTGATGGGCGCGAACGGGCCGGAGGTGCTGACGGCCTCCGCAGCCGGTCCTGCGGTCGCCCAGGCCCTGAGCGAGGCCGCCCGGAGCATGAGCCAACAGCGGCAAACCCCCGCGCCACAGCTGAATTCCGGGCAGTCGCGACAGCCCAGTCCTGCCGCGGGCCAACCCTCGACTACGTCGCAGCAACTGTCGCCGGCTCCGGTGGTCACCGATGTGGTCGCGACGCCTCCCGCCGACCCGCACGGCGCGGTCTTCGGCCTCACCTTGGTCCCCATGGTCATCGGCGGTCTGCTGACCGGCGCCGCACTGTCGCTACTGCCCCTGGGCCGCACCGCCCGGATCGGCGCGGCCGTGGCCGTCGCACTCATCGCCGGATTCG
The DNA here is from genome assembly GCF_963869435.1 of Nocardia violaceofusca NBRC 14427. NCBI lineage: Bacteria > Bacillati > Actinomycetota > Actinomycetes > Mycobacteriales > Nocardiaceae > Nocardia > Nocardia violaceofusca. The sequence goes on from NZ_CAWMPM010000048.1 coordinate 2,128, forward strand.
CGGTCACCGCTGTACTGCACACCTGGCTCGACGTGCTGACCGGGAATTATCTCGCCAACGCCGGAGTGGTTGCCCTGGCAATCGGCGCGACCTCCCTGACACTTCTCGGCCTGCGCGCCGCGCTCGGCCTCCCAGGGCTCGGGTTGGGTGCGGCAACCTTTGTCGCACTGGGCATTCCACTCTCCGGCGCCATGTCCGCGCCGGAACTGCTGCCGACCGGCTGGGGCACCCTGGGAACCCTGCTTCCGCCCGGCGCGGCCGCCACCGCCCTGCGCTCGACCGCCTATTTCGGCGGCTCGGGCTCGGCAGCGGCGCTGGCGGTGCTGAGCTGCTGGACTGTGGGTGGACTGTTGCTGGCGACTCTACCCCGGCGCACCCGCCACCTTCCTGAGCAGGCGCTCGACGCCGCACCCACGCAGCTCGCCCGGACGACGTGATGGACCCCGCTCGCCAACCCGGCCCGTGGCCATCGGTTGCTTGTCGGGCGCCTTCGCAGTGCCCCGCAGCGCGACGAACCCGCCGCACAGCTACCGACATCCCGGATCGCCGGTTGTCGACGCCTCGCGGGCCTGCCGAATTTCCGGGCCGGATGCCGACCCGGGGCACCCGACCGCAGTTGTGGCCCAGGATACAATCGGGCCTGCTCAATCGATGCCGACCGCGACCGTGCAACTACCCACGGGTAACATGACAGGCGTACTTTTTCCATCCGGCTTTCTCGAAATGAGGCAGTAGATGACAGAGCGGATTCAGGTCGGCGGGCTCCAGGTGGCCAAGGTTCTTCACGATTTCGTGGAGAACGAGGCGCTCCCCGGCTCCGGCGTAGATTCCGCCGCGTTCTGGACCGGTGCGGAGAGCGTCATCAACGACCTCGCTCCCCGCAACCGCGCCCTGCTGGCCGAACGCGACGAGATCCAGGGCAAGTTGGACGCCTGGCACGCCGAGAACCCCGGCGCCGGCTACGACAAGGCCGCATACAAGCAGTTCCTCACCGAGATCGGCTACCTGCGCGAGCAGCCCGCCCCCTTCGCCATCGACACCCAGAACGTCGACGACGAGATCGCCACCACCGCCGGCCCGCAGCTGGTCGTGCCGGTGAGCAACGCGCGTTTCGCCATCAACGCCGCCAACGCGCGCTGGGGCTCGCTCTACGACGCGCTGTACGGCACCGACGCCATCTCCGAAGCCAACGGCGCGGAGAAGGGCACCGGCTACAACAAGGTCCGCGGCGACAAGGTCATCGAGTGGGCGCGCAACTTCCTCGACGACGCCGTGCCGCTGATCACCGGTTCGCACGTCGGCTCCAAGGCCTACAAGATCGTCGACGGCGAACTCGAGGTCACCCTCGAGGACGGCACCGACATCGGCCTGGCCGATTCCTCGGCCCTGGTGGGCTACCTGGGCGATCCGTCCGCGCCGAGCTCGATCCTGCTGCGCCACAACGGTTTGCACATCGACATCCAGATCGACCCGGAATCGCCGATCGGCAAGACCGACGACGCCGGCGTCAAGGACGTCGTGCTCGAGTCCGCGGTCACCACCATCATGGACTTCGAGGACTCGGTCGCCGCGGTCGACGCCGAGGACAAGGTGCTCTGCTACCACAACTGGCTGGGCCTGATGAAGGGTGACCTGGCCGAAGAGGTCAGCAAGGGCGGCAAGACCTTCACCCGCACCATGAACCCCGACCGTGTCTACACCGGCCTCGACGGCAACGACGTGACGCTGCACGGCCGCTCGCTGCTGTTCGTGCGCAACGTGGGCCACCTGATGACCTCCGACGCGATCCTCGACGCCGAGGGCAACGAGGTGCCCGAGGGCATTCTCGACGGCCTGATCACCTCGCTGATCGCGGTGCACTCGCTCAACGGCAACGCCAAGGTCAGCAACTCGCGGACCGGCTCGGTCTACATCGTGAAGCCGAAGATGCACGGCCCGGACGAGGTCGCCTTCGCGAACGAGCTGTTCGGCCGTGTCGAGGATGTACTGGGCCTGGCCCGCAACACCCTCAAGGTCGGCATCATGGACGAGGAGCGCCGCACCACGGTCAACCTCGCGGCCTGCATCGCGGCCGCGAAGGACCGCGTGGTCTTCATCAACACCGGCTTCCTGGACCGCACCGGCGACGAGATCCACACCTCCATGGAGGCCGGCGCGATGATCCGCAAGGCCGAGATGAAGAAGCAGCAGTGGATCCTCGCCTACGAGGACTGGAACGTCGACAACGGCCTGGCCGACGGACTGCAGCACAAGGCGCAGATCGGCAAGGGCATGTGGGCCATGCCGGATCTGATGCACGACATGCTCGAGCAGAAGATCGGCCACCCGCGCGCCGGCGCCACCACCGCGTGGGTCCCCTCCCCGACCGCCGCCACCCTGCACGCCACCCACTACCACCTGGTGGACGTGTTCAAGCGGCAGGCCGAGATCGCCAAGGGCGGCCCCCGCGCCACCGTCGACCAGATCCTGGAGATCCCCCTCGCCACCGACACCAACTGGTCGGCCGAGGAGATCCGCAACGAGCTGGACAACAACTCGCAGTCCATCCTGGGCTACGTGGTCCGCTGGATCGATCACGGCGTCGGCTGCTCCAAGGTGCCCGACATCAACGACGTCGCACTCATGGAAGACCGTGCGACCCTGCGTATTTCGAGCCAGCTGATGGCGAACTGGCTGCGCCACGGCATCGTCACCGAAGAGCAGATCGTCGAGAGCCTGGAGCGGATGGCGCCCGTCGTCGACCGGCAGAACGCGGGCGACCCGGCCTACAAGCCGATGGCCCCCGACTTCTCCGGCAGCATCGCCTTCCAGGCCGCCAAGGAACTGATCCTCGAGGGCGCTTGCCAGCCCAACGGCTACACCGAGCCCATCCTGCACCGCCGCCGCCGTGAGGCGAAGGCGCTCGCCGCGAAGGGCTGATCCGAGACTCGTCGCGCGACGCTGTCGCGGCGAACTCGCCCGACATCGCAACCCCGGTCGTCGTCGGCGACCGGGGTTGCGCCGTCTCCGGGATCGACGTGTCGAGGTCGGTCCTCGCTGCCGCCGAGCGCTCCGGCTCGGGAATGCGTGGCGGCATCGAACCGTTGTCGGCACATATGCGAATTCTGATCGTGTACGCGCATCCCGAACCCGATTCGCTCACCGGCGCTCTCAAAGATGTTGCGGTACACCACCTCCGCGCTAGCGGTCACGAGGTGGTGGTCAGTGATCTGTATGCGATGGGGTGGAAGGCGCAGGCCGATGCCGCCGATTTCGGCGAGACCGGTGCGGACACCTTCATGCAGGCCTCCGGCGAGGCGTACAGCAACGGCACGCTGACCGCCGATATCACGGCCGAACAGGACAAACTCCGCTGGGCGGAGGTGGTGCTGATGCACTTTCCGCTGTGGTGGTACTCGATGCCGGCCATCCTCAAGGGCTGGGTGGACCGGGTGTTCACCAACGGCTTCGCCTACGGTTCGGGCAGCACCGCGCTGCCCCGATACGGCGCGGGCGCGCTGAGCGGGCGTCGAGCCATGCTGGTGGTATCCATCGGCGGACGTGAGCCGGCCTATTCCGAGCGCGGCATCAACGGTCACATCGACGACCTGCTCTTTCCCATCCACCACGGCATCCTCTACTACCCCGGCATGGATGTGCTGCCGCCGTTCCTGGTCCACGGCACCATCCGGGTCGACTCCGAACGGTTCGCGGATATCGCCGCCGACCTGCGCGAACGGCTGAGCCGGATCGAGACGATCGAACCGATTCCCTACCGCACCCAGGCCGGTGGCGACTACGACCGCAGCCTGCGACTGCGCGACGGTCTGGGCCACCGCGCGATCGGGTTCGGGCTGCATCGCGCCGGCTGATTCGGGACGCCGGCGTGGCTGAGCGCACACTCGCAGGTCGCGAGATCGGGAATAGTTCGCATACCGCCGGTGCTGTAATCACCGCACCAGGGGGTTGACGCGCCGCCGGATCGCCTGCGGCGGCGAAAAAATGAGCCGACAACGGCGGTAACGCTGTGTCACCATGACAACGATGATCAACCGGTCCCGCCGGCACAGTGGGACCACTCGACGAGTAACGGGAAGGAGGAGGTGGCCGATGTATCCGAAGAGTATGCGCGACGAGATGAACAGTGTTGCCGGGCAGCGACTTTCGACCGGCATCGAGCAGTCGCAGCCCATGCTGCGGCATGCCGACCGGGAATCCGGCCCCCTCTTCCAGCACGCCTGACCGGCTCCCGCCTTCCTTCTCGTTCCGCCTTTCACGAAACATGGTGACTCCCATGCTGTCTCGTCACGCCGAAAGACCCCTCACTCCCGACAACTGGATACACGCCCAGGTGCTGGTCCTCAACGCCTCCTACGAGGCGCTGACCGACATCGGCGCCGACCGCGCGGTGGTGCTGGTGATCAGCGGGACCGCCGAGACCGTGGCCGAGCGGCAACCTCATTTCCCGATTCGTTCCAAGCATCTGCAAATCGCTCTGCCGCAGACGATTCGGCTGCTGCGCTACGTCTACCTCGAGCACAGCGTGCTCGTACACGACGAGAGCCGAGCCACCCTCGCGGGCGTGCTGCGGCGCGACGACCACCGGTGCGGATACTGCGCCGGCTGGGCGCGCACCGTCGACCACATCCGCCCGCGCAGCCGGGGCGGACCCAACACCTGGAACAACCTGATCGCGGCGTGCGGACCGTGCAACACCCGTAAGGCCGATCGCACCCCGGACGAGGCCGGGATGCGGTTGCTCTGGGAACCCAAGGCGCCCACCGACATGCAGCGGCGGCAGCGACGGATCTGGAAGGACCTCGTCGCCGCGGGCGCACAGTGACAGCCACCGGCACACAGTGAACAGCCGCACAGTGAACACCCCCATATCCCGAGAAAGGAGGGATCCGATATGACAACTACGACTCCGGCACTCACACTGGTGGATCTGCTCCCGGTCTCGGATACGCAGAGCTGGGAGCAGGCGGCCTGCAAGGGTGACCCGAACCACGATGCGTGGTTCCCGTACCCGTCGCAGGACTTCGACTACGCGCGCGGAATCTGCGCCGGCTGCCCCATCCGCCGGCAGTGCGCGGAATTCGCGGCCACCACCGGCCAGTCCGGTGTGTGGGGCGGTCACGAATTCGACCGCGGCAAGCTGATTCGCGACTGACACCGACACCGCGCGAGTGGTCCACGCCACTCCCCCCATTGCGAGCCGGCGCCCGACCGATCCTGGTCGAGCGCCGGTTTTCGCGTGACCATACACTGGAAAATCGTGGGCACACATCGCAGCGCGGACGGATCACGGGGCGTCAGCAAAGGTTTGGTTATCACCGTGGTAGCGGTCCTGCTGCTGATCGCGGCGGTCGCCGGTTGGTTCTGGCTCAGCAATCGCTCGGCATCGGAGAACCGCAGCGCCGCCGGTCAGTGCATCGAGGGTCCGGTCACCCTCGCCGTCACCGTCGATCCCGATATCGCCGCTCCGGTGCGCGCCGCCGCCGACCGCTACAACGCCACGCACCCCCAGGTGCGCGACCACTGCGCGAAGGTGTCGGTCACCGAACGCACCAGCGCCGCGATGGTGTCCGGGCTCACCGCCCCGAACTGGGACGCCAAGCTGGGCCCGCAACCCGGTCTCTGGATTCCGAGTTCGTCGCGCGCGGTCGAGCAGATGCGGGTGCCGGGACTGGTCCAGGGCACGCCGGCGTCGATCGCCGTCAGCCCGATCGCGGTGGCCGCTCCCGGTCCGCTGGCCCAGGCGATGGAGAAGGCCGACCTCAGCTGGTCGGATCTGGCGCGTCTGCAGCGCGGGGCGCTCGGCGATATCGGCCTCGGCAGCTGGGGGCCGCTGCGGATGGCGATGCCTCCGGGTGACGATTCGCTGGCCGCCGCGGTGGCGGTCGGATCGGCCGTCTCGGGCTCCGATCCGCTGACCGATGAGGCCGCCGCGTCCGGGCAGGTCGTCGCGGCCATCTCCGGATTGGCCGCCGACGCACCGGAATCCGGCGACACCGCCTCCGCGCTGGCCGCGGTCGCCGATCCCGCACAAGGCCCCAACTCCCCCATCCACGCCGTAGCAGTTACCGAGCAGCAAGCCAAGACGCGCCCGAACGTCGCGCTGTTCCATCCGACCGGCGCCGCGCCGGTCGCCGATCACCCCGCGGCGATGCTCACCGGAAGCTGGGTGGACAAGACCCAGAACCTCGTCGCCGGCGTGTTCGCCGACTTCCTGCGCGCGCCCGACCAACAGAAGCTGTTCACCGACAACGGTTTCGGCGCCGCGGCCGCCGCACCGGTCGCGGTGCCGGCGAAATCGGTTCTCGATCGCGTGCAATCGGTCCTCGCCCACCCGGTGCTGGGCGTGCAAGCCACGATCCTCATCGACACCTCGGCGTCGATGGCCGCCAACGACGGTTCCATGTCGCGATTGAACAACGCTCTCGCCGCGGTGCAGTCGACCCTCGACACCATGCCGCCGGATTTCGGCGCCGGCGCCTGGATCTACGCCAACCAATTGACCGACGGCAACCCCTACCGCATGGTCGCGCCCACCCAGGCACTCACCCCGCAGCATCGCAGCGAATTGTCCACGGCCCTGGGCAATGTCACGCTCGCCGGTTCCAGTACCGACCGCACCTATCCCTCGCTGGAGGCCGCCTATCGCAGTGCGGTGAAGAACTACTCCTCGGGGAAGACGAACTCGATTCTGCTCATCACCGGCGGCCCCAACGACAATTCCTCGGTGACCGGGGATCAGCTGATCTCCGATATCACCGGCGCCACCGACGCCGCGCATCCGGTGCGGGTGGACGTGATCGTGATCGGCGGCCAGGGCGCGCAGACCCTGCAGAATCTGGCGCAGAAGACCGGCGGCACCTACACCAAGGTCAGCACCTCCGACGACATGACCTTCGGCACCGCCGTCAACCATGCGCTGACCACGCCGTAGCGCTCCGGCGCGTTGAGTGCTTGCTATTCACTAGCGCTCGGCGGCACCAGCCGCTAGTGCTAGTAGGATGCAAGCAGTTGATGGAGGAGGTGCGGTGTCCGAGGAACAGCGGCCGGGGGAACAGCTGCCGGCGCAACAGCGGTCGGGCTGCCCGATCAACGCCGCCATCGAGGTGGTCGGCGATCGCTGGACGATGCTGGTCCTGCGCGACATCATGTTCGGCGACCGCCGCCATTTCCGGCAGCTGCAATCACAGTCGGAAGAAGGCATCGCCTCCAACATCCTCGCCGACCGGCTCAAAACCCTCGTCGATGCCGGACTGCTGACCCGCGACGAGGTCCGCCGCGGCCAGCGAGCCACCTACAGCCTCACCGAACCCGCCATCCAGCTCGTTCCGGTACTGGTCGCCCTGGGCTCCTGGGGGCTGCGACACCGTCCGACAACCCACGAACTGCGGGTCCGCGCGGAACTGCTCGAGGCGGGCGGCCCGCAGCTGTGGGCGGAATTCATGGACGAACTGCGCGAACGCCATCTCGGCATCGCACGCCCGGACACCGGCCGGCCGACCGCCACCGAACGCCTCGCCGAGGCCTACGCGCAGGCGGTCGCCGCCGAACAGTGACCGCCTGCGCTGGGCCCGTACTCAGTCGGTGTAGGCCTCGAGCGGCGGGCACGAGCACACCAGGTTGCGGTCACCGAACGCTCCGTCGATGCGCCGGACCGCGGGCCACACCTTGGCGCGGCCGGAATGCACACCCAACGGGTAGACGGCGGTTTCCCGGCTGTACGGATAGTTCCAGTCACCGACGAGGGCGGCGGCGGTATGCGGAGCGCCGCGCAGCGGGCTCTGCTCGACCGGCCAGGTTCCGGCGGCGACCTCGTCGATCTCGCCCTTGATCGCGATCATCGCGTCGGCGAAAGCGTCGAGCTCGTCGAGGTTTTCGCTCTCGGTCGGCTCGACCATGAGCGTGCCGGCGACCGGGAAGCTCATGGTCGGGGCGTGGAATCCGTAGTCGGCCAAGCGTTTCGCCACATCGTCGACGGTCACGCCGGTGCGCTTGGTGATCTCGCGCAGATCCAGGATGCACTCGTGGGCGACCATGCCGTTCTCGCCGGTGTAGAGCACGGGGAAATGCGGATCCAGCCGTCGCGCAAGGTAATTGGCCGAGGCGATCGCGGTCAGCGTGGCCCGGCGCAGGCCGTCGGCGCCCATCATCCGGATATAGGCCCACGTGATCGGCAGGATCGAGGCCGACCCGTACCGCGCCGCGGACACCGCGTGCGAATCCGGCTGCAGCGGATCGCCCGGCAGATACGGCGCCAGATGTTCGCGCACCGCGACCGGACCGACACCGGGGCCGCCGCCGCCGTGCGGGATGCAGAAGGTCTTGTGCAGGTTCAGATGCGAGACGTCTCCGCCGAAGCGTCCCGGACGGGCAAGTCCCACAAGGGCGTTCAGATTCGCGCCGTCGACGTACACCTGCCCGCCCGCATCGTGCACGAGCGCGCACAACTCGGCCACCTCGTGCTCGTACACGCCGTGGGTGGACGGATAGGTGATCATGATGCAGGCCAGCCGGTCGGCGTGATCGGCGATCTTGGCGCGCAGATCGTCCAGATCGACGTCGCCGTTGTCCCGGCATTTCACGACCTCCACCCGCAGTCCGGCCATGGCCGCCGAGGCGGCGTTGGTGCCGTGCGCGCTGGAGGGAATCAGGCAGGTGTCGCGGTGGGTGTCGCCACGGTCGAGGTGATAGCGGCGGATCGCGAGCAATCCCGCGTACTCACCCTGACTGCCGGCGTTGGGCTGCAGACTCACCCGGTCGTAACCGGTCACCGCGGCCAGCCAGTGCTCCAGATCCTCGATCACGCGCAGCATCCCGGGGGTGTCCTCCACCGGCGCGTACGGATGCAGCCGCGCGAAACCGGGCCAGGTGATGGGCTCCATCTCGGCGGTGGCGTTGAGCTTCATGGTGCAGGAACCGAGCGGAATCATGCTGCGGTCCAAGGCGATATCCTTGTCCGACAGCTGCCGCAGATACCGCAACATCGCGGTTTCGGTGTGATAACGGGTGAACGCCGGATGGGTCAGATAGGCCGAGGTCCGGGTCTCGATCGAGGGCAGCGCGGCCGTCTCCGGCATTCCGTCGGCGCCGAAGCACTCCAGCACGATCGCGACCTGGGCATCGGTGGTCGCCTCGTCGCAGGCCACCGAGACGTGATCGGCGTCGACCAGGCGCAGATTGATCCCGCGTCCCTTCGCCTTGGCGACCACGGCCTCGGCTCCGCCGGGCACCGAGACCAGCACGGTGTCGAAGAAGCGTTCGTGCACGACCGCGTCGCCGAGGCCGGTGGCGAGCCGCTCGGCATGGCCGTGCACCCGCCGCGCGATCGCGCGCAGTCCATCGGCGCCGTGATAGGAGGCATACATCGCGGCCACGATCGCCAGCAGCACCTGCGCGGTGCAGATGTTCGAGGTCGCCTTCTCACGGCGAATGTGCTGTTCGCGGGTCTGCAGCGCGAGCCGGTAGGCGCGGTCGCCGTCGGCGTCCACCGAGACGCCGACCAGGCGGCCGGGCAGTTGCCGCGCGTGCGCTGTGCGCACCGCGAGATATCCGGCGTGCGGTCCGCCGAAGCCGAGCGGGACACCGAATCGCTGCGTGGTGCCGAAGCAGACGTCGGCGCCCTGCTCCCCGGGCGGGGTGATCAGCGTCAGCGCCAGCAGATCGGCGCCGACCGCGACCAGCGCACCCCGATCGTGCGCCGCGGCGATCACCGCGGCCGGATCCGTGATGCGGCCGGACGCGCCCGGCGTCTGCAGGACGACGCCGAAGAAGTCGCCCTCGGGCAGCTCGCCGGAACTCAGATCCGCCTCGACCAGCGTGATGCCGAGCGGCTCGGCCCGGGTGGTCAGCACGGTGCGGGTCTGCGGGAAGAGGTCGGCGTCGACGAGCAGTCGCTGGGAGGTGCTCTTGCGGTTGGCGCGCTGCAGCAGCGTCATCGCCTCGGCGGCGGCGGTCGCCTCGTCCAGCATGGAGGCGTTGGCCACCTCCATCCCGGTCAGATCGGAGACCATGGTCTGGAAGTTCAGCAGCGCCTCGAGCCGGCCCTGGCTGATCTCGGGCTGATACGGCGTGTAGGCGGTGTACCAGGCAGGGTTTTCCAGCAGATTGCGGACCAGCACCGGCGGGGTCAGGGTGTCGTAATAACCGAGGCCTATCATCGACGTGGCGACGGTGTTCGAATGTGCCAGCGCCGCAAGCTCGGTCAGAGCGTCGTGTTCGGAAACCGCGGGCGGCAGCACGTCCAGCCCGGTCTCGCCGGCGGCATCCAGAATGCTCGCGGGAACGGCACGTGCGGCGAGTTCGTCCATCGACCCGACGCCGACGGTATCGAGGATCCGATCGAGTTCGGTGGTGTCGGGTCCGATGTGGCGGTCGGCGAAACTACGGGTCACGGCAGCTCCAAGGCTCGGGCGGGTCGTCGGCCCTCCCCCTCTGTCGTGGCGCCTGAGAGATTCGGGGTCGCGCGCGATCCCTTTCCCCATGGGCGGGCGGCCCGCATTGTGTGCGGCCGCCGCTTTCCAGAGGCGTCGAACTCCGTACGGTCCCTGATGCCTGAGAGATTGACGGGGAGGTGCTGCTCCTTCGGCGTCCAGGACGTACCCGGAACTCTCCCGCACGGCGGCGACGCACCCTCAGTCTAAGCGGTGCGCGGTAAACGCCATGTTGCCGACCCAGCTCAGCGCGCAGTCGGCTCCGTCACATTCGGCGCGGGACGATTATCCGGTCTTGCGGTTCTCGCGGGCCTTGCGGCGGTAGGCCAGTTCGTCCTCGGGCCGGTCACTCGCCTCGTGGGTTTCGGCGCGTTCAGCCGGGAAGTTGGCGATCGCGCCGGTCAGCTCGCGCATGGCTCCGCTGACGGCGATGCCGAAGACGCCCTGCCCGCCCTGCAGTAAATCGACGACCTCTTCCGGCGAGGAACATTCGTAGACGGTGGTGCCGTCGGAGAACAGCGTGATCCCGGCCAGATCCTCGACCCCGCGGCTGCGCAGATGATCGACGGCGATGCGGATGTTCTGCAGTGAGATACCGGCGTCGAGCAGCCGCTTCACGATCTTGAGGACCAGGATGTCCTTGAAGGAGTACAGACGCTGGCTGCCTGAACCGGTGGCGCTGCGGATCGAGGGGACGACGAGCCCGGTGCGGGCCCAGTAGTCGAGCTGCCGGTAGGTGATACCGGCCACCTGGCATGCGCTGGGGACGCGGTAACCGACCAGCTCGTCGGGCACCGTGTCGTCAGGGAACAGCCCTGGCTGCACGACCGCGGTGGGCCGCGGGTCGGGTGCTGGTTGCTGCGGTCGGTCTCCCACTGCTACTCCCTCACTGCATCGCCGAAGAAGAACAACGGCCTAACTGTCGAGGCTACTCTGTCGATTGTCTCGGCAGCACGGGCATGGAGCCAAACTCCGCGTGCGGCGTGTTTCTCACCCTCTACGTGAGGTATAGAACACAATCCAAGATCATCTCACCGCCGCGCGCGGTCCGATGATCAAGCCAGACTTCCGAACAGCTCAGCTGTCGGTGGCCTCGAAACAGCTCAGCTGTCGGTGCCCTCGAAACAGCTCAGCTGTCGGTGCCCTCGAGACAGCTCAGCTGTCGGTGGCCTTGAAATCGTCCGGTGACACCGACTCGAGGAACTCCTTGAACTTCTCCACCTCGTCCTCGCGTTCGTCGGGCATCACCAGCCCGGCTTCCTCGAGGACCGGTTCCTCCGCGTAGATCGGGCAACCGACCCGCAAGGCGATAGCTATCGAATCCGACGGACGTGCGGAGATCCGCACGTCGTTGTCGAAGACGAGGTCGGCGTAGAAGGTGCCCTCCTGCAAATCCACGATTCGCACCTCTTTCAAGGTGTGGCCGAGGTCGTGGATCAAGATCTTGATCAGGTCGTGGGTCAGGGGCCGGATAGGGGTCACCCCCTCCTGCTCGAGCACGATGGCGGTCGCCTCGGCCTGACCGATCCAAATGGGCAGATAACGGTCGCCCGACTCTTCACGCAGCAGCAACACGGGCTGGTTCTGGGGCTGCTCGACCCGGATGCCGATCACACGCATTTCACTCATCGCACTGGCCTCCCATACTCGCCGGCCGCCCGCACGAGCCCAGCTGGGCAGGCCGTATCACCGAGTCTAGGCGAAGAATTCAGCCGCCGAGGGAAGCCCGCACCGACGTCTTCACCAAGCTGGTATGCAGCGTCAGCGACAGCGCCGCCAACTCGCGTACCGTCTCCTCCGCGCGGGCCCGGGCATCGGCGTCGCGACTCTTGGCTATCGGCGCGGCGATCTGAGCGATCATCGCCGCCTCCCGGTCCGCTGCCAGCTTGAACGCCCGCAGATGCCGTGCCTCCAAACCGAATTCGCTCATCGCCTGCGCGGTGCGAGCCAAGGTGACGGCCTCGGCGTCGAAGAATCCGGCAGCGCCGGGCGTGATGAGCCCGGCGCGAATCAGTTCGGTGAGAAATTTCTCATCTATCCCGGCCTGCTCCAGCAGATCGGCACGCGTGACGCGCATTTCGTGATCGAGGCGCAATTCGTCCGGCGACACCTCACCGGGCACCACGCCCAGCCGCCGGGGCGCCGCGGGTGCGCCCACCGTGCGGGTGGACTCGGGCGCACGCCCCGAGCCGTCCACACCGGCGCCGTCGGCCCGGGCCCGCGCTTCGCGCACACCCAGGGTCGCCGCGCCGCGGTCGATCGCTTCGAGTTGCTCCTTGATCACCTTGAGCGGCAGATACTGATCCCGCTGCGCGGTCAGCACGAACTTCAGCCGCTCGACATCGGCGACCGAGAATCTGCGATATCCCGAAGGCGTGCGCTCCGGGCGGATCAGCCCCTCGGATTCGAGGAAGCGGATCTTGGAAATGGTGATGTCCGGAAAATCCGGACGCAGCAGGTCCAGCACGGAGCCGATCGACATTCCTCCGCGTGTCCATTGCGCTGCGCCAGTCATCAGTGGAATCCGCCTCGGCCGTTTATGCGCTCGGCTCGTTGACCTGCGGCCGCGGTCCGGTCAGGAAGACCAGCCGGAACTTGCCGATCTGCACCTCGTCACCGTTCTGCAGCTCCGAGGAATCCACCGGCTCGCGGTTGACGTAGGTGCCGTTCAGGCTGCCCACGTCGACGACCTGGAAGGTGTCCTCGTCCTGCCGGAACTCCGCGTGCCGACGGGACACGGTGACATCGTCGAGAAAGATGTCGCTGTCGGGGTGACGGCCCGCCGACGTGGTGGGCTGATCCAACAGGAACCGCGACCCCGCGTTGGGACCGCGCTTGACCACCAGCAGGGCGGCACCCGCGGGCAGCCCCTCGACCCCTTGCACCGGCTGCTCGCCGGTCTGCTCACCGGAGCGCGACGCGTCGACCTCGTTGAGGAAGTCAGCGCGGAACACCGAAGTCGTTTCGGCCGCGCTCTCCCCGTATCCCGGGTCTTTGTTCTCGCTCACCCTTGCTCTCCTCCTCGAACCGATTTTCCGTACCGGTATCCGGCGCCAATTCCGAGCGCACTGCCCTCGACCCGCGCCACCCATCGCGACCGGCTGTCGCGCTGTCAGGTGTCACCGGCAAGTTCCGGCAGAGTTCCCGGCACCGGCCGCCGGCACATCTGTTGGCATTGACCGTACCCTGCTGGGCCGCACCCGTGCAGGTAGAACTGGGAAGGCTGACTCAGCCCTCGATAACTCCTTGGTAACCTGCGGCATCGAGCAATGCGCCGAGGGCGGTTTCGAGTGCCTCGGCGTCGTCGATCTGCAGCTCGAACATCCAGCCGTCACCGTAGGGGTCGGTATTCAACGACTCCGGCTCGGAGTCGAGATCCTCGTTCGCCGCAACGACTTTCGCGTTCAGCGGGGCGTAGATCTCCGAGACGCTCTTGGTCGATTCGACCTCGGCGATCGCCTCGCCGGCGGACACCACGGTGTCGACCGCCGGCAGCTGCACGAACACCACATCACCGAGCTGCGACTGGGCGTAGTCGGTGATACCGACCCGGACACGGTTCGGCGCGATCCGCTGCACCCATTCGTGTTCCTCGGTGTAGCGAAGGTCCTCGGGAAGGTTGGTCACAGGCTGATTCCTCTCACGGGGCGTCCTTTCACGGGCGTCGGCCAACCGGCGTTCGGCACAACTCTATCGACCCGGACCGACACGGCGGATCGCCACACCCGCTACGAAGTTGCTCGCGGCGCAACAGGTATGGTTCGAGCGACCGCGAAGGCCTTGCGCAGATACAGCAGACCCGTCCACACGTAGACCGCGGTTCCCCACCACAGCAGCGCCCAGCCGAACGCCCGGCCGAAACCGGCGGCCGCCCAATCCATCTGGCCGGCCAGCAACCACGGCAGCGCCGACATCAGCGCGAAAGTGGCGGCCTTGCCGAGGTAGATGACCTCCGGCGGATCGAGGTTGCGGCGGCGATAGATCGGCAGCGTCGCGCTCAGGATCAGGTCGCGCCCGATCAGTACGACCACGAACGGCCACGGCAGGATTCCGCGCACCAGCAGACCGAGCACGGTGGCGATGAGATACAACCGGTCCACCAACGGGTCCAGCAGGGCGCCCAGCCGCGAGTACTGGTCGAGCAGCCGGGCAAGTTTGCCGTCGAGGTAGTCGGTGACACCGCTGGCGACCAGCAGCGCGAACGCCCAGCCGTCGGCATGCAGGACCAGCAACAGCCACAGGAAGACCGGCACGCCGATCAGCCGCAACACACTCAGCACGTTCGGCACGGTGAGAATGCGGTCGGTCTCCGCGCCGGCCGCGACGTCCGCGGGTTCGCGCGCGGGCTCCGAATGCTCGGAGGCCTGATGGTCGGGGCCGGACCCGCCGGCCGGTCGGTTGCTCACGCCTGTTGCTTACCCGAACCGATCGCGCCGCGCCATTCGGGCACGCCGCGACGGGTGCGGCGGCACGATAGGTTTATCAGTCGCATCCGGCAGGGTGGCACACCAGCACGTGACACAATGAGTCCTAAATCGTTTCATTGTGGATGCGGTGACGAGAGGAAGACATGCCCGACTTCGACTACGACGTGGTAGTGATCGGCTCCGGTTTCGGCGGCAGCGTCAGTGCGCTGCGTCTCACCGAGAAGGGCTATCGGGTGGCCGTGCTGGAATCCGGACGGCGCTGGCCCGCGGAGTCCATTCCGAAGTCGAATTGGAATGTGCGCAAGTCGATCTGGGCGCCGCGCCTGGGCCTGACCGGCCCGCAGCGGATCAGCCTGCTCGGCAAGTGCGCGGTGTTCTCCGCCGCGGGCGTCGGCGGCGGCTCGCTGATCTACGGCAACACCCTCTACGAACCGCTGCCGAACTTCTACACCGACAAACAGTGGGCTCATATCGCCGACTGGCGCAGCGAACTGGCGCCCTATTACGACCAGGCCAAGCGGATGCTGGGCGTGGCGCCCAATCCGCGTGTGACGCCCGCCGACGAGGTGATCCGTTCCATCGCAGACGATCTCGGCGTGGGTGATACCTATCACCCCACCAATGTCGGCGTGTTCTTCAACGAGGAGCAACCCGGTGTCGAGGTCGACGACCCGTACTTCGGCGGCGCCGGCCCGCGCCGCAGCGGCTGCATCCACTGCGCGCGCTGCTTCACCGGCTGCCCGCACAACGCCAAGAACACCACCCCCACCAACTACCTCTACCTCGCCGAACAGGCCGGCGCCAAGGTCTTCGAGCTGACCACCGTGACCCGCGTCCGGCCGATGGTGGGCGGCGGCTACGCGATCGAGACGCAGCGTGCGGACCGCTGGGTTCGCAAGGGCCGCAAGACCTTCACCGCCGAACAGGTCGTCTTCGCCGCCGCGGCGCTGGGCACCCAGAAGCTGTTGCACAAGATGCGCGACGACAAGGTGCTGCCGAATCTCTCGCCCCGGCTGGGTGAGCTCACCCGCAGCAATTCCGAGGCCATCCTCAATGTGGTCAGCCGGCAGCGGCGCGACTTCGCCGAGGGCATCGCCATCACCTCCTCGATCCACCCCGAGCCCGACACCCACATCGAGGTCTGCCACTACGGCAAGGGACAGAACGCGCTGTTCCCGATGTCGGTGCCGATCGTCGACGGCGGCGCGTTCCGATTCCTGCGCTTCCTGCTGGCCATCGTGCTGCACCCGCTGGTGTTCGCGCGCAGTCTCAACGCCCGCCATGCCTCGGAGAAGTCGGTGATCCTGCTGGTGATGCAGTCACTGGACAATTCGCTGACCTCGTTCCGCCGCTGGGGGCAGCTGAAGACCAGGCAGGGCACCGGACAACCGAATCCGACCTGGATTCCGCTCGCGCACGAGGTCGGCCGCCGATTCGGCGAGAAGGTCGACGGCGACGTACACGGCCTCGTCATGGATGTGTTCGACATCCCCGCCACCGCGCACTACATCGGCGGCTGCGTGATCGGCGAAGGGCCCGAGAGCGGTGTGGTGGACCCGTACCAGCGGGTCTTCGGCCACCCCGGACTGCATATCGCCGACGGATCCGCGGTCACCGCGAACCTCGGGGTGAACCCGTCGCTGACGATCACCGCGCAGGCCGAACGCGCGATGGCGTTCTGGCCCAACAAGGGTGAGGCCGACCCGCGCCCGGAACTCGGCGCGGCCTACCGTCGTATCGACCCGGTCGCCCCGTACTACGCCACCGTGCCGGACAGCGCGCCCGGCGCGCTGCGACTGCCCATCGCGCCGATCGATCCCGCGCCCGCCGAACGCTGACCGCCGACACCGGCGCGTCGAAGTCTCCCCCGGACCCGTAGTGCCCCTTATGCTTTCCGGTATCGAGTGTCGACGGAAGGGCGGTCGCCAATGCTCGTGCGAGTGCAGAACGCGGCCGGAACCCTGGCCGAGCGGGTCCTCATCGACTGGCTGCGCACCTGGAAGGGGCCGGACGACCCGCAGGGCGTCGCGACGGTCAACTGCGGTCTGTTCTACGCGGACCGGTTGCATCAGTTCGACGCGGTGATTTGGACGCCGACCACCTGCGTGGTGATCGAGGCCGAGGCCCTGGTCGAGCGGGTGAGCGGCGACCTCGAGGTCCCGCTGAACGGGCCGTGGCGGGTCGGCGGGCACGTGGTGAGTTTCGACGGCAGCGAGCGCGGCACACCGCTGGACCGCTCCCGCGAGCACACCCACGCGCTGCAGAACTGGCTGGCCGAACGCGGACTGGGCCAGCGCGTCGTGCAGGGTGTGGTCGTGGTGGTGCCGCCGCACGGCGCGAACCCGACGATCCGTCAACTGTGGAACGATCCCGGCTTCCAGGTGGTGCTCGGCGACGACCCCAAGCGGCTGGCCGACTGCCTGACCGCGCTCACCTCGCAGGGCCGGGCGCAGTGGACGGTGAACGACGTCGCACTCACCTTCCGCGGATTGGGCATCCTGCCGTATCTGCCCGCCCCGCAGGATCTCGTCGCCGAGGGATTCGGCGGACCGGTGGACACCACGCTGTGGTACGGCGGACCGCAGCAGGCACAGGCCGAAGCGTTCATGGAGGAACAGGCCCACGCCGATCAGCCCTACGGGCTCCCGGCCGCGATCACGATGCCCTGGTACAGCCCGTGGAACCTGTATCCGAAGGAGGCCGACCGGATCGATCCCGGCCGGGCGGTGCTGCGTATCCTGCTCGCGATCGGCATGCTCGTCGGGGCTGCCTGGGTGGTGTGGTTCGTGATCACGCTGGTCCTGAACTTCGGGCCCGGCTGAGCCGCACCCGGCTCAGGCCGCGGGCGTGCCCGCCGTGCGATCGGTGTCCCCGCGACCCGATTCCGCCTGTCCACCGGTTCCGGTCTCGTCGGCGTCCTCTGCCCGAAGCCGCCGGTTCTCGTACCGCAGGCGCAGTGTCGTCGTCACCGTCCAGCACGCGGTTACCGCCGCGATCGCGAAGGCGGTGCCGCCGACGACATCGGTCGGATAGTGATAGCCGCGCCCGACCATGCCCACCGCCACGGCCGCCAGCGCGAGCGCGGCGAGCACGCCGATGACGATGCGCCAACGCACGGTGGCGGCGACGAGCAGCACACCGGTCGCGATGGCGACGAATTGGACGGTGTGCCCGCTCGGATAGGCGAGGTAGTGGTGTAAATGCCTGTCCCACAGCGGTTTCAGCGCCCAGGTGTTGATCGCGACCACCAGCTCGGGGACGACCACCAGAAATCCGGCACCCCACCAGTCGCGCCGCCGGACACAGTAGAGCACGCCGATCAGCAACAGCGGCAACACGATATAGGCGTTGCTCGGCACCACCAGCGCGTCGTAGACACCCCGATGCGCGTCCAGGCCCTCGTGCACCTCGTCACCGATCGCGCTGTCGAACGTGGTCGGTCCCCCGCCGGCGGGAAAGCTCAGGGGGACCGTCACGGTGATCAACAGGCCGATCAGGGTGACGGCGGCGGCAACGAGACGCGCTCGATATCGAGCGACCGGCGGTGGAGCGGACACCTGTCGACCATAGCCGCGTCCGGCTACTGCCCCACCCTCACCGGCCGCCGATATCGAGCACGGCTTCACGCGCCCTGGTGCACGCTCGCGTCGTCGAGCATCGCCGCGCGCAACATGGCCTCGGGCACGCCGAGCGCCTCGACCAGGGTGGCCGACTCCGGGCGCAACCGGTCCACGAGTTCGTTGACACCGCGGCGCACCGACTTGGCCCGATCCACCGACATGAAGCGGTGCATGATGTACCAGGCCTGATTCTGTTCGATGGTGGAGTACACGAACAGATCGCAGACCGTGTCGGCCAGCGCTCGCGCCTCCGGATCCTCGATATCGGCGATGCCCTCGATGAACGCCTCCAGCACCAGCCGGTCGATATGCGCCTCACCGGCGGCGAGGATATGGTCCTGCGCGTTGTTGAACGCCTCGAACGGGCCGGTCTCCTCGGCCCGCGCGCGCAGCCGGTGCGCGGCGGTACGGGTCAGATAGTCCTCGCGGTCGGCGAACAGCTGCAGCTGCACCGAACGCCGGGCCAGATCGCCCTCGTCGACGCCGTCGTCGGAACGGTCACGCAGACGCTGGATGAGCTGGCGCACACCCGAGGTCTCGCGCACCACATCGCGCGCCATGGTGGCCGCGAACTTCACCCAGCCCAGAGCGTCGAGATCACGCACCTCGTCGGAGTAGGCGGTGAGCAGCTCCTTGGCCACCAGCTGGGTCAACACCACGTTGTCACCTTCGAAGGTGGTGAACACGTCGGTGTCGGCCTTCAGGGTGACCAGCCGGTTCTCGGTGAGATAGCCTGCGCCGCCGCAGCATTCACGGCATTCCTGGATGGATCGGGTGGCGTGGCGGGTCTGCGCGACCTTCAGGCCGGCGGCCCGCTTCTCCAGCGCGCGCTGCGCTTCCGGGTCCAGATTCTGCCCGGTCTGCACCAGGTGCATGCGCCGCACCAGATCGTTCTGAGCGAACGACAGCGCGAACGCGCGCGCCACATGCGGAAAAAGCCGGCGCTGATGGCTGCGATAGTCCAGCAGCAGCGTTTCGCTGCCGTCGTCCGGATCGGAGAACTGGCGGCGCTTGTCGCCGTAGCGCAGCGCGATACTCAACGCCACCCGCGCACCGGCGGCGGCCGCACCACCGACACTGACCCGCCCGCGCACCAGCGTGCCCAGGGTGGTGAAGAACCGGCGGCTCGGGTTCTCGATATCGGAGCGGTAGGTCCCGTCGGCGTCGACGTCGGCGTAGCGGTTGAGCAGGTTCTCCCGCGGAATCCGGACGTGATCGAATTCGATGCGGCCGTTGTCGACGCCGGGCAGACCGCCCTTGAGACCGCAATCCGAGGTGGTCACGCCGGGCAGGTCGTTGCCCTCCTCGTCGCGGATGGGCACGAGGAAGCAGTGCACGCCCTTGCTTTCGCCGCCGGTGATCAGCTGGGCGAAGACCGCCGCCATCCGGGCGTGTTCGGCGGCGCCGCCGATGTAGTCCTTGCGAGCGGAGGCGGTAGGACTGTGCACCACGAATTCGCCGGTCGCCGGGTCGTAGGTGGCGGTGGTCTCCAGATTCGCCACATCGCTGCCGTGCCCGGATTCGGTCATCGCGAAACAGCCGAGCAGATCCAGCGACAGCAGTCGTTTGACGACGTCGGTGTGGCGGTCGGTGCCGAGATTTTCCACCGCGCCGCCGAACAGCCCCCACTGCACACCGGCCTTCACCCACAGCGACAGATCGGTGTAGGCGAGCATTTCCAGGCCGGTGACAGCACCGCCGGGATCGCCGGTTCCCCCGTGTTCCAGGCTGAAACCTTTTTCCGCATAACCGAATTCGGCGATGAGGCGCATCTGTTCCAGCACCCGCGCACGGGCCTGGCGGTAGTCGAGATAGGGATCGCCGAACAACCGGTCGTCGACCAGCTGCCGGCGCGCCTGCTCCCTGACCTCACGCCACGGGCCGTCGAGCGCGGCCCGCAAATGGTCGGCGGTCGACTTCCCGGTCTTCGATGGTCCGGTGTTCGATGTCCCCGTGTTCGATGTCCCGGCCTCCGGCTGCGCGGAGTTCGATCTCACGGAATCTGCTGCTTCGGTACCCGTAGCCGTATCGGTGCCCATGGTTATCGACTGTAGCGGGAGTGCGGAAACGCCGGGGATAACCAGTGAATTGCCCAGCTCGCCACTCCCGCCGGGGAGAGGGAGCTGATCCGCGACCGCCTATCGGCGCCGACTACCGTGTGTCGTGTGACAGATGAGTTGGAGCCCGAACTCGTCCGCACGGGGCCGGAGACCCAGCCCAGTTCGTTGTGGCATCGGGCGATGGGAGCGGTAACCGATCGGCTGGTCGCGCAGCGGCGCGCCACGGTGGACTCGGTGGTCGAGGCACCGGCCCCGCTGAAGCCGATCGATCTCACCGACGACGCCGCGGTAACCGAGGTACTCGACCTGGCCGAACGGGTCGGCGAGGTGGTGCTCGCCTCGGGCACCGCCGTGACCGACACCAGCACACAGGTCGAATTCATCGCCGCGACATACGGTTTGGCGCAATGCGATATCGACGTGACCTACAACTCGATTCGCATCTCCGCCGACCGGGGTCCGTCGCTGCCACCCGCCAGCACCATGCGGGTGGTGCAGTACCGCTCGCTGGACTTCACTCGCCTGACGGCCGTCGACCGTCTCACCCGGCGGATCCGCCGCGAGGTGGTGCCACCCCAGGAGGCGCACGCCGCGCTCGACGCGATCACCACCGCGCCGCACCCCTACAACCGGTGGATCGCCACTTTCGGCTGGTCGCTGCTGGCGGCGTCGATCGCGCTGTTGCTGGGCGGTGGCGCGCTGGTCGCGGTCGTGAGTTTCGCCACGACGTTGCTGATCGACCGCTGTAACCGCGAACTGAACAAGCGCGGCCTGCCCTTCTTCTTCCAGAACATGATGGGCGGCATCATCGCCACCCTGCCGGCGATCCTGCTGCAAACCTTCGCCGAGGGTTTGGAAACCAATCCCAGCCTGATCGTCGCGGCCGGAATCACCGTGCTGCTCAGTGGTTTACAGCTGGTCGGCGCGGTCGAGGACGCGATCACCGGCGCACCGATCACCGCCGCGGCCCGCATGTTGGAAGTACTGGTCATGACCGGTGCGATCATCGGCGGCGTCGGTTTGGCGCTGCGCGGAGCCCAGGCCTTCGGCGCGCAGGTGCCGCCGATCGACATGTCGCCGTCCTACGACATCACCAATCTGCCGTTGAAGATCACCGCCGGTGCGGTGGCGGCGGCGGCCTTCGCCCTCGCCTGTTATGCCGAGCGCCGGGCCCTCACCGTCGCCGCCCTCAGTGGTGCCGGGATCACCGTGTGCTATCTGTTCGTGCAGCACGCCGGTTTCGGTCCGGTGATCGCCGCGGCGGTTTCGGCCACCGCGATCGGTCTCGCCGGTGGTCTGCTCGCCCGCCGTGCGGTGACGCCTCCGCTGGTCGTCGCCATCGCGGGCATCACTCCGCTGCTTCCCGGTCTCAAGGTCTACCGGGGCCTGTTCGCGCTGATCAACGACGATCTGCTGGTCGGGCTGAATCAGATGTTCGCCGCGCTGGTGGTCGGCTGCGCCCTCGGCGGCGGTATCACGCTCGGTGAGTGGTTCGCCCGGTGGCTGCGCCGCCCGCGGATCCTGCGGCGGGTCACCGGGGTGCGACCCGACGACTTCACCTGAGACCGCCGGGTCCGCGGCCCCGAGCCGGAGGATCGATTTCGCCCGAGATTCCTCAGGCCGCGAATCCGATGGAGCGGGCCAGATCCGCCAGCGTCGCATCGAACAGGGCGTCCGGATTACCCACCGGCATCGGGTAGTTACCGAACACTTCGAGCGTGACGTGACCGTACAGCCGCGCCCAGAACTGGATCATCAGATAGGTGACGCCCAGGTCCAGCTTCTCGGCCGGGAACTTCTGCCCCGATTCGGCGAGCACGGCGAGCAGTTCGGTCTGGAATCCGACGAGGTCTTCGCGCAGCGCGTGCGGAATCACGTCGGTCGGCGGGGTGACGATGTCGTAGGTGGTCAGCAGCCGGCCCGCGGCCTCCAGGAAGATGCGGCCGAACGGTTCGTCGAATTGCCGCATGGCGCTGGCCGAACCACCGGCCGGCGAGGCGAACACGAGCGTGAACTCGTGGGCATGGGCCAAAGCCCACTGCCGGAAACCCTTGCAGATGGCGAACAGCTGGACCATGCCGTCCTCGGGCAGCTCAGCCACCTGTTCGGCGAGCTCCTGGGCCAGGTCGGCGCAGATATCGCTGCGCAGCGCACCCACCAGATCGTCGCGGGAGGCGTAGTACCGATACAACGCGGGTGCGGTGATACCCAGCTCACGCGCGATGGCGCGCAGGGTCACCGCCTCGGGTCCCTGCTCCACCAGGAGCGTGCGGGCCACGCGCCGGATATCGGCGTCGCTGACCGCGGGCATCCGGCCCCGTCGTGCGGCTGTCATGCGTCGTCCTTCGTCGCATGCGCACCGGCCCCGACGTCACGGGTACGTCGAGGCCGGTGCGCACACTGTGTCCTGGGCCGCCGGAGACCGGGAACGCCGAGGGCGCTGCCCCGGCGGCCGCGGCGCTCACTCGTAGGCGACCTGCCAGCTCTTGATTCCGTTCAACCAGCCCGAGCGTAGCCGGGCCGGCTCGGACACCTCACGCAGGTTGGGCATCACGTCGGCGATGGCGTTGAAGATCAGATCCAGCTGCAGCCGGGCCAGGTTGGCGCCGACGCAGTAGTGGGTGCCGGTGCCGCCGAAACCCACGTGCGGGTTCGGGTTTCGCATGATATCGAATTCGAACGGCTTGTCGAAACGTTCCTCGTCGAAGTTCGCCGAGGAGTAGAACAGGCCGACCCGCTGGCCCTTCTTGATCGGCTGGCCGCCGATTTCGGTGTCCGACAACGCGGTTCGCTGGAACGCGATGACCGGGGTCGCCCAGCGTACGATCTCGTCGGGCGCGGTGCGCGGCCGCTCGGCCTTGTAGAGCTCCCACTGCGCCGGATTGTCCACGAACGCCTTCATGCCGTGGGTCGTGGCGTTGCGGGTGGTCTCGTTACCGGCCACGGCCAGCAGGATGACAAACCACGCGAACTCCTCCGAGCCCAGCGCCTCGCCCTCGATGTCGGCGTTGAGCAGCTGGGAGACGATGTCGTCGGCCGGGCATTTGCGCTTTTCCTCGGCGAGGTTCCACGCGTAGCCCATGACCTGGGCGTTGGCCATCTTGTAGCTGTCGGCGTACTCGGGGTCGTCGTAGCCCATCATCTGGTTGGACCACTCGAACAGCTTGCCGCGATCCTCCTGCGGCACCCCGAGCAGTTCGGCGATCGCCTGGAGCGGCAGCTCACAGGCCACCTGCTGGACGAAGTCGCCGCCGCCGGTCTTCTTCGCCTCGTGCACGATCCGCTCGGCGCGCTCGCGCAGCGCGGCCCGCAGGCTCTCCACCGCACGCGGGGTGAAGCCGCGCGAGATGATGCGGCGCAGCTTGTCGTGCGCCGGCGGATCGGTGTTGACCAGCATGGCCCGCTGGATCTCGATCTCCTCGCGGGTGATCTCGCCGTTGAAGCGGATCACCGCGGTGTTCTCCTGCGTGGAGAAGACCTCGGAATTCTTCGAGATCTCCTTGATGTCGTCGAGCCGGCTCACCACCCAGTAGCCGCCGTCGTCGAAGCCACTCACTCCGTTGGGCTGGTCGACCCACCACACCGGGGCGGTGCGGCGCAGTTCGGCCCATTCGGCCACGGGCAGGCGCTGCGAGAGCAGATCGGGGTCGGTGAAATCGAAATCGTGACTGATGGACGGCAGAGACGGCGCGGACACGGTACCTCCTTTGGAACACGTTCCTAGGAGTGAACCACACCACACCCGTTTTGTGAACACCTATTAGTAAATAATGTTCACGAGCTTGTTCCGGTACCCCAGCAAATCTCCGGCACCACCTCTGAACAGCGCGGACAGCGTCCGGGCCGGCCTCGACGCGTGGTCGGAGCCGGCCCGAGGGAGCGCTCAATCCAGCCGCAGTTGCGGAGAATACAGCTCCAGCCAGGTGTGCAGATCGATGATGCGGTCCAATCCGGCGCGCACGGCGCTGTCGAGGCCCGCCGGGTCGAGGGCGACCGCCCGCTGCAGCCACTGCCGGTCGATGAGCTCGAACAGCCGTGGATCACTCTCGGCGAGAACGTGTTTCGCCTGCTGCTGCAGCACCGCCGCGTAGCCCGGATCCTGCGTCGACGGGTACGGGCTCTTGACCCGCTGCACGACCGATTCCGGCAGCACATGCTCGGCCGCATGCCGCAGCAGGCTCTTCTCCCGGCCATCGAAGGTCTTCAGCGACCACGGGGTGTTGTAGACGTATTCGACCAGGCGGTGGTCGCAGAACGGGACCCGCACTTCGAGGCCGACCGCCATCGACGCGCGGTCCTTGCGGTCGAGCAACGTGCGCACGAATCGGGTCAGGTGCAGGTGGCAGACGGTCCGCATCCGGTGTTCGACCTCGGATTCGCCGTCGAGGTGCTCGACTTCGGCCACCGCGGCGCTGTACTGGTCGGCGACGAACTCCTCGAGCCGCAGCCGTTCACGCAGGGCCGGGTTCAGGATCTGCCAGCGTGCGTCGCCGGTCAGGGCGCTGTTGAACGCGAGCCACGGAAAGTTGTCCGCCTTCAGCGCCACCTCGTCGTGGAACCAGCGATACCCGCCGAACACCTCATCGGCCGACTCCCCCGACAGTGCCACGGTCGACTGCTGCCGGATGGCCGCGAACAGCAGATAGAGCGAGGTGTCCATATCGCCGAAACCGACCGGGATGTCGCGGGCGGTGACCACCGCGCGCCGCGCCGCCGGATCGGCCAGATCGGCCGGATTCAGCATCACGTCGCGATGGGCCGAGCGCACCAGCGCCGCCACCTCCCGCACGAATGGTGAATCCGGGGTGTCGCGCATCTCGTCGGGAACGAAGTTCTGCTCCTGGTTGGCGAAATCCACCGAGAAGGTGCGCAACTGCTCGCCGTCGCGGGCGAGCCGTGCCGCGGCCAGTCCGGTGATCGCGCTCGAGTCCAGCCCGCCCGACAGCAGCACACAGCGTGGCACATCGGAGATCAGCTGGCGATCGACGATATCGGTCAGCAATTCACGCACCCGTGCGACGGTCCGCTCCTGGCTGTCGGTGTGCTCGACGGCATGCAGCCGCCAGTAGGTACGAGTGCGAATTCCGTTGCGGTCCACCGTGACCAGCGTGCCGGGCAGCACCTCCGCCATACCCTTCCACAGCGACCAGCCGGGCTGTTTGGTCATGGCGAACAGCTCGCGCAGGCCGTCGAGGTCGACCGCCTTGGCCGCGAGCGGGTTGGCGAGGATGGCCTTGGGCTCGGAGCCGAACAGCACGCCGTCGGGAGTCGGGTAGTAGTAAAACGGTTTGATCCCCATCCGATCGCGCACCATGACCAGCTTCTGATGGCGCTCGTCCCAGATCGCGAAGGCGTACATGCCGTTGAGATGGTCGACGACCGACTCACCCCACTGCAGGTAGCCGTGCAGCACCACTTCGGTGTCGCTGTCGGTGTCGAAGGCGTGCCCGAGAGCACGCAGTTCGTCGCGCAATTCCCGGAAGTTGTAGGCCTCACCCGAGTACACCATGCCGACGTCGCCCGCCGGGGTCGGCACGGTCATCGGCTGCGCGCCGCCGGGCAGGTCGATGATGGCCAGTCGCCGGTGCCCCAGTGCCGCGTGTTCACGAACGAAGGTGCCTCGCCCGTCCGGCCCGCGACAGGCCATGGTTTCGGTCATCGCATCGATAACCCCCTGCTGCCGGGTGAGGTCGTCCGAGAACGCCACCCAGCCCGCGATTCCGCACATTCCGCCGCCTCTCCAAAATTTAGTTAGCTTAGTGAACGATGCGTAAAACCGTTGTAACACAAGGCCTCTCGGACGCGCCACCCTGCGCCCGACTTGTCCGAGCTTGTCCGAACTCGCCGCTTTCGCCCGAATAGTTCTCTTCGCCCGCGGCGGGCGGACGCCCGGAAATCACCGGTTCCGCCACACCGGACCCGCGCCGACGGAACGCGCCGCAACTCCTATCGTCACCCCGCCCCTACTTCGGCTCCCGGCCGGGTTGCCATCCGGTAGCCCATCGCGAGAACGAGAGTCGCGGGTTCACGGTCTCGACGTCGGCGACCGCCATCACCGAATTCAGCGCAAGGAAGTCGAAATGCTCTGCCGACGGTGCGATTACGACTTCGGCACCGGCCGCGCGGACCTGATCGGCGAGCGGTATCCGACTCGCCTCCGGCACCCACACCAGCCGATAGCCAGCCGCTCCGCCAGCCGCCGCACCTGAGCGATATCCCAGTCGAGACACGGCGACTCCGGATGCACCCACCCCAGCGCGACCGGGAGTCCATCTCTCACGACCGCCGATCCCGGCGACGCACCTCGCCACGCAGCGGAACTCGTACCAGCGCGACAGTCAACACGAGCAATCCCACGGTGAGCAGGAACAACATCCACATCGCACACACCCCTCGCTGTCCGGTTCGGAATGCCGCAGCGCCAGAAACCGAAGCCCTCGCCACCGCGGCCGCGTCCAGATTCGCGCGGACCGCCGCCTTCGGGCGACGACGAAAGCGGCGTCAATCGGTACACAAATGGGGCGACATTCAGGCGTCATTTGCTTTACGGTGGGCGCATGGGAACGCCGAACGTCGCCTTGCGCGCCGCCCGCACGGCACGGCTACTGAGCCAGGACGATCTCGCCCGCATGTTGCGCGAGGCCGGATGCGTCAGCGCGACGAAACGACTCGTCCAGCGATGGGAATCCGGCGCGACCGCCCATCCCCGCCCGTCACATGCGCGGGCCTTGGAACAGGTGATGCGCCTGCCCATCGAAAGCCTCGGATTCGGCGCGGTGATGGCCGGACGCAGCCTGTCCGGCGACGACACGGCCGGCCATGAAGTCCACTCGGCCATCGGCGACGTCCCCCGGGAGCGCCATCCCGGCCAGGCCGCACCGCAGCCCAATGCCGGCACGTACTCCGGAATCTGGTTGTCCCGCTATGAGTTCTACTCCTCCGGCCGCGAACAGACCTTCACGTCGTCGCATTACGTGGTCGTGCTCCAGCACGAACAGAGGCTCACCGTCCGCAGCCTGCCGAAGTCGGCGGCGGGCACACTCGAACTCGACCTCACCCTCGACGGGCATATCGCGACGGGCACCTGGTCGGAAACCACGGCCCCCAGCGGCTACTACAAAGGGGCACGTTATTTCGGGGCGATCCAGCTGCTGTCGGAGCTCACCGCCACCCGGTTGGCGGGCAAGTGGGTGGGCTTCGGCAAGAACTTCGACGTGAACGTGGGGCCGTGGGAGCTGGTCCTGCAGGACCGATCGACGTCGAAAGCCACGATCGAGAAATACGATCGCCCGCCCCAAAGCGATTGATCCGCAAGGGTTCTGCCGCCGGAATCGCATGGGCGCCCTGCTCGAGCGGGAAGACCGCACTCACGAACGATCCGTGTCCACCGCCGGGACGGTGCGCCGATCGACACGGACACGGCCGGAGGCGGTCGTGCTGAACTTTTCGTGCAAACCTCCGCGAAAATGGCGGAAAACTCGCAAAGACGATGAGGTTTGCACGATTTGTTCACCCGTCCGCCGCTGGCGACGAAACGGCAGTTCACCGGCAGCCGCTGGTCGCCGCCTGCACGGCCGCGCGTGGGTTTCTCGTCCGAAAGTTTGATTCCGGCGCGCTCTCGGGCCGGTATCGTCGGAGGCGAAGTTAGGTTATCCATACTTGTCGTCCTACGAAGACTTGTCGTCCTACGAAGCGAGGAAATCTCCGATCATGCCGGACGCCACCTCTACCGAGCAGCCCGTGCCGTTCTCCGCGCAGATCCGCTCCGCCACCGCCGAACAGCACGAGCGCGCCGAGAATTCCACCTTCATGAGCGACATGCTGGGCGGCGCATTGGACGTCAGCGCGTTCTATCGCTATACCGGCCAGCTCTGGCACATCTATCAGGCACTCGAGGCGCATTGGGACGTGCTCGCCGACGATCCGGTCGCCGGTCCGTTCATCCGGCCCGAACTCGCGCGCCTGGCCCATCTCGAGGACGATCTCGCACATCTGGGCGGGCCACAGTGGCGCGACGACATCACCGCCCTGCCCGCCACCGCCGAGTACGCCGCCCGGATCACCGAGTGTGCGCTGCACTGGCCCGCGGGGTACGTGGCCCACCACTACACCCGCTATCTGGGCGATCTGTCGGGCGGTCAGGTCATTCGCGGCACCGCGGCGAAGCTGTGGCAGCTGCCCAAGCGGGGCGACGGTGTGCGCTTCTACGTCTTCGATCAGATCGCGAATCCGGCCGCCTTCAAGCGCGGCTACCGCACCCTGCTCGACGAACTGGCCGTTGACGATCTGGAGAAGCAGCGGGTGCTCGGCGAGTGCCGGCGCGCCTTCGATCTGAATACTGCCGTATTCGCCGATCTGGCAAGCGAATTCCCGGTCCGCCGCGAGGGCTGAACCCTCCTCCGGCGTTCTTGGACAGCCGACCGGAAGGTTGCTAGTCAATAGCCAGATGCGTCTCTGAGTTACATCAAAATCGTTGTTACACATACCGATCGGCGCTCCCACGTGGTGACCAGTCCCACACCGCAGGGGGCGCCGTTTGGTTGCGGGCACAAGTCGCCGCCAGCTAAAGTTACTCACCAGTTAGGCACGCAGGGGTTCCTACAGCGCCCTCGATTCTGATAGAGGCCGCTTCGTTCAGTCCGCATCCACCGACGCATGTCGGACGAACAACGTTGTGCGACAACATGTTCGACATGCAAGGAGGGGTAATGGCTACCTATATCGTGACCGGTGGGACGGGTTTTCTGGGACGGCGCGTGGTGGAAGGACTCCTCTCCGCCGATACCGACGCCGTGGTGCACGTGCTCGTGCGTGAGGCCTCGGCGGCCAAACTGGCCGAGCTCGCGACCCGATGGAATGCCACGGACCGAGTGTTTCCGCTGGTCGGAGACCTGACGGCCCAGGGTTTGGGGCTGGTGGACGAACCGCCGGCCGCGCAGCACGTGGTACATCTGGGCGCGGTCTACGACATGACCGCCGATGAGGAATCCGCCTACGCGGCGAACGTGAACGGCACCCGCGCGGTGATCGCGCTCGCCACCGAACTGGGTGCGATGCTGCACCACGTCTCGTCGGTGGCGGTGGCCGGTGACCATCGCGGAAAATTCTTCGAAGACGATTTCGATCTCGGCCAGAACCTCGAATCTCCTTATCACCGAACGAAATTCGCTGCCGAGCGATTGGTGCGCGAGAGCACGGGACTGCGCTGGCGGGTGTATCGCCCGGCGATCGTCGTCGGCGATTCGCGCACCGGTGAGATGGACAAGATCGACGGTCCGTACTACTTCTTCCCCGCCATCGCGCGGCTGGCCGCACTGCCGGGCGGGCTGCCGCTGCCGCTGCCGGATCTGGGCGCGACCAATATCGTCCCGGTCGACTACGTCGCCCAGGCGATGGTCGAACTGATCGGCCGACCGGGTCTGAACAAGCGCACCTTCCACCTGGTCAATCCGCGTCCGCAGCCGTTCACCGAGATCTACAGCGCGCTCTCGCGAGCCGCCGGCGCATCCGGTGGCGTGGGCCCGGTTCCGGGCAGTCACACCGCACTGGCGACGCTGAACCGCCTGCCCGGTGTCACCGCGGCGCGTGATTTCCTGTTGAGCCAGTTCGGTATTCCCGCCGAGGTCGCCCCGCACACGTCGTTCGCGTCGGAATTCGTCTCCGATTCCACCCGGGCGCTGCTGCGCCGCATCGACCTCGAGGTCCCCGCCTTCGACACCTACGCCGAAAATCTGTGGCGGTACTGGCGCGCACATCTGGATCCCGACCGGGCACGCCGGCACGGCGGCGGCGACCGGCTGCGCGGCCGGATCGTGCTCATCACCGGCGCCTCCTCCGGTATCGGCCTGGCGACCGCGCATGCGGTGGCGCGCCGCGGTGCGACGGTGCTGATGGTGGCGCGCGGGATCGACGAACTCGAGGCGGCGGCGGCCCAGGTGCGCGAACAGGGCGGCGACGCCTACAGCTATTCGTGCGACATCACCGACGAGAAGGCGGTCGAGCTGCTGGTCAAGCAGGTGCTCGCCGACCATCACCACGTCGACTACGTGGTGAACAACGCCGGACGTTCCATCCGTCGCTCCGTGCTGAACTCCACCGATCGCATGCACGATTTCGAGCGGACGATGGCCGTCAACTACTTCGGCGCGGTGCGGCTGATCCTGGCCCTGCTGCCGGCCATGCGGGAACGCCGCTTCGGCCACGTCGTCAACATCTCCTCGATCGCGGTGCAGACCAAACAGCCGCGTTTCGCCGCCTACGTGGCGAGCAAATCGGCGCTGGACACCTTCAGCGAGATCGCGGCGGTCGAGAACGCCGACGCCGGCATCACCTTCACCTCGGTGCGGATGCCGCTGGTGCGCACCCCGATGATCGCACCGACCGAGATGTACCGATCACTGCCGGTGCACAGCCCCGAACAGGCGGCGGCGATCGTGGTGCGCGCCCTCGAGGAGCGCCCCGCGCGCATCGACACACCGATCGGCACCTTCGCCCAGGTCATCGACACGGTGATGCCCTCGGTGAAGAAAGCCATTCTGCACCAGGGCTTCCGGCGGACCGGCGAATCCGCGGCGGCCCGGCACGGCCGCACCGCATCGAGCGATACGACCGAGACCGGCGGCCGCAGCCCCCTGCTGGCGCTCGCACCGGTGGTGCAGCCACTGATGGGCTTGCCCACCCCCGCGGCTCGGATCATCAACCGGCTGCCCGGCCTGCACTGGTGAATCCGCACCTACCACCGGACCCGGTGTCCGGTGGTAGGTTTCGCCGGTGAAACGCAGGCTTCTGCTCGGCGGCGCGCTCGTCGTCGTCCTCGCGGCGGTGCTGTCGGCCGGCACCTACGTCCTGATGAATTCGCGGACCTTCCAGGTCGCCGGTCGCGTGGTCCACCGCGTCGACACTGCCGGAAAGGTCGTCGCGCTGACCATCGACGACGGCCCCACCGACCGCACCCCGGCGATCCTGGAAACACTTGCCGCCGAACACATTCCGGCCACCTTCTATCTCGTCGGCCGTGACCTGGCCGCCCATCGCGACTACGGTGCGCAGATCGCGGCGGCCGGGCACGAGCTCGGTAATCACAGCTACACCCATCGACGGCTCGTATTCGTCACTCCCGCGACGGTCCGCGGCGAGGTCGAGCGCACCGATGCCGAAATCGAGCGCACCGGATACCACGGGCCGGTGACCTTCCGCCCGCCGTACGGCAAGAAGCTGGTCGCGCTGCCCTGGTATCTGTCCCACCACGATCGCACCACCGTGATGTGGGATGTCGAATCCGATTCCACCGGTGGCGCGAGCACCGATGCCATAGTCTCGGACACGGTGAACCGCGCCCGGCCGGGATCGATCATCTTGTTGCATGCGATGTACCAACCGGCCGCCGCGGCGGCGATTCCGCGCATCGTCGCGGAACTCCGTTCGCGCGGTTACGGTTTCGTGACCGTCTCGCAACTGATCGCTGGCACGAAACCCACCGGAATGTGACCGAACTCCCCGGCCGTTTCGGCCAAAACTAGAACGTGTTCTAATAGTCTAGAGGTATGGAGCGATTGACCGGGCTGGATGCCAGCTTTCTGTACCTGGAGACCGACACCCAACTGCTGCACGTGTGCGCGCTGCTGATTCTCGACCCGCCCGCCGACGGGACGAACTACGAATTCACCGCGCTGAAGGAGGAACTGGGGCGCCGCCTGCACCTGATCCCCTCCATGCGCCGCCGCGTCCATCGGGTCCCGTTCGACCTCGACCACCCGGTCTGGGTCACCGATACCGGCTTCGACCTCGACCGGCACGTCCGCCGCCTCGGGCTGCCCTCCCCCGGCGGGCCGAAGGAATTGGCCGAACTCGTCGGCGACATCGCCGCGCAACCGATGGACCGCGACCGGCCGCTGTGGGAGATGTGGGTGATCGAGGGCCTGGCCGACGGCAAGGTCGCCGTGGTCTCGAAATACCATCACGCCGCCGTCGACGGCGTCACCGGCGCCAACATGATGGCGTATCTGTGCGACGCCGAACCGGGTGTGCGCTACCCCGATCCGCCGACCGAGAACCACACGGAGTCCGGCGAGCCCAACGATCTCGCCCTCGCCGCCGAGGGGCTGGTGCGGATGCCGGCGAAACTCGGCGTGGTCGGCATGGTGCCGAAGACACTGGGCAAGCTGGGCGGGATGGTGCAGCGCCGGCGTGCCGACAAACAGGGCATGGCCTTGCCGTTCACCGCGCCCCGCACGCCGTTCAACCGAACCATCACACGCCATCGCAGCGTCGCCTTCACCACCGCCCCGCTCGCCGACATCAAGGAGATCCGGGCGGCGTTCGATGTGAAGATCAACGACGTGGTCCTGACCGTCATCGCGGGGGCGCTTCGGCAATATCTGAGCGAACACGACGAACTGCCGGAGACCTCGCTGATCGCCTCGGTACCCGTTTCCACCCACGAGACCTCACGGCACGAACGCGGCGTCAACAAGGTGTCGACCCTGTTCGCTCAGCTCTACACCGACGTCGAGGATCCGGTGGAACGACTGCGGCTCATCGCGGAGGGCAACGTCGGCGCGAAGGAGGAACACGAAGTCCTGGGTGCGGACTTCCTGCAGGATTGGGCCGAATACGCCCCGCCGAACACCTTCCGGATCGCGGTGCGCGCCTATTCGTCGTTCAAACTCGCCGAACGCCATCCGGTGGTGCACAACCTGGTGATCTCCAATGTGCCCGGACCCCAGCAGCCGCTGTACTTCCTCGGCCACCGCATCGACTCACTGTTCCCGTTCGGCCCGGTGTTCCACGGCGCGGGCCTCAACGTCACGGTGCTGTCGGCCAACGGCGACCTCGATTTCGGCTTCATCGCCTGCCGTGAACTGGTCCCCGATCCGGACCGGATGGCCGACGCCGTCCACGACAGCATCTCAGCGCTCCTGAAGGCGGCAAACGCCCAGCGCTGAGCGCGTCAGCTCGCCCGCCGAGCGGCCACCGCCGCGCAGGCCTCGAGGAGTACAGGGACAAAGGCGTCCGCCTCGAGTACACAGGCCGCATGTCCGGCCGGGACGAGGAAAATCTCCGCTCCGGCAATCATTTTCGCCATTTCCAGCTGCCGGTAGACCGGCAGCGCGTGGTCGTGTGTCGTGATCACCACGCCCGTGGGCACATCCAGGCTCGACAGCCACGGCGAGGAATCGAAGCGCCCCAGTTCGGCGATCGCCTGAGTCATCGCCCACCCGCTGGTGGTGCGCAGCTCGGCCAGCGCCCACCGATCCATTCGCCCTGTCTCCCAGGATATTTCGGGCATATGCGGCAGCCTGTTCGCCGCCTCCGCCACTCGGCGCCCGGCCGTCTCGGTCATCACCCCGGCCACCAGCGCCATACCGCCGTGGAACAGCCGCTCACGCCATTTCTCCCGGAACCGGTAGGTCGTCGCGCACAGCACCAGGCCGCCGACGAGGTCCGGCCGCCGGTGCGCCACCGATTGGGCGACGATACCGCCCATGGAGTACCCCGCCAGGATCGGCCGCTCCACGCCGGTCAGCTCCGCCACCGCGACGACGTCGTCGGCGAGATCGTTCAGATCGAAACGCGGCGAACGGATTCCGTGCCCGTGCCAGCGCTGGTCGAACAGCACCACCCGATAGTGTTCGGACAACTCCGCCAGAGCCGGGAACCAGTTCAGCATCGCGGTGGTCACCAGGCCGTGCAACAGGATCACCGTTGGCGCGCCCTCGGGCCCGGGAATATCGACCAGATAGGTCCGCCCGCGCCCGGGCAGATCCACCATCCGGCCCGCCGGCACCGAGTTCGTGCGCGATACGCGGGTGCCGAATCGCCCGCCGGCCGCCCCGCGACCATTGCCCGCCGTCTGCCGCTCTGCCGCCATCGCATCCTCCCGCATCGCCGGCCCGGTCATGAATTAGAACACGTTCCAATTCGATGGTACCGGGTGCCGTGCGGCCCCCGGGGCCGTCAGCGGGCTCCGGGCAGCAGCACAGCCGCCCCGGCGAACCGGCCGTGTGCGAGGTCGGCCAGCGCGCGGTCGGCGGATTCGAGCGGATAGGGGTTGATGCGAACCTGCATCCGGTGCTGGGCGCAGAACTCCAGGAATTCGCGTCCGTCCGCGCGGGTATTGGCGGTGACCGAACGGATCTCGCGCTCCTGGAACAGATGGCGCTGATAGTTCAGCGCCGGAATGTCGGTGAGGTGGATGCCTGCGATCGACAGCACCCCGCCGCGATCCAGCCCCTCCAGCGCGGGCAGCACGAGATCACCGACCGGCGCGAACAGGATGGCCGAATCCAGCGGCACCGGTGGCGGATCGGCCGCACCCTGCGCCGACGCCGCGCCCAGCCCCAGGGCCAGCTCCCGCGCGGCCGCGTCACGGGTCATCACGTGCACCTCGGCGCCCTGAGCCAGAGCGACCTGAGCGGCCAGATGCGCGCTCCCGCCGAAGCCGTAGATGCCGAGCCGTCCCCCTTTCGGCAACGACGCCCGCCGCAGCGCCCGATAGCCGATGATGCCCGCGCACAGCAAGGGCGCCAACTCCGCATCGGCGTACCCGGAAGGCAGCGGATACACGTAATCGACAGGCGCCGTGGCATATTCGGCATAACCACCGTCGGCGTCCCATCCGGTGTACTGCGAATTGGGGCACAGATTCTCCGCGCCGCGACGGCAGTACGCACACACCCCGCACGTGCTGCGCAACCACGCGATACCGATCCGGTCACCGGGCGCGACGGCCGTCGCTCCCTCACCCACCGCGACCACTTCCCCGACGACCTCGTGGCCGAGCACCACCCGCTGCCGATGCACCGTCAGATCCCCCTCCGCGACATGCAGATCGGTGCGGCACACCCCGCAGGCCAGCACCCGCACCAGCACCTCGCCCGCGGCCGGCTCCGGAATCGGGATCCGGGTGCGGACCGGCGGGGATTCGTCGATCGGGCCTGGCCGCACCACCTGCCAGGAGGCCATCGTCGCAGGATTCATCGCACTCCTTCCGACACCGGAACGCCCGCGCCACGGCGGGAAGATCGATGGTAGTCGCGCCCACCGACGAACCCGGCGTATCCGGCCGCCGAGGCGGTCACCACCATCGGAACGCGGCGTTGATAGCGTCGCTGCGTGCCCGCGCCGTCAACCGCCTTCACCCTGCCCATCGGGCGGGTGCACGCGATCGTCGACCTCGCGCGCCGGCGCGGCTGGGACACCGGGGAACTGCTCGCCGAAGCCGGGATCGCGCCGCAACTGCTGGATCAAGGACGCGCCCGCGTCACCGTCGGACAAGCCGTGCACCTGGTGCAGCAACTGTGGCGCAGCACCGACGACGAACTACTCGGACTGGGCGGCCATCCGATGCCGCGCGGCACCTTCCGTCTGGTGTGCTTCGCCCTGCTCGGTTCCCGCGATATCGCCGCCGCGCTGCACCGGTTCCGGATGTTCCAGAAGGCCCTGCCCGGCTTCCCGCCGCTGCGATTGAGCACCGACGCCGGCGAAGCGCGAATCGCGTTCGACCTCAGCGATATCCGCCATCCGCACGGCCTGATCATCGACACCATGCTGATGGTCGTCTACCGCTTCCTGGACTGGTCGGTCGGCGGCTCGCTGCGACTGCTGCGCGTCGAAGTCCCCTATCCGCCCAACGATCTCGACGACTACGACCTGATCTTCGGTGCGCCGGTACGCTTTTCGGCACCTGATCCGGCCCTGATCTTCGATGCCGCCTTCCTCACGGCGCCGCTCGTACGCGACGAGGACGATCTGCTGCGCTTCCTGCGCAACGCACCCGAGGCCGTGATCGGCCGCGGGGACGACTCGGTGTCCACCGCGGCGCAGGTACGCCGGATCCTGGAACGCGGCGGACCACGGCACTGGCCCGGCGTCGAGCAGATCGCCGCCGAACTGGCCGTCAGTCCCGCGACACTGCGCCGCAAACTGAGCGACGAACACACCTCACCCAGTCGCATCCGCGAACAGATCCTGCGCGACGCCGCGATCGCGGCCCTGGTGCGCGGCGAGACGGTGACGGCGGTATCGCGCCGGCTCGGCTTCTCCGAACCCAGCGCCTTCTCCCGCGCGTTCCGACGCTGGACCGGCAGCTCCCCCGGCTCCTACCGCGCCGCACCCTGAGCGATCCGGTCACAAGATCGAGCGCTGCGGTCATTGGCTGCCGCGCGACGCGCTCCTACCTTGGCGAACGAACACTGTATTCGACCAGAGGAGTTCCCCCGTGCCGGTGCATCGGTCCCCGTGGATGGACGAAGATCTCGACGCGCTCACCGATTTGGCGCGCCGATTCTTCGAGAAGGAATGCGCACCGAACGAGGATCGCTGGGGTCGCCAGCACCACGTCGACCGCGAAATCTGGAATCGCGCAGGCGAATTGGGCCTGCTGTGCATCTCCATCCCCGAGGAGTACGGCGGTGGCGGCGGCACCTTCGCCCACGAAGCCGTGATCGCGATCGAGCAGACCCGCGCGATGGCGCCCAGCCTCGGCAACCCGGTGCACTCCACGATCGTCGCGCACTACATCAACGCCTACGGCACCGAGGAACAGAAACAGGCGTGGCTGCCGAAGATGGCCTCCGGCGAGATCGTCGCCGCCATCGCCATGACCGAACCGGGCACCGGCTCCGACCTGCAGGGCATCCGCACCAGGGCCGTCGCCGACGGTGACCACTACGTCATCGACGGCGCCAAGACCTTCATCTCCAACGGCCTGCTCGCCGACCTGGTGATCGTCGCCGCCAAGACCTCCGAAGGCAAAGGCGCGGAATCGGTTTCGCTGATCGCTGTCGAAACCGACCGCGACGGCTTCCGGCGCGGCCGCAACCTGGAGAAGGTCGGCCAGCATGGCCAGGACACCTGCGAACTGTTCTTCGACGGCGTGCGCGTCCCGAAGACCAACCTCCTCGGCGCCTCCGAAGGCACCGGCTTCATTCAGCTCATGCAGCAACTCCCCCAGGAACGTCTCATCCTGGCCGTCGCCGCAGCAGCGGCGATCGAGAAGACCGTCGAAATGACCGTCGCCTACACCAAGGAACGACAGGCCTTCGGCAAACCCATCTTCAACTTCCAGAACACCCAGTTCACCCTCGCCGAATGCGACACCATCGCCTCGGTCGCCTGGGCCTTCCTCGACGACTGCGTCGCCAAACACCTCCGCGCCGAACTCGACATCCCCACCGCCGCCAAGGCGAAATGGTGGCTGACCGAACAGCAGTGCCGCGTCGCCGACGAATGCCTGCAACTGTTCGGCGGGTACGGGTATATGGCGGAATATCCGATCTCGCGGGTGTTCACGGATGCTCGGATTCAGAAGATCTACGGGGGGACGAACGAAATTATGAAACTGATTATCGGGCGTAGCTTGTAGAACGCCTGGTGAGAGGCGGTTTACGGGGTCAGGATGCGGTAGCGCTCCCGTCTTCCTCCCGTCCCTCGTCGAAATCGTCGTCGAAATCTTGGGGTACCCCCCGGGGGTTGTAGGCGTTAGAGCCGAAGATGTCATCGATGGCGGAAACGGTGTGAGAGTCGTGGTCGGGCCACAGATGCGTGTAGACCTGCAGGGTCACGTTCGCGCTCGCGTGGCCCAGCCTCGCCTGCACCGTCTTGACCGACGCGCCCTTGGCGATCAGCGCAGAGGCGTAAAAGTGTCGCAAGTCGTGCCAGGTGAACCCTCGCGGCACGCCGGCCTTTATACCGATCTCACGGAACCGTTGCCCCATCCCGTCGGCAGACCACGGGCGGCCCGCCTTGGTGTAGAACAGCAAATCGTTCCGCCGCCGATCAACCGTAGCGAGGAAGGCGCTCAGTTCGCGATGCGCTTCCTCCGGCAGTGGCACGGTGCGCTTGCTCCGCGGTGTCTTCAATCGGGCCGTGGGAGGCTGGCCGCGAAAGTGGTTCGCCTGCTGCACCACGAAGATCCTCCTTCGCAGAAAGTCGATGTCACAGACCCTCAGTCCCGCAACCTCGCTCGGACGGAGGCCGGTCTGCGCGGTCAGCAGCACCATGCATCCGGTCTGCCTGTTCGCACGGCGAATCATCGACCGGATCTGCTCGACTGTCAGCAGTTCCCCAGGCGACTTCTCGGCTTCCGGACGGCTCGGCCTCTCCACTTTGCGGCACGGATTCGCCACCAGCACACCGTCTTCCGTCGCGATGTTCAACACCGTGAACAGGAACTGAAACTGCAACGCGACCGAGTTCTCCCCCAATCCTCGCCCCTGACACCAAGGCCGGCCCAAGCGAAGATGGTCCAGCCAGTCTCGGATATCGGAGGGCCGGATTGCACCGATCGCCATCGAGGCCAAGTCACCGAGATTGTTGGCGAAGTACCGCCGCTGGTAGCGCGTCGTTTCCGTTCGCGCCCGCCGAACCCACTTCTCGACCTCGACCCGCAAAGGCACCTTCGCCAGGTCCGGATCCACGTACATGCCCCGAGCCATCCGCGTTTCCAACTGATGCTTGTAGTGCTCGGCTGTGCCGGGTAGGTCGTACCGGCCACGTTTGGCGAAGGACTCCGACTTCTCGTTTCCGTCAGGATCAACCCAGCGAACCACATAGCTGACAGTTCGCCCCCAGACGCGTCTTTGGATGTGCGCCATCGTCTTCCCTTTCCGTTCTTGGCAGATTGCCTTGCCACCGTGGCAGCACAAGGCAATATGAAGCGAAGTACAAATTCAAGATCAGAATGTTTGCCAACAAATAGCTGTTGTACTGGGGTGACGGAGCTGCCGTCACCTGTTTACGAAATGCCGCCCAGTTGCTCTTGCTCCCAAGCGGTGAGATCCGCAAGCCGGTAACGGCGATACTTCCCCATCCGTACGTAACGAGGCCCGCGGTCCAGCGACGCCCAAACGGCGAGAGTCTTTTTCGGGATCTTCAAGCGCGCGGCCACTTCTTCTGTCGTGAGCCACACGTCGCCTGCTGTCATCGGCGAATCACCTCTAGCCCCGAAGTCCAAGTCGATAACCCGCGCTCCAGGCGCGTAGAGAGCTCGGGTCGCGCAAAGATGCGAGTGTGTCGGCGAAACCACCAGCCAGGCGGACAAGCACAAAGGCGTGGATGTTCTGAGCCCAGAGTTGACGGCGCGGGTGCAAATTTCCCGCTGCATGGACAGGGAGCG
This sequence comes from Nocardia violaceofusca NBRC 14427, assembly GCF_963869435.1. Classification (NCBI taxonomy): domain Bacteria; kingdom Bacillati; phylum Actinomycetota; class Actinomycetes; order Mycobacteriales; family Nocardiaceae; genus Nocardia; species Nocardia violaceofusca. The sequence goes on from NZ_CAWMPM010000048.1 coordinate 41,779, forward strand.
GACACAACATGCCTCCCGACATGTCATGAGACCGTTCAGTTCCTCGCAGTGGCCACCATACACTCGACAGGTCTTCCGGGCAGCCGCCAGACGCAGTTGTTATTCGTACCGCACAATTGCCCGTCACCGAGCGAAGCATTCTCAACCAGTAGTGAGCCCGGATGCGCAGATTCCATCTTTCGCGACCTTTTTGCCGAATACGCTGTTAGACACCCGTTTCACGCCTCGTATCAGTAGGCGCCGCGCGGCCGAGCCACACACCTGCCGCGATTGCGCAGGCTGAACATCCTCGCCGCCGCACCACCAACAACATTCCGTCACAGCGGTTTCCGACCCCACGCCACGCTTACCGACACAGGTCGCCCAGCGGTGTACAGCCTGCCGACTGGGATGAGTTCCGGGGACGGCCAAGGTAGTCGGTGAACACACCCGGACGCGATTCGGATGTGCGGGGGTCGTTCAGATGACGAGAAGGCACCTTCTACCGCGGTTTACGTGACGTGTGCCACATTCCTGTCACAGGTGAGGAGGTACATGCCCCATGCATGACACAACTGTGCGCGTTACCTATCGACACGCTCTCGGTGAGGGTGTTCGATGGACGCTATCACCTCGCCACCGGCTACAAGCAGAGACGTTGTTGCGCACCTGCGATCTTCCCGGCGCAGCGGCGGTCGGAGGGGATCGAAACCTCATGAGCGTCGATATCTCTTGTCCCTCTTGCGGCTACGACGACTGCGTGCAGAGCGTTCACGCGATCCGCGCTTCGGAGACCTCGACAGTCCATGGAACCGACTACCATTCCGGTGTCGGTGTGAGTTCGTCGGGTCTGGTGCCGGTCATAGGCTCCTCGCTCGTTGAGCGAACGCAATCCAGTTATCTGGCCCAATCACTCGCGCCCGAGCCTGGCTTCCGGGGTGCTGGTCGCCTCACAACCCTCGCAGTGGTGCTGAGCTTGCCTGCGGTCGTGTATTTCGCCGCTGCGGGCGTGCTGATTAGCCGTCCACATCCGGACGTCTCGACTGCTTCGATTTTGATTGGGGCTTTTGGTTTTGCGCTTTTCCTCGCGCTGCCGTCGTTGCTGATTTTGTGGTTCGCGTTCCGGAGACTGCGACGGTCGGCCCGGATTCGCCGCGGCGCGCCTGCGGCTTATGCGGTGTGGCGCGCAGGGGTGTACTGCCATCGATGTGGCATGTGCTTTTGGCCCTTCGCGCCCGCCGCTGGAATCCCGGTGCGACATCCGGTTTCCCCAGGCGGTTTCCAGGGGATCGTCTGGAACGCCGGGGGCTACCTCAACGACGCGTGATCGCCCGTAAACAACGCTCTTAGGACTTCACTGCCGCAGGCCCGGCGTGGCTCGCTTGCGCACCGTTTGGTCGGCGATCCCGGCGGCAGGGCATTCCCAGGTTCCCAGTTAGGGTGATTGTTCTGCCGATTCCACGGACCGCTGCGGCTCGTTGAGCGGTGGCTCGCTCTCAGGGTGTGCCGTCTGCACGCCTGGCTCAGGCTCTGCCCGCCCGGCGGCAAGTAGTTGCCGCGCGTTCTTGACGCTAATTTCGAGTAGTTCGGCGATGTCGTCGGTGCTGCAGCCGTGCTCGTTCATGCGCGCCACGGCCGAAGTCTGCCTGGTGTGGTGCACGGCGATTTCGGTTGCGGCGGCCTGTTCGAGGTGACCGATCTTGTCATGCAACGCTCGGATGCGGCGGTCGCGGCGTTGTTCAATCGTTGAAATCGCTTGCCACGCTGACCAATACTCTCGCACGGCGTCGCTGACATTCTGTTCGCGTTGACGTTCTACCGCGCGGCGCCGATCCATCACTTGCCGCGAATGATGTAGCCGCGCAGCAAGTTCCCCAGCTTCCTGCCCGCGTGCGCTTCTGCTTGTACGGGGGTCGTTCATCTCGGGATCTCCCAAATTCTGGGTGAGATCAACCCGCGCCTCGCACCTCAACGATACGCCCAACCCCGGCCATCCGGCGCCGCCGCGTCCGCAGCAACGCGGTCGGAGGCGACGTCAGCCGTCAGCTCGCGTTGCCCCTCGTCTCTGTCTTCTGCGCTGCCCCTGCTGTCGAAAGGAGTCCCTGTGACCGAAAGCCAGCTCGACGAGGTCGCTGACGTCGCGTCGGTGGTGTCTCGGTGTCTGTCCGATCTCGAGCCGGTATTCGAGCAGATCGACTGGGCCGAAGACGAAATCGCCCGCGCGCAACGACACCACCCCGCCACCGCAACACCCTCTACCACTCGTTCGCATTGTTGATGCCGACCCATGAGCGGATGCGTCAGGAATTCGTGTTCCGGTCGCACTGCCGCGAACCACCCGACCGCGTCGCCGCGGGCCTGACTCCGGTGCCGGGGACCGCAGCCGAGGTCGCGCTCGCGGTCATGCACGCCAGCCAGAAAGCCCCGCTCAACACCGCCGCATTCGGCCTCTACATACGCATGTGGACCCAGTTCACACGAACACTACGAAGCCATCGCGAAGTCGCGCATCGACGATCTGGAAGCCGAGACACGCACCCGCCTGTCCGTGACCGACCGCGTCCTGCGGTCTATCGACTGTCCGGGCCGCCACCACGGCCAACCCGCCAACGACTGCGAGTACGCACGACCCAGCTTGGCCGCCTGAACGAAGGCCGCAGTCCCTATCGACTGCTCGCCGATTGTTCTTGCTTGCCCCTGTTCCTGTCCGTGTCCCGCGCCGGTCGACTCCTCTGTCGGCCGGCGCTCTTTTCTGTTGTGGAGGGTGTGTGCGTTCATGACCGATCCGATCCTCGGACCGCCGTGCGCGGTATGTGACGGCGCGGTACCCGGAACGGAGCTGTGCATCGCGAATGCCGCTATCTGTGAGTCATGTTGGCAGCAACTGCCCCGCTGCGATTACTGCCGGACCCCGTCACTGCGTTTGACTCGCACCGCTGAGGAATCCGAGTTGTGTGCTCACTGCTTGTCCGGGTGGTCGGGGTGTGTGTCGTGCCGGGGGTTGACCGGCCCGCACTTGCGTACCGACACCGATCACCCGGTGTGCGCGCGGTGCGCAGGCGCGTTGTTCGCCGCGTGTTTCAGCTGTGGGCGGTTCAGTGCCGACAGCCGCTACATCTCCGGCGGGCACCGCGCCTGCCCCCGCTGCGCCAGCCGCTTCCACGCCTGCCCGGAATGCGGCACCCTCGTCCAACCCGGACACGGATGCGAGGGCTGCGCCCAGCGGGGGAAGGTGTGGAACTACACCTACCGGCCCGACCCCCGCTTTCACGGCACCGGCCCCCTCTACCTCGGGCTGGAACTGGAAATCATCGTTCCGGAACACCGTTTCGACACCTGCGCCGGTCTCGCCACCGACCAGCTCGGCGGCCTCGGGTACCTGAAACGCGATTCGTCCATCAGGCCGTCCGGGTTCGAACTCGTGTCGCATCCCATGTCCTATCGGTATGCGATCGACGAGTTTCCGTGGCCGCTGCTCGAACAGCTGCACCGGCTCGGGTGTGAGGCCGACGCGTCGGTGGGCTTGCACGTACACGCGAGCCGGGCGGGGTTCGACAACCCGGCGCATGTATATCGGTGGCTGAAACTGTTGTACCGCAACGAGGATGCCGTCACCCGCCTGGCGCGTCGGCGCACGCATTACGCCCAGTTCGACAGCGCCGCCCGCGCCCGCGCCCGGCACACCGCAAAAGGTCCGCAGCACGCGCTCGGGTTGGAGCGGTACCAGGCGATCAACCCCCTGCCGCGCAACACCTTGGAGGTGCGGGTGTTCGCCAGCTCGCTGGAGGTGCAGCAGGTGCAGGCCGCGCTCGCGTTCACCGCCGCCTCCATCGACTACACCCGCAGCCTGCGGGTCGCCGACATCCGCGCCGGCGCCTGGGACTGGGCCCGCTTCGCCACGTGGGTCACCACACGCCCCGACTACCAGCCGCTGGCCACGGAGATGGAGAACCTGCAATGTGCCTGCTGACCTACTACCCCGCCGGCGCCGCGATCGACACAAGCGCGCTGCGGTTCGGGGCCGAGGCGAACCCGGACGGTCACGGCTTCGCCATCGTCGCCGGCGGCCGCATCATCACCGGACACGGCATGAACGCCCCCACCGTCATCGCCACCTTCGCCCGCACCCGCGCCGAACACCCCGACGGGCCTGCGTTGTTCCACTCCCGCTACGCCACCCGCGGCGCGATCGAACTCTCCAACTGCCATCCCTTCCGCCTCGGGGGCGACCGTCGAACAGTGTTGGCGCACAACGGAACTCTACCCAAACGGGTGCATCCGCGCGCCTACGACCGGCGCTCGGATACCCGGATCGCGGCAGAGGACTACCTGCCCACTCAACCTTTCGGGCCGATCGACACCGCCGCCGGAGCGCGCGGACTGGCCGGCTGGTTGGGGTCGAGCAAACTGGTGATCTTGACCGTCGACCGCGCGTACTCCCACACCGCCTACGTGTTCGGTGAACGAGCGGGTCAGTGGGTCGGCGGGATCTGGTATTCCAACCGCTCCTACCTGCCGCCCGAACTGCGGTGGCCAGCCCGGTGCACGACGGTGTGCGGCTACTGCCTGGACCGTGATCTCGAACGCACCAGCCGCTACTGCCGCGACTGCGGCTGGTGCTTCGGCTGCCAATCCGCCCTCTCCTACTGCACCTGCCTCCCCACCCCGAACCGGCCAGCTCCACCCGCGGGCCCCGCGTCCACCTAGACCCGACCCGACCCGCCAGGACTGCTCGACTCGAGCCGCTTGGCACCGCTTTCCTCTCGCGCCCCGCTTCGCGCCGATTCAACGGCCCGGAGCGGGGCGCCGTCGTCTGTCCACCAACTTTTCTGGAAGGACGTGAATCCGTATGCCCGCATCCACGCTCACCGATCGGCGGTGTGAGGACTGTTCGCACCCGATCGACGACAACACGACCGTCACCACCGTCGAGGGTGATCATCTGTGCCGGGCGTGCGCCGACCGGCTCGCCCCCTGCTGCGACGACTGCGCCACACCTGCACGGGAGCGCCGCTCCACCGTGCGCGGCACCGACGTGTGCGCGGATTGCTCGATCGGTTGGCGCCGGTGCCGCGATTGCGACCGCTTCGACAGCGACCTGGTCCGTGTCATCGGCCATGGCGAGGTCTGTGACGACTGCGCCGACGGCTACCTGGTGTGCGACGACTGCGGCTCACGCGCCGACGGGCTCAACGAGACCGAATCCGGGGCGGACGTGTGCGGGCGCTGCGAGGACGCCGACTACCACTGCTGCGCTGGCTGCGACATCCTCATCCGCTGCTGGGAAGACTACTGCGACACCTGCGCCGACCAACGCCCCGACCACCGCGGCGTCCACTCCTACGGCTACAAACCCGAACCCGACTTCCACGGCACCGGACCGTTGTACCTCGGGCTGGAACTCGAAATCAAAACGCCCCGAGATGTTTTCGACGACGCAGCCGAGCTCGCCCTCGACCGGCTCGGTGACATCGGATACCTGAAGGAGGATGGAAGCATCCAGCCGTGCGGATACGAGCTCGTCACTCACCCGATGTCGTATGAGTATGCGCGCCAAGCGTTTCCGTGGTTGCTGCTGCATCGGTTGCGGATGCTGGGAGCATACACCGATAGCAGCATCGGCATCCACGTACACATCTCCCGCGCCGGATTTTCCTCCCCCGCGCACACCTACCGGTGGTTGAAGTTCGTCTACCGCAACGAATCCCACGTCAAAGTGCTGGCGCGCCGCGACTCCGAGCAATGGGCAGTGTTCGACCCCGGCGCCCGCGCTCGCGCCGCCGCCCACGCCAAAGGCCAGACCGGAGGCGCGTTCCGATACCAGGCGATCAATGTGTGTCCCGAGGACACCTTCGAGCTACGGGTATTCGCCAGCTCTCTGAACACACGGGAGGTCCAAGCCGCGCTCGCGTTCGCCGACGCTTCGGTCGAATACACCCGCGCCCTCTCGGCCGCCGATATCGCCCGTCGCCGGGGCTGGGAATGGGCGGCGTTCACCGCGTGGCTGGCCGGCCGCCCTGAATACCGCTGCCTGACCGACGAATTGGAGGCCCTCGCGTGTGCATCCTGACCTTCTACAAACCCGGCCAGGACCCCGACCTCGATGCCCTGCACGGCGGAGCGCTGGCCAACCCACACGGCCACGGCTACGCCATCCACAACGGCGAGGCCATCCTCGTCGGACACGGCATGAACGCCGAACAGGTCATCGCCGAATTCGCCGAACAACGCGCCGAACATCCCGGCGGGCCGGCGTTGTTCCACTCCCGCTACGCCACCCACGGCGACCGAGACACCAGCAACTGCCACCCCTTCATTCTCGGCGGCGACCCGCGAACCGTGCTCGCCCACAACGGTATCCTGCCCGACCACGTGCACCCTGCCGCGGGCGATACGCGCTCGGATACCAGGATCGCGGCCGAGGATTTTCTGCCGACGAACCCGTTCGGGTCGCTGGACAGCTGGGCGGGGCGGGAGCGGTTCGAGCACTGGCTCGCCTGCAACAAGGTCGTCATCTTGACCGCCGATCCCGCCTACAAGCACCCCGCCTACATTTTCAACGAACACCACGGGCACTGGGTCGGCGGCACCTGGTACTCCAACGACAGCTACCTGATACGCGAATGGGCCAGCGCCGACACCGACTACATCGGATTCTGCGAACACTGCGGCGCATTCGACGACGAACCCTTCGGCCCGCACTGCGGATACTGCGGATACTGCGCCGACTGCGCCCACCCGTTCCCCCGCTGCGCATGCCCGCAATTCGACGGCGCCGACCGCTACGCCGACCTGTTCGGCCTGCTGACTCACTGACCGGCCCGCCACAGATCGCTGTGCTCTCGATCCTGAAAGGAGCCGTACCCGTGGGCAATTCCACCGCACAACCGTTGAGCCGCGACGAGACCGTCACCGTGTTACTCGACGCACTCGAGCCCTACATCGCCTCGACGCGACATGCCCTCGGTGTCGCGCACACGATGGCCACCGTCATCGGCGGTGAGCCACTGGACCTGCTCAACCACGCCATCGCCGACTACCAGCCCCGGGAACGACTCGTACGCACCGCCTCTCGCGCACTACGCGCGCATCCTTCTTCAGGCTCGGCGAGCGCTGAGCAGCGTGATCACCGCGCCGCGGCGGTGCCTGAACCCACTCACTAGCTGTCACGACGGCGGACGCGGACCGCCAGAAAACGACGGTGCTCACGGCGGGCCGACGCGGCTCACCGCAACGCCGCCCCGCTCCTCGTCTGCCTTTCCCTTGTCGATCTGGATGGAGGTACCCGATGCCCGACAATTCCGGCGCCGCCGGCCCTAGGCCCGCCTCGGTTCCGCAGCGTCTGGCCGAGGCGCCGGTCTCAGCGGGCATGGTCGTGCCGTACATCACGATGACTCACCGCGACCCCGGCAAGCCGGTGTGGGGCGCGGTGAACCCGGCACGGCTGCAACAGATCTGGCAACGCAGCCTGTGTCAAGTGTGCGGTCAGCGCCTCGACGGCCCTTGGGTCGTGGTCTACATCCGACCGTGGGACTACCTGCGCGGCATCGGCCCAGAACCCGCCCTGCACCCCGAATGCGGTCTCTACTCGAAACGGACATGCCCGATGCTGACCGGGCAGACCGATCACTACAACCGGCATCCCAGCCGCCGCGCGTGCGGCGACCCGGACTGCACCTGCCGACTGTGGGCGCCACCCGATCCGGAGCCCGGTGAGGGCCGACGCGAAGGCCAGCCCGCCGAAGCGTGGTACGAGGCATGGATCGCGATCGAGGACTACACCCTGATCCGAACCCCCGGCGGCGAACACAACAGGGCGATGTTCGGTGTCGAACTGCGCCCCGCGTCGCGGCTGCGCAAACTCCGCAAGGTCCGCGACGCCGCACCCACCGACAGCGGTGATCAGCCGCTGGACCTGCTGGCCGCGATCATCGCCACCCGCACCCTGTTCACCAGGGACAGTAAATGATGGCAGACACGGACAGGCTACTCACCCGCATCGGTGCGTTGATGCGCCAGGCCGACGCACCGACAATCCGCACGAGGCGGAGGCTTTCCTCTTGCGTGCCCAGCAATTGGTCACTCAGCATTCCATCGACCTGGCCGTGGCCCGTGCCGCTGCTGCCGGCCGCGGCCGTGCCCGACCGATGCCGGGGATGCGGCGCATCGAGATCGGCGCGAAAGGAACCAAGGGGCTGGCCACGTATGTGCAGTTGTTCGTGGCCATCGCCCATGTCAACAACGTGCCCTGGACGCCGCCCACAACTCGACCTGGATGATCGCTTTCCCGCTCGGCTCCGACATAGACACCACCCAATGGCTGCGCCGGTGAATTCTTCGCCGCCGTGCCGACCCTGCTCGTATTTATCCCGCCGATTCGTTGGTGGTGGCGTTACTCGAACGCTGCCCTCCCGCCGACGAGGTCTGCATCAAAGTCGTTGCACGCCAGGACCTCCACATCAGCGACAGCCGGCTCGCCGCCGTCATGACGCGACTGGCCGACGTCGCCACGGACAAAAACGCGGCGACAGTATTGGTTCTCATCATCGACGGCTCCGCGCAACCAGCATCTGCGCTGCCAGTGCCGCGTCCGGAAAGGTCGATGCGGTCACCGCCCCGGGCGGCGGGTTTATCGGTGGCCGGTCACCGGTGATGCTGTCTGACGGACGCGGTGCCGGTGGGTCGCAATGTGTTCGTCAGAGCGATCACCCCGGAGGAAGGCCGCAAACTCGCCCAGTTCGCCCGGCGCAGCAAGGTGCCGGTCCGGGTGCGGCGGGCCGTAGTGGTGATGGCCTCGGCCCAACATCGGCCGGTGGGGCTGATCGCTAGGCTGATGCGGCTGTCGGAATCCTATGTGCGGCAAGTGATGCGAACGACGACTACCGGTTTGACCACCGCGCCGTCTCTGCGGGGGGTTGCTGGCATGTCGGTGGGCGTGTGACTGCTCGATGTGCACGTTCGGACACGATGGCTGAAGGGCCCGACAGGCGTCGAGGAAGACTGTTGGCATCGTGGAGAAGATCGGCCCGCGCGGCGACGACGATGACCGCTGCTTCGTGATGTATAGGTCGATAGTTGACCCATGACAGCGAAGTTCACTGTCGCTGATCACAGTTCCAGAGCGCACCTGGGGTTTACTGATCCGTAGGCGTCTCCGGCGCACTACTCTCGGGTCTGCAAGCGTTCAAAGGCCCGGGGGGAGGCTGACATCGGTGTGGGAGGCAAGATGGCAGGTTCATCTAGGGCGGCGTCGTGAGGATCATCGAATGGACCGAACGTCGAGCAGTCAAAGACCGTGGAGCGCCGGCCCATGTAGCGTTGATCATGGACGGCAATCGGCGGTGGGGCGCCGCCCGGGGGATATCGGCCGTCGACGCACACATGTCGAGCGCACCAGCTTTGGTGTCGTGCATCGAAGAGGCCAGGTGGCTCAACGTCTCCCACGTGACCTTCTTCGCGCTCGCCGCGCGCAATCTGGACCGCAGCACTGAAGAGGTCGACTCCCTAGTGAAACTCCGGCGATGGTTGTGGACGTCAGAAGTCCTGGACGCGGTGGAAAGAGCCGACGCCAACGTTCACGTCATCGGTGAGTATCACGATGGACGCATCGTCGACGACATCTTGCATGTCGTCGAGCACGGTCGGCAAGGGCAGGGAGAGATCGACGTCTGTTTCGCGGTGAACTACAGCTCGCGAGCCGAGCTACTGGACAGACTGACCACCGCAGCCGACCCGACGAACGCGCACCGCGAATACAACTCGTTCTCGAAACAGACTCCTGATATCGACCTGCTCATCCGACCGGGCGGTGAGCAGCGTCTGTCCGATTTCATGTTGTGGCATGTCGCACATGCTGAGTTGGTGTTCACTGACACGTTGTGGCCCGACTTCCGAGGCTTGCATTTCAGCTCGGCAGTGGCCGAATTCCAGCAGCGACAGCGGCGCTATGGCCGTTGAGTCACGACTGCCGGTGGTCTGCACTGCCGGGCTCTGCATCGACCCCAACCAACGTCTGCTCGTCATTCGACGCACCCGACAACCACGGGCGAACGCGTGGTCGCTGCCTGGCGGACGGCTCCACTTCGGTGAGCGCGCAGAAGTCGGTGTGCTACGTGAACTGGCCGAGGAGACCGGGCTGTTCGGCCGCCGAGCGACAATGATCGGGACACATCAGCACATCGACCCCGATCATCACCTCATCGTGCTGATCCACAGAGTCGAGGGCCTGTCCGGCAGCATTCACCCCGGAGACGACGCCGCCGAGGCGGCCTGGGTTCCGGTCTCGAGTTTGACACCGCAGAACTCGACGTTGGACCTGTTCCTGGCCGCACTCGAGGCCAACTCTAGGTAGCGTGCCGTCGCGGAGTGGCCGGCTTCGGCAGGCGCCGCAGGCCTCTGGCGGCCTCAACGCTGACTACCGAGTTGCGATCGGTCGCGAGCTCTGTCAGCAGTTGTGGGAAGTTGCGGCGCTCGGCCGCCAAAACGATCACGCGTCGAGTGGTTACTGCCGCCCCGGGAAGCAGCGCTCGAAGACACATCTCATCGTGTAGCCCCGAGCCGGTACCCAACGCCCACGCCGCGGTCAGCCGCACACCCTCGTCGAGGATCTTGGTGTGGGCGAAGCGCGAAAAGTAGGGATGCGTCGCGGGGTGGTCGATCTTGGTCATGAGGCGCAGAACGGCGCGTTGAGTTCCGTAGTCCTCATTCGAAATGTCCTGGAGCAGAGCGAGACCGGCGCCGTGCGCCAGACCCGACGCTATCTGCAGCGGCCCCAGAGCCAGCGCAAAGCCCAGACGTTGGACCCGGTATTTCGAGAAGACCGCATCGGTGAGCATGCCGCCAAGACCGGCGGGAACGCCGGTTGCGCCGTGCCTGCCGTGAGGGCCGTGTGAGGCGAGGTGTTTGCCTACGTAGGAGTGCACGGCCCGGATGATCTCGGTTTTTGTTGCAGCAGCAGGCTCGACGAGCAGCTGACGGATCTCACTGCGGTTGTCCTGCATGTATTTGCGAAGCCGTGGTGAGATCGCCACCCGCCCGGCGGAGAGGAAAGCGATCGCTTCCTCTCTCGCGGTGTAGGCCTCCGTTGGATCTTCGATAATGTGCTCACAATATGGAATCAGCGATGGCGCGGTTTGTCGTATGTCGTCGAAGGACCCGGGATCTCTGGGAATCCAGCGCCGCACCGTTTCCAATAGTGTCTGCCCTTGTACGCCGTCGTCCAACTTTGCGCACAGGCGTAGCAGGGGCGCCCACGCTTGGCGGTCCTGAACGAATCCCAGCGACTCTACGACATTGAACAGCGCCAACGGGTCTTCATCGACGCGCTCGGCGATGTAGGGGATCGAATGGGGGGACAGGTTGATCAGGGCCTCCCGCAGCAACCGCTCGTCTCGTTCGAACGACGACCTGAAGTCCTCTATCAGGCGGCCGAACACGCCCTCGGCGAACCGAGCGGAGTCGAAGATCTTGCCTCGCGCGGGGAGTCGGGCTGCCATCGAAAACTGCAGCCAATCCAACGAACTGACCGGCTCGTCGTGGCAGATTCGGTACAACAGGTCGTAGAACCAGCCGTCTCCGTGATCGACCCACGATATCTGTGCGCCGGGCGCGGCCTCCAGCCGGAACAGGTACACGAAAACGTCCAGCAATTCCCCCGGCACACAACCGAGTGCCTGCTCGTATGCCATCACGCGGCCGATGTCGAACTTGGCTGCTCCGGTCTCCATGCGGTTCACCGTCGCCGGTGTCAATTCCTTGGGAAGATGCGCGGCCAGTCGCCGCGCAAAGCTGGGCGTGTGCTGAATATCGGGCTCACCGGAGTACTCTCGGAGCATTCGGCAGATCCAACCGAACCGACCGGCCGCTTTTCCCGTTTCGGCGATCGTCGGCGGCCGACCTGGAATCCTGCCTGTCGCCATCGATCCAGTATCGGGCGGAGGTCAGCCGCGGATCAGCAATTCCAGCAATTTCAGTTTGATCTGATCCGGCAGGGTTTCGTGGCCCAGGCGTCGGGCGCCGAACACTGCCACAAGAATAGAGAGCACTTTCGAGATTGCGGGTGCTGAAAGCACCGTTGCGACGAGCAAGGTGATCACGCTGGCCGCCATCAACCAGTCCGGCATCATCGGCATAACGCCGAGCACCGCGACCGGAAGGGCAGTCCATTTCGCCGTCGCCAGCGCCACGGCACGTCGTCGGTTCCCAGGGGTCTCGCTCGAAGACTTCATCGCCGTCCTTTGTTCTATCGGGCAAGTCCCCAGAAGTCTCGCGGCCCTTGCGCCCACACCGATCATTCGTGCGTGGACACCGTCGGCGCACGCAGGAATGCTGGCCCCATCAGCCCGGTACGCTGGCCCCTCGAGTCGCTGCGGACGACTCAGTCGATGCGGCATCGCCACCACAGGACACGGCGCCTGCGCTGATCCACTCGGGCGTGCGGGATGGACGCGTGCTCGGAGCCAGGCGAATTCCGGTGTCACCGTGACGTTCCAGGGTGTTAGTGCCGGCATCAAGCAACATCGGATAGGTAATCCGGCCGCCGGATCTTCGAACCGACCGCGAAGTTGCGGATAGGTCCGGCATGCTGGTTACGCCAGCGAATGTAGGTACCGATCGCTACATCTTGCTCGGCGTGGATGCGGTGGTCGGTCCCGCTCAACACGAAGTACCGCAGCGGGGCGAACTTGATGCGGTTCAGCCACGAGGAATACGTCGGCAAGAACACCACCTCGACGTAGTTGTCCGCGCACCAAGCCCGGACCTCGGCTCAGTTGTGGACCGAGTAGTTGTCGCAGATCAGATACTTGGCGACAAATTCCGGGTCGTTCCTGGACTTCCACGTTTTGTGGACTGCCACGACACCCCGCCAGCCTTCAGGATCGGGCGCAGCGTCTCCTGGTGGACGTCGGCGATACCGTTGAGCCGCAACACTTCCACCAGTTTCGACAGACTTCACACACTGAACGGCGTGCCCAGATCATGGGGGCAGCACCGGGCTATCTGAGTGATCCGACCACTGGTCGCTCGATTGGTCTTCGCCGGCCTGCCCCTCCATTTTGGGTCGAGTGCCCCGAGGCCATGGGCGTTGAAGTCATAGATCACTTGCCGCACATAGGATTTCGACAGACGCGTCAGCCTAGCGATCAGCCCGACT
>NZ_CAWMPM010000049.1:0-54231 GCF_963869435.1 Nocardia violaceofusca NBRC 14427
CCGCCGAACCGCCCCGCCGGCCCGCGGCCGAACCGACCCGCGCGTACGGCGCGATCGGCAGTGCGGAGACTCACACCGAACAGCCTGTGGCCGAGCAGGATTCGACACCGGGTTCCGACTACCGCACCCAACTGCTCGACCCGGCGCAGTTCGGCGACGGTCCCGACGTGACGGCGCGATCCGGTGCCGACACCGCCCTCGGATCGGACACGGATCTGCAGCCCGGTGAGAAGACCGAACTGATCGACGTCTCCCAGTTCCGAACCGGCGGCGCCGATCGCACGCCCGGCGCCGAGGACAACACCCGTTTCCTCGACGTTTCGCAGTTCGGCACCGTCGCGCAGGCAGCGGGCGATACCCAGTTCCTCGACGTCGGCCGGCCGGACGACGAGGACTACGGCGACGACACCCGCTACGCCGACGATCTGCGCTACCGCGACGACGCTCGCTACGACGAGGACGACCGATACGACGACGACCGATACGACGAAGCCCGGTACGAGGACGACGACCGCTACGCCGACGACTACTCCGATGACGAATATGCCTTCGCGGCAACGGGTTCGGAAGACGCGCGACCCGCGAAGCGCTCGCGATCGGTCGCGGTTCCGGTCGTTCTCGGCGTCCTGAGTGCGGCGGTCCTGGCCGGCCTCGGCGTCGTCGGCTGGCAGGTCTTCGGCTCGTCGGGCGGCAACGATCACCCGGCCACCGCGGCGGGGCCGGCCGCCCCGGCGGTGACCGCCCAGCAACCGGCGACCAGCTCCGCGCCGACCACGACCGCGGCGCCGACCACGACCGGCACATCGGCCAACCTTCCGGTCGGCGCGACGCCGTGCTCGCAGACATCGACGTCGCAGGGCTCGTTCGGCAAGACCGCGACCGGATCCGAGGTGACCTCCTGCGGTTTCGCGGAAGCGGTGCGCAAGGCGTACGCCCAGGCGGCCGAATCACGCGGCGCGACCAGCGCGGCCACCGCCGAGGCCAGCACCTCGATCATCGCGGTGAGTCCGGTGACGGGCCGGTCCTATCCGATGACCTGCACCAGCTCGGGAAAGGTCGTCACCTGTACGGGCGGTGACAACGCGGTGGTCTATGTCTACTGACCCGACGCCCACCGGGCGCCAGGGTCGGCGGCGGTTGTTCTTGGCAGTTGTCACACTTCTCGTTTCGGCGTGCGCGGCACACGGTGCCGCGGTCAGCACCGGCCCGGGCCTGGCCCGGCCGGCCACCGACATGGTGCGCCCGGCGCCCGCTCCCCACTCGTCGCTCACCCTGCCCAGCGGTCTGGTGGCCGGTTTCGCCAACCTGCGCGCGCAACTACCGGGTCGTATGGGCCTGGCGGTGATGGCCGTGGGCGGCGACCACGTGATCACCCTCGGCGACTGGACCACCGGCGTCGCCTGGTCGACGATCAAGGTGCCTCTCGCCCTCGCGGCGCTGCGCCGGGATCCGGTCGGGCTGGCCGATGTCGCCCAGGCCGCCATCACCGCCTCGGACAACGATGCGGCGCAAGCACTCTGGATCGCGCTGGGCGGCGGCGAACCCGCGGCCGAAGCGGTCGAGGCGGTGCTGCGCGAGGCCGGCGACACCACCACCGATGTCGCCGACCGGCACAATCCGGATGCGCGCCAATCCATCGACGACCCGATGGTTTTCGGCGCCACCCAGTGGAGTCTGGTCGATCAGTTACGCTTCGCCGCCCGGCTGCCGTGCCTGCACAACGCCTCACGGGTGGTGGATCTGATGCAGCAGATCACCGACAGCCAGAGCTGGGGCCTGGGTTCGTTCGTCGGCGCCGAGTACAAGGGCGGCTGGGGGCCCGACGACGACACCGGAGCCTATCTGGTCCGCCAGTTCGGCCTGGTGCCCACCTGGTCCGGCCAGCTCGCGGTAGCCCTTGCGGCACAACCGGATTCGGGATCCTATGATGACGCGGTCGAAATGATGGACCGGATGTCGGCGCTGCTGTCCGAACACGTGCACGAACTGCACGGCGGCGAATGCGAGCGGTGATTGCGCAGTCGTCTCATATGCGCCGCCGACGGTCCGCGCATTTGACCCGCGGGCCGCGACCGCACACAATTCCTCGTCTGACGGATGGTGCCGTGCGGGGCCGTCCGCACGATGTGGAGGTGAACGGGTGCACGCACCACTCCGGCCGAGCACGAAGCGGGCCATGGCTTTTCGAGTGTGCCGCTGCGCGGCAGCGCTGCTCGGGGCGAGCCTGTTACTGAGCCCCGCGGCCTGCTCGAACGCCACCGACACCCCCGCCGCGACCACGACGACCCGGGCGAGCACCTCGTCCGCTCCCGTCACGATGTTCGCGCTGCCGGGTTCACTGGCAGCCGATTTCACCGCGCTGCGACCGAGTCTGGACGGACGCGCCGGTATGGCGATCATGCCGGTCGGCGGCCAGCGCACCGCACAGATGGGCGATTGGACCACCGGGCCGTCCTGGTCGACGATGAAAGTTCCGCTGACCCTTGCCGTTCTGCGCACCAACGGCAACACCAGCACGTATCAGATGTCGGCGGCCATCACCGAATCCGACAACTCCGCGGCCGACGGGCTGTGGCAGGCGCTGGGCGCACCCGAGGCCGCGGCCAAGGCGGTGCAGTCGGTGCTGCGCGAAGGGGGCGACACCACCACGACCGTCCCCGCGACCCGCTCGCGTGCCGAGTACTCCGCGTTCGGGCAGGCCGACTGGTCACTGGCCGACCAGGTGCGCTGGGCGTCGCGGCTACCCTGCCTGCCCGATGCCGACACCGTGACCGCGCTGATGGGCAAGGTGGTCTGGGGCCAGCAGTGGGGCCTCGGGCATCTGGACAACACCCGTTTCAAAGGTGGCTGGGGACCGGATCCGAGCGGCAACTACCTGGTCCGCCAGTTCGGCCTGCTGACCACACCCAACGGCGACGTCGCCATTTCCCTTGCCGCCCAGGCGACCTCGGGCACCTTCGACGACGGCACCCAGATTCTCAACAAGATGGCGGGCCTGATCACCAAACATCTCGACGACCTTCCGGCCGGACACTGCGCACCCGCGCAATAGCACCACTGCGCACCCGCGCAGTAGCATCAGCGCACCCGCGCAATGACTCCTTGCTGTGGTAGCCGGTTGCTGTAACCGCCGGTTAACGGGGGCGGGGCTGCGCCGCGCGCCCGGGCGCGGCAAGATAGCGGCATGCGCATCGGAGTCTTGACCGGAGGCGGGGACTGCCCAGGCTTGAACGCGGTCATCCGAGCTGTCGTTCGCACTGCGAACGGCCGCTACGGTGACGCGATCGTCGGCTTCCAGGACGGTTGGCGCGGGTTACTGGAGGATCGCAAGATCCACATCCACAACGACGACCGCACCGACCGGCTGCTCACCAAGGGCGGCACCATGCTCGGCACCGCCCGCACCAATCCCGACGTGCTGCTCGAGGGACTGGGCCGCATCAAACGCACCCTCGACGACAACGGCATCGACGCCCTCATCCCGATCGGCGGCGAGGGCACCCTCACCGCCGCGCACTGGCTCTCCGACGAAGGTGTGCCGGTGGTCGGCGTGCCGAAGACCATCGACAACGACATCGACTGCACCGACACCACTTTCGGCCACGACACCGCCGTCAGCATCGCCACCGACGCCATCGACCGGCTGCACACCACCGCGGAATCACATCAGCGCGTCATGCTGGTGGAGGTGATGGGCCGCCACGCCGGCTGGATCGCGATGAATTCCGGCATCGCCTCCGGCGCCCACCTCACCCTCGTCCCCGAGGTGCCCTTCGACGTCGACGAGGTGTGCACGATGATCAAACGCCGCTTCCAGCGCGGTGATTCGCATTTCATCTGCGTGGTCGCCGAGGGCGCCAAACCCGCCGAGGGCTCGTTCCACCTGCGCGAGGGCGGGGTCGACGAATACGGCCACGAGCGGTTCACCGGTGTCGCCCACCAATTGGGCGTGGAGATCGAGCGCCGCATCGGCAAGGAGGTCCGCACCACGGTGCTGGGCCACGTACAACGCGGCGGCAAACCCACCGCCTACGACCGGGTTCTCGCCACCCGTTTCGGCCTGCACGCCGCCGAAGCGGTCCACGCCGGTCAGTTCGGCCAGATGGTGGCGTTGCACGGCACCGAGATCGGCCTGGTATCGCTGGCGGAGGCGACGAAGCAGCTCAAGCTGGTGCCCAACGATCGGCACGGGGAAGCCGCCGCCTTCTTCGGGTGAGCGAGGTCCGCCGGCCGCCCCGGCGGCCCAGCTTGCCTAGGCCATGGGCATCTCGTTGCACCAGGTGTCGAACTCCTGGTACGTCTTGCCCTCCTCCAAGCTGGGCCAGTACTGGTTGTGCGCGACGATCAGATACCGCGACCGCGTCGAATCCCGGAAGGCGATGACCTTCCAGAATTCGTTCGGGATCGCGGAGTCGGCCGTCTTCCACATGTAGCTGTCGTATTCGACGTCGCCACCCGTGACGCCCGCTCCCTTCCGGTTCGCGGGCAACCCCGCGATCACGCGTTGCGCATCCGATGACGAGTCGTAGGACAGGACGGCGTATTCGGGCTTGTCCACCGCTCCCCAGCAGTCCCAGGCCGCGGTCCACGAACCCAGACGGAGATCGGCGGCGTCGCCCGGCGTGCGCAGAGTCTTGCCGTCGGTCTCACGGAAACAGGACTGGCCGTCGTATCCGTCGCCGCTGCTCCCCGTCCCCGAGGGCTTCACCAACTGCGGGAAAGTCGACTTCATGGCGGCGAAATCGTTGCCCTTCGAATTCTTCTGCAGCACCACCACGACGATCGTGACGACGATGGCCACCACAACGAGCACGGCGACGATGATCGCCGCCACCATCGCGCCCGAGCGCTTCGGCGGCTGCGGCCGGTAGCCCGAGCCCGGGGCGGGCGGGTAACCGGGTGGCGGCGCCGAATACCCTGCGGGAGAGTGGGTCGCGGGCGGCATCGGCACCCGAGCGGACGCGGCATTCGCCGGGCCGGCGGTGTTCGCGGCCGGCGAATACTGCTGTCCCCCACTGGGAACCACGGTAGGCACGCGAGCACCGTTCGCAGGCGGGTACCCCTGCGTGTGGGTGCCGGAATGCGGTCCGGCGGGCACGCCTGCACCGTTCCCAGGGGGGAATCCCTGCGTGTGGTTACCGAGCTGCGGTCCGGCGGGCACTCGCGCCGAGTTCCGAACGGGCGACGCTCCGCCCGGCCGGACGAGTGTCGGGGCCGCACCACTCATCGTCGGCATCCCCGCCGGCGCGTTCAGCGCCGCGCGCGCCGCGGCGGCGAATTCCATACAGCTGCCGAATCTTTCGGACGCCCGCTTGGCCATGGCGCGGGCGATCACCCCGTCCATCGCCGGAGACAACCCGGCACGCCGCGCGCTGGCGGGCGGGACCGGCAGTTGCAGGTGGCCGCGGATCACCTCGGTGGGATGTTCGGAGTCGAACGGCCCGGTTCCGGTGAGCAGCCAGTACAGGGCGCACGCCAGCGAGTACTGATCGGAGCGGTGGTCGAGTTCGACACCGGTCATCTGTTCCGGTGAGGCGTAGGCCAGGGTGGCGGTGAACATGCCGGCCTGGGTGAGGTGCGTGGAATCCTCACGCAGACGGGCGATTCCGAAATCGGTGAGGAAGACCCGCTCCCCCTTACCGCTCACCGCCCGGGCCAGCAGGATGTTGGCGGGCTTCACATCTCGGTGCAGCACACCGTTGCCGTGCGCGTAATCCAGTGCGTCGGCGACACCTTCGACGATCTGCACCGCACGCTCCGGCGGCAGCGTCAGCGGATCGACCGTGGCGGCATCGACACCGTCCACGTATTGCATGCAGATCCACAGCTGATCGTCCTCGACGCCACGGTCGTAGACGGCGACGATGCCGGGATGGTCGAGTTGCGCGCACAGATCGGCCTCGCGTTCGAAGCGGGCGCGGATCTCGGCATCGGTGTAGAGCTCACGATTCAGCAGTTTCAGCGCGGTCAACCGGGGCAGACGCGGATGCCGCGCCAGATAGACCGATCCCATCCCTCCCTGACCGAGCAGTCGCTCCACGGTGAAGCCGGCGAACACGTCACCGTTGTTCAACACCTACGTTCCCCCTTCCGGCGACGTACCAGGTGGGGATCCTACCCGGATCGCTCAGCCCGGCGTGACCAGGCCGGATTCGTAGGCGATCACCACGGCTTGCGCGCGGTCACGCAGATCGAGTTTGGAAAACACCTTGGACACATGGGTTTTCACGGTCTGCTCGGCGACGAACAGCGCCTCGGCGATCTCGGTGTTGGACATGCCCTTGGCGATCAGCTCGAGGACTTCGCGTTCGCGCGGGGTCAATGCGTTCAGGGCCGGGGCGGGTCTGGGGCGGGCGCGGCGGCGAGTGACATCGGCGATCAACCGGCGGGTGACCGTCGGCGCGAGCAGCGCCTGCCCCTCGGCCACGACGCGCACCGCGCGCACCAGTTCGTCGGCGGGTGCGTCCTTGAGCAGAAAACCGCTGGCGCCCAGGCCCAATGCCTCGTACACGTAGTCGTCGATATCGAAGGTGGTCAGCATCAGTACCCGCACCGGCGGATCGAATCCGGCGGCCAGGATGGCGCGCGCCGCCTCGAGCCCGTTCATCTCGGGCATGCGCACATCCATCAGCACCACATCGGGTCGCAGCCGTTTGGCCTCGGCCACCGCGATCGCGCCGTTGGCGGCGTCGCCGATGACGCTGATATCGGGCTGGGCGGCCAGCAGCGCACCGAACCCCTGCCGGACCATCGCCTGATCGTCGGCGATCAATACGGTGATGGGCATACCCGCCTCAGAGGAATCTGATGATCGACAGCAGCCCCGCCACCAAGCAGTAGACCGCGAACGGCAGCAGCGTGCGGGACTTGAAGAACCGCTCCAGGAATCGCACCGCGAACCACGCCGCGAGGCCGGCGACGATCGCGCCGACCAGCGCCTGACCGTGGATTCCGGCGGCCTCCGGACCGGCCAGTTCCGGCAGTTTCAGCACACCGGCGGCCAGGATCACCGGGGTGGCGAGCAGGAAGGCGAATTTCGCGGTGTCCTCGTGGTCGAGTCCGCGCAGCAGACCACCGACCATCGTCAGGCCGGAGCGGCTGAATCCGGCCAGCAGCGCACCGGATTGGGCCAGGCCGATGCCGAGGGCATCCTTGACCGACAGCGCCGCGAGCCGCTCGTCGGAGGGGACCTCGAGATCCTCCTGGAGGGCCACGCCCCGCGCCTGCGCGTCGGCGCGGGCCTCGTCCGCGGCGAAGCGGCGACCGTATTCGGCCAGCGAGGGTGCGTTGCGCCGCCGCAGGCCCTCGCCGACGATCAGCACCACACCGTTGAGGGTGAGGAAGATGCTCGCGTAGATCGGCGTCGCGAACATCGTGCGCAGCGGATGTTCCAGCAGCAGCCCCAGCACACCCACGGGGATGGTCGCCAGCACGATCAGCCAGGCCAGCCGCTGCGACGAGGTCTCGATGCGCCGGGTGCGCAGCGTGGTCACGAAGCCGACGATGATGTCGCGCCAATCCCGCCAGTAATAGCCCAGCAGCGCGATGGCGGTCGCCACGTGCAAGGCGACCACGAAGGCCAGGTACGGGGTGCCGTTCTCGGAGTCGCCCTCGGTGACCAGTTTCTCCCAGCTGCCGCCCAGCCAGGCCGGCACCAGCACGGAATGGCCCAGGCTGGAGATGGGGAACAATTCGGTGACGCCCTGCAGCGCGCCGATCACGATGGCTTGGAAATAGGTGAGCATCGCCGCTAAGTCTTACACGACGGCCGGCTCAGTTCCGCGCGCCCGGCAGGGCGGTCGCGGCGGCCGCCTCGACGGTTCCTTCCTCGACGTGGATCGGTAACCGCGCATACACCTGGAAGCCACCTTCGGAGCGCGGGCCGGCGGCCAGCATGCCGCCGATGGATTCCGCCCGGGCCCGCATACCGGAGATGCCGCTGCCGTCCGAACTTCCCACCGGCGCCCCGCCCGTCCCCGCGTCGTTCGCCACCAGAACCTCCACCGCCTGCCCGGCCACCGTCACGGTCACGGTGACCGCCGCCCCCGGCGCATGCCGGGAGACATTCGACAGCGACTCCTGCACGATCCGGTACAGCGCGAGACCGACGGTATCGGGGACCGTGGCCAGCGGACCGTCGATGGTCCAGTCGATGTGCACACCCGCGCGGCGCACGCCGTCCAACATCGACACCACGTCGGCGGCGACCGGCTGCGGGGCGTGTTCGGGCAGCTGACCGTCGCTGCGCAGGACGCCGAGCATGCTGCGGATCTCGTTGAGCGCCTCCCGGGCGGACGCCCCGATGGAGTCGAATTCCGCACGGGCCGCCTCGGACACGTCCGGCACCCGGTAGGGCGCGGTCTGTGCCTGCACCACGACCATCGACATGTGGTGGGCGACCACGTCGTGCAGATCGCGCGCGATGCGGGCCTTCTCCTCGAGGATCGCGCGGCGGGCCCGTTCCAGTTCGTTCTGCTCCTCCTGCCGCACCAGCGCCTGCCGCGACAGCACCAGCCAGCGCACCAGCAGACCGAATCCGACCAGCCCGGTCATCGCCAGCGGCCAGCCGAACCCAGCCTCCGCGAACGAGCCGGTTCCGGCCATGGTGGTCGCGAACAGCAGTGACGACGCGATCCAGGCGATCAGCACGATCTGCATCGGCGCCCGCACCGCCACCGCGAACAGCAACGCGAACAACACCAGGATGTGGACGACCTGGAACGGCAGATCGTTGCCCGGCTGATGCGGGATGGCCAGCGCGATCAGCAAGGCCGCACCGGCGGAGATGGCCCAGCCCAGAGCCGGATTGACGCGGATCAGCACCAGCGGGAATACGGCCAGCGCGGCGATGAACGGCTGTGCGCCGGCCGGCACCTGATGGGTGAGGTGCAGGGTGGGCCAGCCGACCGCGAACAGCGTTCCCACGACCACCACCGTCGCCATGTCGAACCACAGCCGCGCCCGGCCCGGAGTTCGCGCCGCCGCCCGCGCCTGCCGCGCCACTCGTATCGCCCGTGTCATGGTGACGAGCCTAGGAAGTCGCCGGCGATCCGTCCTCACCCCCGGGTTCGACATCCCACCCCCTACCCCGGTATGACACCGCTGCCCGCGCGCACCCCGGTAGCGGTACCGAAATCGATCCGCAGCGGGAGGTGTGCGCCGGTTCCCGATTCCTACCTTCGACCGCTATGAGCAATATTGCGGATGCGGGCGGGTCGCCGCGCGGGGACCGCGGGATCGCGGTGGTCGTCGCTGGGCCGCGCGAGGGCGATCGGGCGGGGCACGGGCACGACGGTAAGCCGTCGCCCGCCATGACGGATCCGACCCGGACGCGCGAGTTCGGCGAAAAGCATTGGCGGAGTGGGAATTTGCGCGCGCTCTTCGCATTCGGCGCCGTTGTCGCGGCGCTGATCGCGATACTGGTGTCGTTGTCGCCGGGGGCCGGAGCGGCCGAGGCCGGGCCCGCGCCGGAGAGCACGGCCGCCGCGGATGCGGTGCGGGCGCTGACCGGTGACCGGCCGGAGCTGGCGGTGATACCCGCGGATTTCGCTGCGACACAGGGGTATCGGCCGATGCTGCTGTCCGGTATGCCGGTCGACCCGTCCGGCGAGTGCTCCTCACCGATTCCGCTGCCCGCCGAATTCGACACCGCCTGCAAGGCCCACGACCTCGGCTACGACCTGCTCCGCTACGCCGAAGTCGGGGGCCATCCCCTCGGTCCGTGGGCGCGCCGGGCCATCGACAACGCCCTCGAAACCCGCATGTTCGCCGCCTGCGATTCGCGCGGCGATCTGCTCGCCCGCACCCGCTGCACCACGATGGCGACGATCGCCACCGCGGCGGTGGATCTGAACTCCCGCCGCCAGAACTACGCCGCGCCGATGCCCGAATACCTGTTCGGCCGGCAGCTGTCCGGAACGGAACTCGGACCGCAGGTGGTCCACGTCCTCGCCCGGCTCGCCATGGTGCTGCTGATGGTGGCGGCGTTGTTCGCCATCGTCCGCCGCACCATCCGGCCGCGCCGGGCAGGACAACGTACAGCGTCACCGGTGACTCGGTGGTCGCCGTGGTCGGATTCTCGTGGCGCATCGGCCGGGCGCATGTGGAGCCGGCGCTCGGGTGGGAGTACCGGCTATCGCGACGGGCGCGTTCTCCCCGCACGCATCGGTGCCGCGGCATCGCGGACCGCACGAGGGGCGCGCGAATGGTTGTCGCGCAACGCTGTTCAGCTACGCGGCGTTACCGTGCGAGGTGTCGACGGGATAGGCCTGTGGCCCGGCACTCCGGCGACAGTGGCGGCGGGAGGCGGCGCATGGGCGCCGGGGCAGGCGCGGCCGGCCGTTACGGCGCTGGAACTCTCACCGTTGCGGCGTCCGGGTGCCGGCGGGACGACAGGCACAACACCGTCTTCCCACTCTTTCGAGCGGGCGCGGAATGCACTCGGCGCGGTTATCCGCCGCCTCGTCACCATCGGCAAGCCCCGGACCGGAACCCTGGTGGCCTCGGCGGCGGGGATTTCCGCCTCGCTGGCGCCGGGGCTACTTCCGCGCACCTCGGTCGCGCAGGCGTTGCTCACCGCCCTGCTGGTACTCATCGCGCTCGGTGTGGCGGGACTGGGCCGGAAAGTGTTGGGACACTGGGTGATCGATACCGAGGCACGGACGAGGCGGTTCCGGAAATCGATCGTGATCGCATGCTGTGCCGTGGCCGGTACCGCGCTCACCCATGCCTGGTACTGGCAGAACCGGCTGCGGGCGGCCATGGATTTTCCGCCGGTCGGTGTGCGGTACTGGCTGCATTGGGCGATCGGCGTCGTCGCGGTGGTCGTTCCGATCGTACTCATCCTGCGCGGATTGCGCTGGGCGGCACGGTATGTGGGACGCCTGCGGGCGGCGGCACTGGTCACCGCCACCGTCCTGGCCTGCCAGTTCGCCCTGCTACCGGCCGTCGTGAATTGGCAGCGGTCGGCATTCGCCTCGGCCGACGCGGCCATGGACCCGACGGTGGTGCGGCCGGTCTCCTACACCCGCTCGGGCAGTCCGGAATCGGCCGTGAGCTGGTCCTCGCTCGGAGCGGAGGGGCGCAAATTCGTCGCCGAACGCGGCCGATCGGTCCGCGTCTACATCGGCATGGATTCCGCGCCGGATCTCGATTCCCGTGTCGCCCTGGCTATTCGGGAGATCGAAAGGTCCGGCGGATTCGATCGTCGGCACCTCGTGGTGATGGTGCCTACCGGATCGGGGTGGCTCGACGCCGGCGCCGCCCGCGGCCTGGACGAGCGGTTCGACGGCGACGCGACGCTGGTCGGCATGCAGTATTCGCAGGCTCCCAGCTGGGCGACCTTCCTGTTCGCCCGAGCCGACGCCGAGCGCTCGGCGCGAGCCCTGTTCACCGGAATCGAACGACACCTGGCCGGCCTGGCCCATCCACCGAAGCTCTACGTCTACGGCCAGAGCCTGGGCGCGACCGCGGGCAGCGCGATCTTCGCCGACGATCGCGACGAAAGCGCCCGAGTGTGCGCCGCACTGTGGGCGGGCCCACCGGCCTCGGCGGTGCACCGTGGCGGCGCGACCGTCCTCGCCAACTCCTCCGATCCGGTGGTGCAGTGGTCGCCGCGATTGCTCTGGCGCGCACCCGATCTCACCGGGACCCGCCACGACGCACCACACCCGATGTGGCTGCCGGGGCTGAGCTGGGTGCAGACCACCGCCGATTTGCTCTC
This sequence comes from Nocardia violaceofusca NBRC 14427, assembly GCF_963869435.1. Classification (NCBI taxonomy): domain Bacteria; kingdom Bacillati; phylum Actinomycetota; class Actinomycetes; order Mycobacteriales; family Nocardiaceae; genus Nocardia; species Nocardia violaceofusca. The sequence continues at coordinate 11,723 of NZ_CAWMPM010000049.1, forward strand.
CGCGCTCGCCCCGGGCCCCGGCCACGGCCACCGCTACGGATCGGATCAGGGCACCGCGCTCGGGAGCTGCTGACGTCGATGCCGCAGCCGGGGGCGGTCACGGCATCGGCTCCCACCCAACCGACCACCGTGCCCGCCCGGCCCCCGCCGTGTGCTATACCGGTTCTCGCAGGTCAGAACTGTAAATCGGCGGAAGGACGGCATGGACAAGCCCACGAATCTGGTGGAATTCGAGACCATGCTGCTCGGCCGCTACACCATTCACCCGCGCTATCGCCGCGACGGCACCCGCCTCGATCGCAGCGCCTACCTGCTGCTCAGCCGGCTCGCCATCGAGGGCCCGATGTCGATCGGTCAGCTCAGCGAGGCGTTCGGCCTCGACGCCTCCACGCTGAACCGGCAGACCGCGGCACTGCTGCGCGCCGGACATGTCGAGCGGATCCCCGATCCCGAGGGCGGAATGGCCCGCAAGTTCCGCATCACACCGGCCGGCGAGGAGAATCTCGACGCCGAACGCAACGCCAACATCGAAGGCCTGGGCCGCGTTCTGGAGGGCTGGTCCCCCGACGACGTCGCGCGCTTCGCCGACTATCTGCAGCGCTTCAACACCGATATCGAGCGGCTCGACGGCCGCCCGTGGCCGCGGCCGTAACCGGCCGATCGGCGCGGCGGCGTGACCTCCTCGGTACGCCGCCGCATCCGGGCGGAACGGGCCCGCCGATCGGCCGCGCTCAGGCGATCGGACCGCGCGCGGCCTCGTAGGCGGCGCCCACGCGGTAGAGCCGGTCGTCGGCCAGCGCCGGCGCCATGATCTGCAGGCCCACCGGCAGGCCGTCGTCGGCGGACAGTCCCGACGGCACCGACATCGCGCAGTGCCCGGCCAGGTTCGTCGGGAGCGTGCACAGGTCCGACAGGTACATCGCCAGCGGATCGTTCACCTTCTCCCCCAGCTTCCACGGCGTGAACGGGCTGGTCGGCGAGACCAGCACATCCACGCTCTCGTAGGCCTTGTCGAAGTCCTGGGCGATCAGGGTGCGCACCTTCAGCGCCTGACCGTAGTAGGCGTCGTAGTATCCGGCCGAGAGCGCGTAGGTGCCGATCATGATGCGGCGCTTGACTTCCGGGCCGAATCCCGCCTCGCGGGTCAGCGACATGACCTGCTCCGCGGAGTGACTGCCGTCGTCGCCGACACGCAGGCCGTACCGCATCGCGTCGAACCGAGCCAGGTTGGACGACACCTCGCTCGGCAGGATCAGGTAGTAGGACGCCAGCGCGTATTCGAAGTGCGGGCACGACACCTCGACCACCTCGGCGCCCAGATCCTTCAGCTGCGCCACCGCCGCGTCGAAGGAGGCGAGCACACCCGGCTGGTAGCTGTCGGAATGCAGTTCCTTGACCACGCCGACCCGCACCCCGGCCAGATCGCCGCGCGCACCCGCGCGAGCGGCCTCCACGAGCGCCGGAACCGGCACATCGCGCGAAGTCGAGTCCTTCGGGTCGTAACCGGCGATCACCTCGTGCAGCAATGCGGTGTCGAGCACGGTGCGACCGCACGGGCCGCCCTGGTCCAGCGACGACGCGCAGGCGACCAGGCCGTAGCGGGACACGGTGCCGTAGGTGGGCTTGGTACCGACGGTCGCGGTGACCGCGGCGGGCTGACGGATGGATCCGCCGGTGTCGGTGCCGATCGCCAGCGGCGCCTGATACGAGGCCAGGGCCGCCGCCGAACCGCCGCCGGAACCGCCGGGGATCCGGCTGGTGTCCCACGGGTTGCGGGTCGGGCCGTAGGCGGAGTTCTCGGTGGACGACCCCATCGCGAACTCGTCCATGTTCGTCTTGCCCAGGATCGGGATGCCGGCGACGCGCAGCTTGGCCGTCACGGTCGCGTCGTAGGGCGATACCCAGCCCTCGAGAATTTTCGACGCGCAGGTGGTCGGCATATCCGTGGTGGTGAAAACGTCCTTGAGCGCCAACGGAACTCCCGCCAGCGGCGAGGCCACGGTGCCCGCGGCGATCGCGGCGTCGACCTCGGCGGCGGTCACCAGCGCCTGCTCACCGGCCACGTGCAGGAAGGCGTTCAGTTCACCGTCGACCTCGGCGATGCGCTGCAGATGCGCCTCGGTGACCTGCACCGAGGACACCTCGCGGCCGTGGATCTTCTCCGCCAGCTCGGCCGCGGACAGTTTCGTCAGATCGCCGCTCATCACTCGCCTTCTCCCAGGATCTGCGGAACCATGAACCGCTGCTCGTCGACCGCGGGGGCGCCGGACAGCGCCTCGTCCGGGCTGAGCCCGGGGACGACCACATCCGGGCGGGTGACGTTGGCGGTCGGGTTCGGCGACGCGGTGGCCGGTACGTCGGCGGCGACCTCGGTGATGACCTGCACGTGACTCAGGATCGAATCCAGCTGACCGGCATACAGATCGAGCTCTTCGTCGGTGAGGGCGAGCCGGGACAACCGGGCGAGGTGTGCGACCTCGTCGCGGGAGATGGCGGACACCGCGAATCCCCTTTCGGCAGGTTGGTGCGTGTCGATGGCGCAGGGCGCTGCGCATGGGACAGCCTAATGGGGTCAAGGCCCGGAGGCGGCAGCGGATGCGTAACCACGCAGGGCCTCCCCATTAGGCTCGGACAACACAGCCTAATGGGTGCGCGTTGTAGCCATCCGGTCACGGTCGGGCTGCGCTGTTCGTTCCGGTGCTCGCCGGAAACAAGGTTGACATCACAACGTCATCGGAACGGCACTGGCACGGCACCGGGTGTTCGGCCGACAATGTATGTGGCGTACCTCACTGCCCCGGCTTCGAATCGTTTGCTGGAAGCAGTGGGTGTAAGTATTGCGAGACTCGGGTATACGTCCGAAAGTCTCGGTCGCACAGGAAAGGAAGGCAAGCACGTGTCATATCTGCTTCGCGTGCAGCTTCCGGATCGCCCAGGAAGTCTCGGTTCACTCGCAGTAGCGCTGGGCTCCGTCGGCGCCGACATCCTCTCGCTGGATGTCGTCGAACGCGGCGCAGGATATGCGATCGACGATCTGGTGGTGGAAGTTCCGTCGGGTGCACTGCCCGACACGTTGATCACCGCGGCCGAATCGCTCGCCGATGTGCGGGTCGATTCGCTGCGTCCCTATTCCGGCATTCTCGACACCCATCGCGAACTGGAGCTGATCGACCAGGTCGCCACCGCGCGCGACGACCGGCTGCAGGTGCTGGTCGACGGCGTCCCGCGCGTGCTGCAGGTCGGATGGAGCACCGTGATGGATCTGGGGCCGCACGGCGGCGGCCAGCGTCTGGTCGGCAGCGCCAGCGCACCCGAGACGCAGGCCGGCAGTGTGCCGTGGATGCCGCTCGAGAAGCCGACGGCCCTCGATCCCGAGGCCGACTGGGTCCCGCAGATCTGGCGGGACATGGACACCAAACTGGCGGCCGCCCCGCTCGGCAACACCGGTAAGGCGCTGCTGCTCGGCCGCCCCGGCGGGCCGGAATTCCGTCCGTCCGAGGTCGCACGGCTGGGTTATCTGGCGGGCATCGTCGCCACCGTACTGAGCTGAAACGGTTGCGGCGCAGCGCCTTCGGCGATCAGGAGCTGCAAGTGGCGGCTCCTGCTCGCCTCGCGCCGTCTACGCCTACGCGCCGGGCGTGAGTTCCAGCCGCATCACGGTGAGCGGCAGCCCGGCGTCGGTGTGCCAATCCCGTTCCGGCACATGGGCGAAACCCATCCGCTGGTAGATGCGCCGGGCGTCGGCCATCCCGGGCATCGTGGTCAATACGACGGCGGCGAAGCTCTCCGCCCGTGCCGTCTCGACGACGGTGCGGACCAGGGCGGTGCCGACGCCGGCGCCGCGGGCGCGCTTGGCGACCGCGAGCATGCGGAACTCCAGCTCACCGGTCCGCGCGATATCCGCGTACGGGGTGCCGGGCCGCGCGATGGTCAACGAACCGAGCAGGTCTCCGTCGCGCTCGGCGACGAGGACCTCGGCTTCGCGCGCTCTGGTCTCGGTATCGGAAAGTTCGGCCACATAGGGGCTTTCGGAATGCACATGCCCCTCGCCGACATAGGTGTCGACCGTCAGCTGTGCGATCGCCGCGAAATCGTCCGGGCGGGCGCGGCGAATCCGCACCCGCGTATCCCACTGATCCATGCTCAGTCCGATTCGTCCTCGGTATCCGACTCCGGCCGCACCGCATCGGGCCCCTCCGCCAGCAGCGTGCGGAACCCGTCCTCGTCGAGAATGGGCACGCCCAGTTCCTCCGCCTTGGCCGCCTTGGACCCCGGGGCGTCACCGATCACCACGAAAGCCGTTTTCTTCGAGACGGATCCGGCCGCCTTGCCGCCGCGCACCAGGATCGCCTCCTTGGCCTCGTCGCGGGAGAACCCTTGCAGCGAGCCGGTGACCACGATCGACAACCCCTCCAGGTTGCGTTCGATGGATGCGTCGCGCTCGTCCTCCATCCGCACTCCGGCCGCACGCCACTTCTCGACGATGGCGCGGTGCCAGTCGACGGTGAACCATTCCTTCACCGCGGCCGCGATGGTAGGGCCGACGCCGTCGACCGCCGCCAGCGCCTCGGCCGACGCCTCTTCGATCGCCGCCATACTGCCCAGCTCGGCAGCCAGGGCGCGCGCCGCGGTCGGCCCGACGTGGCGGATGGACAAGGCCACCAGCACCCGCCACAACGGACGGTCCTTGGCGGTGTCCAGATTCTGCAGCAGGCGTTTGCCGTTGGCCGAGAGCGTGCCGCTCTTGTTGACGAAAAGCGTTGTGCCGAGCAGCTTTTCCTCGCTCAGGTCGAACAGATCGCCCTCGTCCGAGATCGCGCCCGACTTCAGCAGGTCGATCGCCGCCTCGTAGCCCAGCGCCTCGATATCGAAGGCGCCGCGCCCGGCCATGTGGAACACCCGCTCCCGCAGCTGCGCGGGGCAGTGCCGCTGGTTCGGGCAGCGGATATCGGCATCGCCCTCCTTCTCGGGAGCGAGTTCGGTGCCGCATTCCGGGCAGTGGGTGGGCATGACGAAGCGCCGTTCACTGCCGTCGCGCACGTCGACCACCGGGCCGAGCACCTCGGGAATCACATCGCCGGCCTTGCGGATGGTGACGGTATCGCCGATCAGCACACCCTTGCGCTCGACCTCCGAGGCGTTGTGCAGCGTGGCCATCGCGACCGTGGAACCGGCGACGGTCACCGGTTCCATCACCGCGAACGGCGTGACCCGGCCGGTGCGGCCGACGTTGACCTGGATGTCGAGCAGGCGGGTGGTGGCCTCCTCGGGCGGGTACTTGTAGGCGATGGCCCAGCGCGGGGCACGCGAGGTGCTGCCGAGGCGGCGTTGCAGGGTGAACTCGTCGACCTTGATCACCTGGCCGTCGATTTCGTGCTCGATGTCGTGGCGGTGCTCGCCCCAGTAGCGAATGCGCTCGACCACCGCGTCGGCACCCTGCACGCGCACGGTGTGCGCCGAGACGGGCAGCCCCCAGACCGCGAGCGCCTGATACGCCTCGTACTGGGAGGACGGGCTGAATCCGACCATCCGGCCGAAGCCGTGGCAGATCATGCGCAGCCGGCGCCGGGAGGTGACCGCCGGATCCTTCTGCCGCAGCGATCCGGCGGCGGTGTTGCGCGGATTCGCGTACGGCGGCTTGCCCTCGGCGACGATCGCCGCGTTCAGATTCTCGAAGTCCTCGAGCCGGAAGTACACCTCACCACGCACCTCGAGCAGTTCCGGAATCGGGAATTCCGTTGTGGGCGTGAGCTGTTCGGGGATGTCTTCGATCGTGCGCGCGTTGAGGGTGACGTCCTCACCGGTGCGGCCGTCGCCACGGGTGGCGCCGCGCACCAGCCGGCCGTTCTCGTAGACGAGGTTCAGCGCCACACCGTCGATCTTCACCTCGCACACGAAGTGCGTATCGGCGCCGGTTTCGGCGACCACCCGGCCGATCCAGGTGTGCATCTCGTCCTCGTCGAACACGTTGTCCAGCGAGAGCATGCGCTCGAGATGGTCGACCGCGGTGAATTCGGTGGCGAAGCCGCCGCCGACCAGCTGCGTGGGCGAATCGGGCGTGCGCAGGTCCGGATGCGCCTCCTCCAGCGCCAGCAGCCGCTGGAACAGCGCGTCGAACTCGCCGTCGGAGATGATCGGCGCATCGCGCACGTAGTACCGGAACTGGTGTTCGCGCACCTGCTCGGCCAGCTGCTGCCATTCGGTGCGCTCGTCGGCCGTGGCCGCCTCGGCGGCGTCGGCCGCCTCGGCGGCACGTGCGTCCTCGATCCCGGTTTCGCTCACCTCTGGCACATTAGCCCAGCCCACCGACATGCTCGTGGACCGTTCGGGCACGTCGGAATCAGGCGTTCACGGCGGCCCGGACCTCGTCCGGCCAGGACGGGGGCGCCGATTCGAAGGTGCGATCCGCGTTCGCGAGCACCGCCCGGCCCATCGCGTAGTTACCGGTGCCGCCGATGATCGCACCGAGCCCGGCGGGCAGCGCCCGGCCGAACAGCAACGCCCCGCGCTTGGCGATGAAGCCGACGATGAATTTGCGCGCCATCGGGTTGTCGATCGAGCGGACCACCGGGAGTTTGTCCGCCACAGCCGAGGCCCAGTCCTTGGCCGACTGCCCGGCGCCCTTCCCGAGCAGCTGCGCCCCTCCCTCGCCCAGGACCACCGCGGCCACGAGCGCCCGGCGCTGCTGCTGCGACATCGCGCGCATCCCGTGCAACTCCCCCACCGAGACCGCGTAGAACGCCGAGGCCTCCATGAAGAAGACCGATTCCACGCCGCTGGCCGCCAGTCCGATGACGGTGCCCACGCCGGGCACCGCGGCCGACAGACCCGCGAGTGTGCCGCTGACGGTCACCGCCCCCAGATAGCGCCACCGCAGGCCGGCCTCGATGTCCTCCGGCGTGCGCTCCGGATGCTTGCGCCGCAACCGGTCGACGTACTTGGCCGCAAGCGGCTCCTGCACCCCCGTCCCCGCTCGCACGAAGGTCTCCACCGACTTCTGCACTACCCGCTCGAACATCCCGGAGGGCCCCTTTCGTCGACACCGGCGACCTTACGGAGATCGCACCGTTCGTGTCCTATCGACACGAACAGGGCGAACGTCACCGCGGCCGCCGCACTTTTCGCACCGAAGCCGTCGCGACCGCCGGGCCCGGGGGCACGGCCTCGCGACAACTCCGCTCGGCAGTGCGATTACCCGCACGCCGGTCGTTCACGCGCCGATGTGCCGATGCCCATGCTCGGGATCAGAGGAGTTGACTGTCTCGGCACAGGCTCGAACCGCGCGCGGAGGGCGGCGCCCGGTGGGTGCCGGGGTCGAAGGACCACGAATCCGCGTCCGCGGCCGGCCGCCAGAACAGCAGACCGTCCCCGGCCGCGGCGACTTCGTAGACGTTGTCGCGGCCTTCGATCAGCTGGTCGCCCACGCAGTAGTCGGTGTATTCGGTTCCGGGTTGCCGGGCTCCCGGGCTGAAATGCCCGGCGGGCGCGCTCGCCGCACCCGGATTGGGCACCGTGCTCGGGCCGGGGGCCGCGGCCCCGCGGATCCATCGCGCCGCGCCGGCGGCGTCGATCCCGCAGCTGTAACTCCACCCGCCCGCGGTGACGATGTCTCCGCGCGGATGGGCGGTGTCGGCCCAGAGGCATTGCGCGGCAGCCGGTTCGACGGCCTCGCGGGCGAGCGACCCAGCAGCGCCACCAGGGGCCGCCGCCGCGATCGCACCGGCGAGGGCGATGCCTGCCGCCGCTACTCGTGCGCACTGCACACCGAATGCCACGTTCATGTTCTTCACTCCTCGCAGTCGTGGTGCCTGGAAATAGGAGTGGTGGTTACGCGCCGCCGCACTCGATCCGACTCGTGGCGCGTAACCGGTGGTGTGTGTAACCGCCCTGCTATCTAATTGATGGCGGCACAGTTCTCGGCAGGCACAGTCTCCGCAGACCCGATCGGCCCTGGATCAGGCCGCACCGAACGCGGTGACATCGGAGAGGAGGGCGGCGGCAGATGAGCGGGCATCCCGAGCCGGCGCCGCCGTCCCGCGACGACCACGCCGACTGGGAGGAGATCTTCCACGGCAATGTCGACTGGGTGTACGCGCTGATGCTCGCGAAGGTGGGCGCCGCGCCCGACGCCGAGGAGCTGACGACGGAGGTGTTCATGACAGCGCTGGAACCATCGCCCATCGGCGCATCACCCCTCGATGCGGAACCGTCGCAGGTTCCGGTGCTGCTGCGCGATACCGCACGCTCGGTGCTGGCCCGCTACTGGCTCTCGCGGGTGGGCCGGGAAATCACCGTGATCGACGCCGACCCGCCCGCCACCGCCTCGGCCACGCCGGCCGCGGCGGTCGGTGATCTGCTCGCCGAACTGCCGGAGCCCTATCGGCGCGTCCTGGAATTGCGCTTCCTGCAAGGACTTTCGATACAGGACACCGCGGCGCGGCTCGGTGTCGGCGTTCCCGAGGCCGAGGCACGCCAGCGTCTGGCGTTGCGATCGGCCGCCCGTTCCGGATCAGGAGGCTCGCTGTGAGCAGCAAAGACGTGGAGCGCTACGTCGACGACATCCTGGCCGGCCGCAGCCCGCGCGGTTTCCGGCCCGACGATGACGACGCCGCCCAGATCCGCGCCGCGATCGCGCTGCGGTCGGCCCGGACCGGTGCGGGCAGTCCCGACGAGGAGTTCATCACCCGGCTACACCATCGCCTGGCCGAGGACCTCGACGAGCCCACCGCCGATCCGGGCGCGCGCACGCGGCGTCCCACCCGGCGCACCATGCTGATCGGCACCTCGGTGGCCGCCGCGGCCGCAGCGGGCGGGGTGATCGACCACACGCTGCTGAGCGGATCCGGCGAGCCGAAAGTTCCCGCCGCACAGCAGACGCTCGTACCGTCGCACGGAACCTGGCAACCGGTCCTCGCCAGTACCGAACTTCCGGACGGCGCGACCGCACCGTTCGAGCTCGGCGCGGTCAACGGCTTCCTCCGCCGCCGCGGCGGGATGGTCTACGCGCTGTCGGGAATCTGCACGCACCAGGGTTGCAAGTTGTGGCTGGACGCCGCCGCGGCGCGCCTGCGCTGCCCGTGCCATTCGACCTCCTTCGGTTTCGAGGGTGAGGTCGTGACTCACGAACTGCCCCGCACGCCGGCTCCGCTGCCGCGGCTGCAGGTTCGTGAATCGAACGGCTCGATCGAGGTGTTCGCACCGGAGAAGCCGGCGTGACGGCGTGCGCACCGAACCGCGTGTAACCACACCACGTATCTATCCCTGACAGGCGCGTGCGTCACCGGGCTGCAGGAGGGTGGTTGGGATGGCAGGGCGATCCACGGCCGGGTCGCGGTCGCCGGAGGAGCCCGGACGACGCGAGCTGCGACTGGTACCGCAGGATCGCTATCCCAGCTGGGAAGAGGTGTACCGGGACAATGTCGGCTGGGTCTACGCGCTGATCTTCTCGAAGGTCGGCAACAAACCGGATGCGGAGGATCTCACCGCGGAGGTGTTCGTGGCCGCGCTGAAACCGCTGCGGATCACCGCGAGCGTCGCCGAGGTTCGCGCCTATCTGCGGACCACCGCCCGCACCGTGCTCGCCGGTCACTGGCGAGCGCGGATGGGCCGGGAGATCACGGTCATCGACGACGATATTCCGGACGAGACCGGTTCGGCGCCAACCGATTCCGCCGAGTCCCGGGCGCCGGAGCACGTGCGCGCGGTATTGAGCGAACTGCCCGAACGCTACCGCCGGATTCTCGAACTTCGTTTCCTGCAGGGGTTGTCGGTGCGCGAATCGGCTGCCGCACTCGCGATCAGCGTGGCCAATGCGAAGGTGCTGCAGCATCGGGCCCTGCGGGCGGCGTCGGAATCGAATATCGACCTCGGTCTGTAACCCGGTCACCTATCTGTCGGTGAAGCCCCGCACTCGGCGGGGTCCGGATGGAGGCCGATCCGATGCACCGACATCTCGTTCCGAATGTCACCGCCGCTGCGATGGCCGCCCTCGGCGTCATGACGCTGACGGCCTGCGCGACAACTACCGACAAGGGCACGAGCCCACCCGCTCCCACCGTCCGCTCCGACGACCCCGGCCTGGGGATGACACCGGGCGCACCCGCACCGATGCCGGAGATGCCGGGAATGTCGAGTGCGCCCCGGACCCCGGCCGTCGCGGCCGGGCCGAACGCCGTCACCATCGACACTTTCGCCTTCGGCCCGCAGACCGTGAGCGTGAAGGCGGGCACCACCGTGACGTGGACCAATCGCGACGAGGAACCGCATACGGTGGTGGCCCGCGACGGCTCGTTCCACTCCCCCGGAATGGGCACGGGGGCCACCTTCAGCTTCACCTTCGCCCAGCCGGGCACCTTCCCCTACTTCTGCTCGATCCATCCCTTCATGCACGCGACCGTGGTGGTGACCCCGTGACCGAACAACATCCGCAGCACACCGATCCGCGTGACCCGCACGCCATGACCCGGCGGCAACTGCTCCGCCACAGCGCCTGGTTCGGCGCGGCCGTCGGACTGACCGTGGTCGGCGGCGAGGTCATCTCCCATGTGGCGGGCGCGGCCCCGGCCACATCCGAACGTCCCACCCTGCGATTCGCGCAGATCAGCGACAGCCATATCGGATTCCAGGGCACCGCCAACGCGAATGTCACCGACACCTTCACCGAGGCGATCGCTCAGGTCGACGCGCTCGGGTACACACCGGATTTCGTCATCCACACCGGGGACCTGACACATCTGGCCACGCCCGCGCAATTCGATCAGGTCCGCCAGATGATGTCCGGATTGTCCACGCCGCACATCTTCACCGTGCCCGGCGAACACGATTCCACCGACGACGGCGGACAGCGATACCGCGACGTGTTCGGACAGGGCACTCGCGGTGACGGCTGGTACAGCTTCGATATCGCGGGCGTGCACGTCATCGGCCTGGTCAATACGCTCCACGCGCAGAATCTGGGGCATCTCGGGCAGGACCAGATCGACTTCGTCCGCAACGATGTGGCGGGATTGTCCGCGGACACACCGATCATCGTCTTCAGCCACATTCCGCTGTTCGCCATGTACCCCCAATGGGGTTGGGGCACAGACGATGCCGCGCAGGTCCTGAACCTGCTGCGGCGGTTCTCCTCGGTCACCTGCCTCAACGGCCATGTGCATCAACTCTTCACCAAGACCGAGGGAAACATCACCTTCTTCAGCGGGACGACCACCGCCTATCCCCTGCCACATCCCGGCGACGGGCCCGCGCCCAAACCGGTGACGTTGCCGGCCGGAAAGCTGCACGATGCCCTGGGAATCCGGGAAGTGAGCTACCAGCAGGGCAGGCAGCTGCTCGCGATCAAGGAGCAGACACTGCGATGACCACGATCCCTTCCGCCTGGTCGCGGTTCCCATCGCGGGTGGCGATCAGCGCCGGCCTCGTCACCACCGGTGTCGTGCACACTCAGCTCTACGGACGGGGCTATCGCTACATCGAATACGTGGGCCCGTCGTTCGCCATCCAGGCCGCCGCCGCCTTCGCGCTGGCTGCGCTGGTTCTCGTCGGTCCGTGGACCATGCGCGCGGCGGCGGCGGTGCTCAGCATCGCCGCCCTGGGCGGTTTCGTGCTGTCACGGACGATCGGCCTGTTCGGATTCACCGAAAGCGGCTGGCAGCCGGCACCGCAGGCGATGATCGCCGTCGTCGCCGAGATCTGCACCCTCGTGGTCTGTCTGGCCTCGCTGAACCGGAGGCAACTTCGCACCTGATGTCGCGGCGCCGCACGGCGGACGGCAGGATGGCTCGGGTGCTGCGTAGTTTTCAGGTGACCAATCACCGATCCCTGGCCGAACCACAGGAGCTCCGCCTGGTCTCGAGCCGGGCCGGAGCGCTGCCCGCGCCCGTCACCGCCGTGCACGGCGCGGCCGCCAGCGGCAAATCCGGTCTCGTCGACGCACTGGCCCACATGCGCGACGCGGTCCTGCATTCGGTGACCGGCTGGGATCCCTACGCCGGACCGGTGCGCACACCGCATCTCGGATTCGCCGATCGGCCTTCGGAATTCGTCGCCACCTTCGTCGCGGAGGGCACGCCCTACACCTACGGGTTCCGCCTCGACAATGCCGATGTCACCGCCGAATGGCTGCATACGCATCCGCACAACCGCAAACGCATCATCTTCGAGCGCGAGGGCGAACAGATCCGGATCGGGCCGATGTTCGAACCGGTTCGCTTCGGCATCAGCGCCTTGGTGCCGCTGGTGCGGCCGAATGCGCTGCTGCTCAGCCTGACCGGGCAGATGTACGCCGAGGCGCTGGTACCCGCCTATCGCTGGTTCTCCGCCCAGCTCGACGTCCAGCGCGGGCCCGCCGACCCGCACGGCGTCGCCGAGCGCCTCGGCGGCCACATCTCCCGCTCCGCGGACAACGCCGCGCGGTTGCTGATGCTGCTGCGCTCGGCCGAACTGGGCATCGAGGATCTGCTGCTGGCCGAGAACGATCCGATGTACGCGGACTACCTGCGCGACATCGACGGTGAAATCGCCGGTATGGCAAAGGAATTGGATGCCTGCGCCGCATCGCCGGCACACGCGCTGCGGGTGCGCGAAACCCTCGGCGTGGAACCGGTCGCCCTCGAGCGGGAACTGAGCAATCTGCGCGCGGCCCGCGACACCCTCTACGCGCGTATGGTCGCCCGCCGCGGGGTCGGGCTCGGGGTGGTCCACGAGGGCATCGACGCCGCCTTCGACATCGCCGACGAATCCACCGCCACCCTGGCCCTGCTGCGCCTGCTGCCGACCGTCCTGGACGCGCTCGACACCGGCCGGGTCCTGGCGGTGGACGATATCGACACCCATCTCACCGGTGACACCGCCGACCGTGTGATCCAGCTGTTCCAGAATCCGGAGACCAACTCCCGGGGCGCGCAGTTGATCTTCACCACCCGCAACCGCACCCTGATCGACCGCGGCAACGGGCGGTCGCAGTCCCGGCGCACCAAGGTGTGGCAGGTGCGCCGCACCCCGACCGGCACCAGCGAGATCACCTCGAACTGAGTCGTGCGACCGGCGGCGCATCGAGGCTGTCCCGTTTGTCCGCCTAGCATGGAGGCATGCTGCTGCAGATCGTGTTCATCGTGTTGATCGCCGGCGCGCTGGTCGCGTTGTTGATGAACTTCCGCGGCCGGGGCCGTTTCGGTGGATTCCAGCGCGCCCAACTGGAGGCCGGGACGCTGCGCATCACCGGCGTGAGCCCGCGCCCGGCCGGTCAGGGCGAGCAGTTCGTGACCATCACCGGCACGCTGTCCGGCCCGAGCGTGCCCGCCGAAACCGTGTACGGGCGCTTCGCGTGGGATGTCAATCAGTGGCCGTTCCCCGGCGAAGACCTGCCGGTCGCCTATCCGCCGGGTAAGCCGCAGCACTGGCAGATCGGCCATCCGGGCCAGGGGCCCGCATTCGGGTCCTGAACCGTGCCAGGCCGTGGCCTCCGGTCCGGCACTGGCCGCTATCCGCTGTCGGCGCGGCCCGGCATGTCGTCCGCACATCGCCGATCTCGTGCCCCGGGGAGATATCCGGGCCGTTTTATTCGAAGGTGAGGGACTCCGGGTCGTCGGCGTAGGCGCGGGCCACCTCGCGGGACAGGTCGAGGGCACGGCGGGCCCAGGTCAGTGGCGAGGCGCCCAGGCCACAGGTGGGTGTGACTAGAATGCGGTCGGTGAGCGTGCGGCGCGGGAAGCCGAGGCGGTCGACCAGACGCACGCCAGGCTCGGCGAGCCCTCGCCAGCTCGGCCGGGTCGGCGGAGCACTCGTGGGCACCAGGCCCACGGCGAGGTATTTGCCGGCGTCGAGGAGTTCACCGATGGCGTCGAGATTGCCGGTGGCGATGGTGGCCACATCGAATCCGATTGCGGCAGCGGCACTTCCGCGCAGGAACGGCAGCGGCGGCGGTGCGGCGCAGCAGTGGATCAGCACCGGACCGGATTGGGCGGTCACGACCGTGTCGAGGATGTACAGCGCCTCGGGTTCGGGAACCGCGCGCACGGTATTCAGGACGCTGGCCCCGCGCAGACCACCCTCCAAAACGGCCCCCAACGACGGTTCGTCCAATTGCACGACGATATCCGCGCCGAGCCGCTTGCCGACCTCGGCGGCATGATTGCGCAGTCCTTCGGCCAGGGATTCCGACAGATCGCGTACCGCACCGGAATCGGTGAGGACGCGATGACCGTTCGCCAGTTCGAGGTGCGCCGCAAGCGTCAGCGGGCCGACCGACTGCACCTTGACGGTACGGCCGGTTCCCGTCAGACCCGCTGTCTCCCAGATCTCTTCGAGAGCGTCCAGATCGGTACGGAGCAGATCGTGTGCGCGGCGCGCGGTCGACCCCGGGCGGGCGGACAGGCGATATCCGCGAGTGGTGGTGTCGAATTGCATATCGACCAGCAGCGCCGAGGCGCGCCCGACCATATCCGAACCCACACCGCGAGCGGGCAATTCGGGAAGGTGGGCAAGCGCGGGCAACTCACCGACAATGGTGGCGGCGGCCTCGCGCGGATCAGTCCCCGGCCAGGAGCCGACACCGGTAGCCACACCTGTGGGTATGCCCCGCTGGTCGCCGGATTCGTTGTCACTCACGTGTGTCACCCGTTCTCGATGGTTGCGCCGGTGACGACGGATCGACCGACCCGGCTGACGCATCTTCCCAGACCGGCTCAACGCCCGTTGTCGCAGGCCGATCGGTGTGCTGCGCCTCCGCGGACCACATCGGCCCAGCCGGTCGACCGTCGCGGCTACCGCGATCGGCGCACGACCGACGTCACAGCACCGAGTCCGCGACCAGCTTCCCGGCTTCGTCGGCTCGCTCACGTCCGGTGCCGCTGATGGTTCCGCTGCCGATCACCCGGTCTCCCTGCGGATCCGGCAGATAGGCGACCACGGCCTGCCCCCGCGCGACACCGGTCAGCGGCTCGCGCAGCCGGGCGATCAGCCCGCCGTCGACCGCCTCCACGACGGCCGGGGCGATGCCGCCGTGCGCACGCACCTGGACGATGCAGTCGAAAGGTCCCGACGGCACCTCACCGGAGGTCCACACGGCCCGATCCGCCTCCACCGTCCAGACATTCAGATCTTCCGCGGGACCGACGTGAACGGTGCCGGAGTCCGGGTCGATCTCGGTGACGTAGCGGGGCCGGCCGTCCGCGGCGGGGCCGGGCAGCCCGAGCCCCTTGCGCTGGCCGATCGTGAATCCGTGCACGCCTTCGTGATCGGCCAGTTTGCGGCCGTCGCTGTCGACGATGGCGCCGGGGCGCACGCCGATCGAGGCGCCGAGGAATGCGCGGGTGTCGCCGGAGGGGATGAAGCAGATGTCGTGGGAGTCGGGCTTGTTCGCGACGGCGAGACCACGCTCGGCTGCCTCTTCGCGGATGCGCGGCTTCGGGGTGTCACCGACCGGGAACATCGCCCGGGACAGCTGGTCGGCGGTGAGCACGGCCAGCACATAGGACTGATCCTTGTCGGCGTCGACGGCGCGGCGCAGCACACCGTCGGACAGCTGCGCGTAGTGGCCGGTCACCACGGCGTCGAAGCCCAGCGCGGCGGCGCGGTCGGCCAGGGCCGAGAACTTGATCTTCTCGTTGCAGCGCAGGCACGGATTCGGCGTCTCACCGGCCGCGTACGCGGCGACGAAGTCGTCGATCACATCCTCTTTGAAACGGTCGGCGAAGTCCCAGACGTAGAACGGGATTCCGAGTACGTCGGCGGCGCGGCGCGCATCGCCGGCGTCTTCTTTGGAACAGCAGCCGCGCGATCCGGTCCGCAACGTTCCGGGGGTGGCCGACAGGGCCAGGTGCACCCCGACCACCTCGTGGCCGGCGTCGACCGCACGCGCGGCGGCCACGGCGGAATCGACGCCGCCACTCATCGCTGCCAGCACTCTCATCGCGAACCTCCTTTCGCACCGGCCAGTCCGGCCGCTTCGGCCCGTTCCACCACGGACGGCAGAACTTCCAGCACTCTGTCGATCTCGGCCACGGTCGTGGTGTGGCCGAGTGAGAACCGCAGGGAGCCGCGCGCCTGCCTCGGCTCCACACCCATCGCGAGCAGTACATGGCTCGGCGCGGCCACCCCGGCGTTGCACGCCGACCCGGTCGAACACTCGATTCCGGCGGCGTCGAGCAGCATCAGCAGGGAATCGCCCTCGCAGCCGGGGAAGGTGAAGTGAACGTTCCCGGGAAGGCGCCTATCCCCGGTGGCACCGTTGAGGACAGCATCGGGAAGCGCGTCGCGCACACCGGCGATCAGGCGGTCGCGCAAGTCGACCAATTCCACTGTGCGCGCGGGCATGTCCCGTACGGTCTCCCGCAGCGCCGCGGCGATTCCGGCCGCGGCCGGCACATCCGAGGTGCCCGATCGCAGATCGCGCTCGTGGCCGCCGCCGTGCAGCAGCGGGACGCAGCCCACCTGCCGGCCCAGCAGCAGGACACCGCATCCGTGCGGACCGCCGACCTTGTGTCCGGCGAAACTGGCCGCCGCCAGACCGCTCGACGCGAAATCGATGGGCAACTGGGCAGCCGCCTGCACCGCGTCGCTGTGCATCGGAATGTCGAATTCCTGTGCGACGGAAGCCAATTCGAGAATCGGCTCGATCGTGCCGACCTCGTTGTTGGCCCACATCACGCTGACCAGGGCGGTATCGTCGGCGTGCGCGGACAGCGCCGCGCGCAGCGCCCCCGGCGAGACGACGCCCTCGGCGTCGACGTCGAGCAGGGTGACCTGTGCGCCCTCGTGCTGCTGCAACCAGTCCACCGCGTCGAGCACCGCATGGTGTTCGACCGAACTCACCAGGATGCGGGTGCGGCGCGGATCGGCGTCGCGACGGGCCCAGTAGATGCCCTTGACCGCGAGATTGTCGCTTTCCGTGCCGCCGGAGGTGAAGATCACCTCCGAGGGACGCGCTCCGAGATCGGCCGCGACCGATTCGCGCGCCTCCTCCAGCAGTCGCCGCGCGGTGCGGCCGGAACCGTGCAGGGACGAGGCGTTACCGACCGTGCCGAGCACAGCCGTCATCGCCTCGACGGCGGCCGGGAACATGGGTGTCGTGGCCGCGTGATCGAGGTAGACCGTCTTGGGCGCCGCTGCGACCGGACCCGGGAAAGCCGACATCATGACCGATCCAGCCTATCCCACCGTTGACCTGCACACCTTGGGGGTATCCTTCCGCTTTCCGCGCACCACCTACGTTTCACCCCCATCGGCAACCCGGCGGCCCTCCCCCGATATTCCCGATGACCACCGACGATTTCCGCCGGCCCCGATTCCCCGCAGGGGCACCCGGACAGTCGACGACCAAGCATGTGCTCGATATTTGCTGAGGCTTGCTCACGACCTATCCCCGATGCGCGAACACATCAACACTACCATTCGAAAACGACTGGACTCCAGGTATTTTCGGGCCACCGGCCAGCGCGCGGGAAGTTTGCGGATGTCGGCGTTTCTGACTAGGCTCCGGTGCAGAACGATCACCACGGTGGGGTCCGGTCAGCTCGAGCGAGAGCAATTCCGATATCCCGGCTCGCCGTGGATGTGTTGGGGGTTATTCGCAGACATTGACGGTTCGGCCCGGTATGCGGCAGATCGTGTCCGGGCTGTGAGGTGAGGAGAACGGTGAGCGGCAAACTGATCACGGCAACTCCGTCGGCGGCCCTGCTGGTCGAGGAGATCGTCGATCGCTACGGCTCGGTCGAGCAGTTCTGCAATCAACTCCGCCGGGATCTGGACGATCCGACCGTGCAATTGCCGCGCCTCACCCATCTGATGCCACCGGACGGCGGCCATCCCCATACTCATCTCGCCTGGTCACGGGCGTGTCCGGAACGCGTGCCGGTCGGCGAACCCGATACGTCGCCGCCCGATCCGGACGGACCCGGGACAGTCGTGGCGGGCCTCTATCCAGGCCCGGCGCCGACTGCCGAACCTGGGCCGATCACACCCACGCGAGCCCAGCCCCTGACCGGCGAAGCGCACGTGCGCCGACGCCTGTGGCGCCGGTTGCTCCACTGGTTGTGATTCGCCTCACCGAGCGCTGGGAGCGGCGCGGCGCACGGCGGAAACCAACTCTCGAGTCCGCTGCTGCGCCGCGGCATCCCCACGCACACTGACGATCAGATCGGTGACACCGGCGCGGGCGTATGCGCTGATACCTTCTGCCACAACATCTTCGGACCCGAGCAGCGCGGTCTCGTGCACACCGGTCAGATGCTGGCGATCCAGCAGAGCACGGTAGCTCGGTAGCCGGGAGGCCGGGGCCAACGCCTGCGCCAACTCCTGCCTGAGCTCGTCCGGATCGTGAGTCACGGCCGCCGACACCACGACGACTGTTCGCGGTGTCGGCCGCCCCGCCGCGGCAGCCGCTGCCGCCAGCCGCGGGCCGATGTGCTCGGCGATGATGTCGGGTGTGGTCCATGTGGTGACCGAACCGTCGGCCAGTTCACCGGCGACCTTCAGCATCGCCGGCCCCAACGCCGAGACCACGACCGAGGGCGGCGTCGCCCCGGCGACCTCGATCGTGCCGGCCGCTCGCAGCGTCTCGCCACGATAGTCGGTGGTCTCGCCGCGCAGCAGCGGAGTGAGCGCCGACAGATATTCGCGAATGTGCCGGGCGGGTCGCTCGTAGGACAGCCCGTACGCGTCCTCCACGATGTGCGGATGGCTCGGCCCGATCCCGAGGGTGAACCGATTCGGCGCCAGCGCGGTGGCCGTCAGCGCCTGTTGGGCGAGTGCGATGGGATGCCGGGCGAAGGTGTGGGTGATCGCCGTTCCCACCTCGATATCGGCGGTCTCCCGCAATGCGAGCGTGGCGACGGTCAGGGCATCCCAGCCGAGCACCTGATTGAGAAACACACTGTCCAGTCCGGCCCGCTCCGCCCAGCGGATCCGCTCCACAACCTCGGTGACCGGCGCAGTTCCGCCGATGTAGAGACCGATGCGCACCATGAACCCCTATCCCACAACGGGACTCTCACACTATCGGGCGTGCGCTGTCGGGACAGAGTTCGAATCACATCGATTCGATCGCCGCGACGGCGCGTCCGGTCGCCCGGATCTCCTCGGTCCCGGTCACGCTTCGCCGACCCCGGACGTGGTCGCCGGCGCCCGGCGGTCGATGATCGGGGTTGCCCGGCCGTCGTCGGCCGGTGAGGAAGGAGTTCGGCCACATGAACAGTGCGTTCTTCCGCGTCAAGCACGAGGACACCGAGGAACTGCATCCCGAACCTCGCGCGGGCAGCGGCTGGGGCGCGGATCAGATGCGCGGGCCGGCCGTCAGCGCCGCGCTGGCACGGGAGGTCGAGCGCACGGTCGAGACCCTGGGCCGTCCGGATCTGCAGCCGGTCCGGTGGACGCTCGATCTGTTCCGCGCGGTGCGGATGCGCCCCTCGGTGACCTCCGCGACGATCGTCCGCGAAGGCCCCCGGCTCTGTCTGGTCGATGCGGTGCTGACCCAGGACGGCGAACCGGCGGCTCGCGCGAGCGCACTGTTCCTGCGACCGAGCGAGGCCCCGCCCGGGCAGGTGTGGTCCGGCGGCACCACACCCACCGCTCCCGCCGCGGGCCGGCGGCCCACACGAGACCCGGAACGGCTGTACCACACCGAATCCGAGGGCTGGGGCGAGTGGACCGACGCCTTCCGCGACAGCCCCCGAAAACGTATCTGGCACTTCGCCATTCCGGTGGTCGAAGGCGAGGAGCCGACCCCGTTCCAGTTCGCGGCCTCGGTCGCCGACGTCACCAATATGGTGTCCAATCTCGGCAGCGCCGGCCTGGAATACATCAATCCCGATGTGACGATGGCGATTACCCGCCTGCCGGTCGAGGGGGAAGTCGGCCTCGCACTGACCGAACGCGTCGAACACCACGGCCTCGCCGTCGGCACCGCGGTGATGTTCGACCGCCACGGCGTCCTCGGCACCACCACCGTCTCCGCCATCGCCAACGCCCGCCGCGCCGTCCGCATCGACCGCGGACGCGACTGAGAGCGAACGTTTCCGACGCGGTTCGTCCCTCACGTGATCAGCTCGCTGGGGCGGGGCCGGTGAGTATGGCCTGTGCGGAGGGCCGTGGCGGGGCGGGTGCTGTCGTCGGCACGGGTTACCCGGACTACGTGGGCCGCATCCGGATCGCGCAGGCGAGGCAACCCCGCCGGAGCGAATCCCGGGCGTATGGTCGCCGCATGCGCCTGAGCACCCGGAATCAGCTCGACGGCACCGTTGTCTCGGTCACGCGCGGTGAGGCCATGGCGGTCGTTCGGGTCCGCCTCACCGGCGGGGACGAGATCACGTCGTCCATCACCCGCGATGCCGTGGACGATCTCGGCCTCGGCGAGGGATCGGCGGTCAAGGTACTGATCAAATCGACCGAGGTCACCCTCGGTATCGAATAGATCCACCGGCGACGCCATCCGGCCGCACACGTAGCCTGGTCTCGTTCGTTCCGGACGCGGCCTAGCGGCCGGGTCGTGCCGATGGAGGATGTGCCGTTGTGACCGTCACGCTGCGTCCGGACGTACGACTGCGGTCCTCACCCGACGGACGAGTGCTGCTCGGCGGGAGTCCGCTGCGGATGCTGCGCCTGTCCCCCGCCGGTGCCCGCCGGGTGCGGGCGTGGTTCGCGGGCGAACCGGTGGGCAGCGACCCGGGCGCGCAGGCGCTGGTGCAGCGGATGCTGGCGGCGGGCGTCGCGCATCCGATGATCGACCGGGGCTGTCACAGCATCGCCGATGTCACTGTCGTCGTCCCGGTCAAGGACAACCTCGGCGGGCTCACCCGGCTGCTCGCCGCGACCGGCGACGTGGGCTCCCGCATCGTGGTCGATGACGGTTCCGCCCTGCCGATCACCGGTCGTATCACCGAGGACGGGGAAATACCGCCGACCGTGACGATCGTCCGGCACGCGTCCGCGCGCGGTCCGGCGGCGGCACGCAACAGCGGATACCGGGCGGTGCGGACCGAGCTGATCGCTTTTCTCGATTCCGATATCGTGCCCGATCCGGGCTGGCTGGAACCACTCCTGCCGCTGTTCGACGATCCGGCGGTGGCGGCCGTGGCCCCGCGGGTGCGGACCTTGGAGCACGGCGTGCTCGGCAGCTACGAGGCCCACCGGTCGAGCCTGGATATGGGCGCCCAACCGGCGGTGGTGCGGCCGGGCGGGCGCATCTCCTACGTCCCGACCGCGGCGCTGGTCGTGCGCCGCTCGGCCGTGGACCGGGCCGGCGGATTCGACGAAAGCCTGCGCTACGGCGAGGACGTCGATTTGATCTGGCGGCTCGTGGGCGACGGGAAACTTGTTCGCTATCAACCCGATTCGGTGGTCCGGCACGAGCCGCGCGCCACGCTGCGGGCGTGGTTGCGGCAGCGCTACGACTACGGCACCTCCGCTGCCGTGCTGGCGCGGCGGCATCCGGGGCATCTGCATTGTGCGCGCCTGCCCCGCAGCACCGCGTTGCGCTGGGCAACGGTCGCGCTGGGCCGCCCTTGGCTCGGCATGGCGACGGCCGCCGAACCGGTGCGGCAACTGCGGCGGCTGCGCGCCGCCGGGCTACCGGCGTCGATGGCCGCGACGGTGGTCGGCGAGGCCGAACTGTCCGCGGTACGTCAGCTCGCCGACGCGCTGCGCCGAATCTGGTGGCCCGCAGCACTGTTCGGTCGACGGGGACGCCGGTTGCTGCTCGCGGCCTACCTACCGGTGGTGGTCCGCGCGGTGACGGCCGGGCGGGATCCGCGGGCCGGACTGCTGCGCATCGCCGACGATCTCGCCTACGGGCTGGGAGTGTGGGCGGGATGTCTGCGCACACGGACCGCGGAGCCGGTGGTGCCGCTGCTGTATCGAAGCGACGGAGACAGTGATGCGGCTCGCTGATCTGACCTCGGCCGAACTCGCCGAAGCCGATCGCGCGCCGCTGCTGGCGATTCCGCTCGGCGCGACCGAACAACACGGACCGCATCTACCGCTGGGCACCGATACCGCCGTGGCGGTGGAACTGTGTCGCCGCTTGGCCGCCACCCGTGCGGATATCGTTGCGGCGCCCGCGATTCCGTACGGATCCAGTGGTGAACACGCCGGATTCCCGGGAACACTGTCGATCGGGCACCGCGCCCTGGAACTGCTCATTGTCGAATTGGTGCGCTCGGCAGACGAATTCGCGGGCGTGATCCTGGTGAACGGGCACGGCGGAAATCTCGGGCCGCTGCGGGCCGCCCAACGCCTCCTGACCACGGAAGGCCGATCGACCCTGGTGTGGTCGCCGACCGGCCCCGCCGACGACACCCACGCCGGACACGCGGAAACCTCGGTCATGCTCCATCTGGCCCCGGAGCGGGTCGCGATGCACCGCGCCGAACCCGGCACGACCCGGCCGCTGCGCGAGCTGATGCCACGCCTGCGCTCGGGCGGTGTGAAGGCGGTGAGCGCCAACGGAATACTCGGCGATCCGACCACCGCCGATGCCGCCGAGGGCGCGCGGATACTCGAACGCTGGACGAGCGCCTTGATCGCCGCGGTCGCCGAAAGTTTTCCCGAACCGCGCTGAGGCAGCCGCATCACGACGGGAGATCGGCCTAGCCTGGGCGAACCCACTGCATCGCGATCGATGGAGGTAACGACATGGCCTGGACCGCCACTCAGCTCGATCGGATCGGATCTTCCGAGGAGCTGGAGATCACCAGCTACTACGAGAACGGCGCACTGCGGGACTGGACCACCATCTGGGTCGTGCGCGTCGACAACGATCTCTACATCCGCTCCGCGTACGGACAATCCGGCGGGTGGTACCGCCACGCCATGCACACCCGCGGCGCGCGAGTCCGCACCCACGGCGTGGAAACCGACGTGACCCTGCATCCGGTCACGGAGTCCTACATCAACGACCGCGTCCGCAAGGCCTACGAGTCGAAGTACCGCGACCAGCCCGGCGCCCTCGAACCGATGCTGGCCCCCGCCGCCGAGAACACCACCCTGCGCGTGGACCCGGTCGGATAGTCCGGGGAGCGGTTATGTTCGCACCGGCACCGCGTTCGAGGAGTGTGAGCAGCGGATACGGTGAACGCCGGCGGCACGTGAGCCGCCGGTCCGCCGCTGTTCCGGTCACCGTCCGGTGAAGTAGTGCCCCTCCTCCAAGTCCTCGATGAGGTTGGGGTGCAAGGGTTTCCACCCGAGCAGAGCGGTTGTCGCCGCAGCCGTGGTGGGGTTGTCGAGCTGGACCATCGGGGCGAGGAAGCCGAAGTGGTCGGGAGCCTCCTCGGCGGCGATGCTCACGACCGGCACGTCCAGGTGACGGCCGATCACCTCGGCGATGCGGCGCAGCGGTATGCCTTCGTCGCCGACCGCGTGCAGGCGGGTGCCGGCGGGGGCGGATTCCAGAGCCAGGCGGTACAGAGTCGCCGCGTCGAGGGTATGGCCCGCCGGCCAGCGGTTGCCGCCCTCGCCGACGTAGGCGGAGACGCCTTTCTCACGCGCGATGGCGATCAGGGTGGGCACGAAACCGTGGCGGTCGAGGGTGCTGTGCACGGTCGGTGGCAGCCGGACCACACTGGATCGGATTCCACGCTCGGCGAATCCGATCACCTCGTTCTCGGAGTCGATGCGCGGACCGCCCGGTAGCGAGTCGGCTTCCGTGCCGGTTCGCCCCAGGGCCGCGAGCAGACCCGTTCCGGATGTGCTGACCAGCGGCTTACCCGATCCGGCCAGGGCATCGCCGAACGCCCGGACCACCCGCAGATCGGTGTCGGCCGCACCGAGGAAGTCTCCGGCGATCATGTTCTCGTGCTTGAACGCCAGGTGGATGACGCCGTCGGCCGTGCCCGCCGCCTCGGCCAGCGCCTCCGGATCGTCGAGATTTCCGCGACGCACCTGCGCTCCCGCGGCCTCCAACGCCGCGGCCGAGGCATCCGATCGGGCCAGCCCGACCACCTCGTGCCCCGCCGACAGCAGTTCCGGAACGACCGCGGACCCCACATGCCCCGACGCCCCGGTGATGAATACGCGCATGGAAAGACCTTCCCGCGAGGAATACGCCGCGATGTGCGCGACGGCCGCCGATGTCAGCGACTGCCATCACGCTACACCTCTACGTCAGCCGCTGTCATAACCTGACTCCAGACGCACCCGAAACCGCTCGACGCCCGGGTACTTCTCCCCCAGCGACGTCACGCCGAATCCCAGGGCCACGTAGAAGCCGAGCGCCGAGCGGTCCGTTTCGGCCACGATCGGCATCGCGGGATCGTCCGCGCGGATTCGCGCCACCAACCGCCGCCCGACCCCTCGCCCGCGCATCGATGTCGCAATGTGCAGCAGCACGAGCTCTCAGGCCGAATTCGCTGCGCGGCGTTCGATTTCCGCGGTGCTCCAGGCGCCGATCATGCGGGCGGTCATGACGATGGCTTCGCGGCGTTCCTCGGGGTCGACCTCGAGCGCGGAGGCCCGCAGGACCGCGGAGAATCCGGTGTTCACCAGGACGAAGGCCATGACGTCGAGTTCGTGGTCGTCGCTGGGGCCGAGGATCTGGATCAGCAGTACCTTCACCAGCAGGCGCAGGCGGGGTTCGAATTCGGGGATGCCGCTGTTGTAGAACTGCACCCCGGCGGCCAGGGCGCGGACGAGTTTCGCGTTGTCGACCAGTTCTTCGCAGATAGCGGCGAGGATGTCGGCGGTCATATCCTCCACCGACCGGTCCGCGCGATCGAGCCGTTCGGTGAAGCGGCGTTCGATGCTCTGCAGCAGTCGCTCGAGCAATTCCTCGACGATGACCGTGCGGTCGGAGAAGTAGCGGTAGACGGTGCCGATGCTGAGGCCGGCCTCGGCGGCGATCCGGTTGGTCGAGGTGTTCTCGATCCCGCGCTCACCGAACAACCGCGCCGCGGTGTCCAGGATGTGCTGGCGGGTTTCCTTCGCACGCTCCTGCGTCGGGCGTCGACGCTGACCGACCGCCTTGGACGGCATCACGCACTCCTACCTGATCTCGCGCCTGTTGGTCGGTTGCTCATCCTAGGATGGCCGCGAACGATATCCACCCTGTTCGGCGGCTCGCCACGACGAATTGGCCGAGTCCACAAAGGACCGGCATTTCCGCTATTACATTGGCGCGACAGCGCATTTCCCCATCGAAAGGCCGACCATGCCGGACCGAGTAGTCGGAGTCGTACTCGCCGCCGGGGCGGGGCGGCGATTCGGCCGCCCCAAGGCCACGGTCGGAAACTGGCTGACCATCGCGGTGGACGCTCTGCGCGACGGCGGATGCGCGGAGGTCGTGGTGGTGCTCGGCGCCGCCCGGGTTCCGCCGATTCCCGCGACCACCACGGTGGTGGCGCAGGAGTGGGCCCAGGGAATGAGTGCGTCGGTGCGCACGGGAATCGGTGCGGCGCAGCGACTCGATGCCGCGTACGTCGCACTGCACGTGGTGGATACGCCCGATGTCGGCGCGGATGTGGTCGCCCGGGTGATCGAGGGCGCGACGGCCGACCCGGCCGGTATCGCGCGCGCGAGTTTCGCCGGACGTCCCGGCCATCCCGTGGTGATCGCACGCCGGCACTGGGCCGATCTGCTGCCGACCCTGTCCGGTGATCGTGGCGCCGCCGCTTACCTGCGTAGCGTTTCCGCGCACGCCGTGGAATGCGGCGATCTGGCCACCGGCCGCGACATCGACGAACCCGGCGACCTCGAACGCTGACGCGACCCGCTCAGCCCCGCCGCGCTCGCCGCCGGATGACGGCCACCAGCACCACGAGCATCAGCGCCGCCGCGAATCCGCTGTAGCGCACCACCGGTGCCGATCCGGCGGCAGCGAGCAGATCCAGTGGCTCGGCCGGGGTGCGCGAGGCGGTAGTCCGCTGTCGTTGCGCGGTGACGGTCGGCGCGCCCGCGGCCGGCTCCTCCGTCACGGCGCGCAGCGGTTCGGCCGGCTGTGCCGAGGCGGTGATCTCGTCGGCGAGGTTGGTGGCGAACTGCCCGATCAGGGTCCCCGCGACATCGGCCAGCGCGCCCCGGCCGAACTGTGCGGGCTTGCCGGTGATCGCCAGATCGGTATCGACGAAAACGTCTGTGCTGCCGTTGTTCTCGACCAATCGGCAGGTGATGGTCGCCGTCGCCGTGCCGTTGCCGCGCGCCTCACGGCCACGTCCCTCGAGGACCGCGACCCCGGCCTGCTCGTCCTGCGAGATGACCTTGATGATCCCGTTGTAGCTCAACCCCACCGGACCGAGTTTGACCTTGATCTTGCCGTGGAAATCGTCGCCCTCGCGCGAGGTGATGGTCGCGCCGGGGACACACGGCGCGATGCGTTCGAGGTCGAGCAGCACCGGCCAGGCCTGCGCCGCCGGAACGGGAATGGTGAACGTGTTGTCGAGTTTCATGAAAGTCCTCGGTCGGTCAGGTCCGCCGCGCGGCGGGTGCGGCGATATCGGCCTCGTCGCCGGTGGACGATTCGGCACCGGGCTCGCGCGCATCGGCGGCGGCGCGGACCGCGCGCACGATGCCCTGATATCCGGTGCAGCGGCACAGATTTCCCGAGATCGCCTCGCGGATCTCGGTGTCGGTGGGGTCGGGATTCTCGCGCAGGAAAGCCGTCGCGGAGACGATGAAGCCGGGCGTACAGAAGCCGCACTGCAATCCGTGTTCGGCGCGGAAGGCCTCCTGCACCGCCGACAGTGTCCCGTCGGGTTCCGCGATGCCCTCGACGGTCGTGATCTCGGCGCCGTCGGCCTGCACCGCGAAGAGCAGGCAGGAGCGCACCGCGGCACCGTCGAGCAGGACCGTGCAGGCGCCGCACACCCCGTGTTCACATCCGAGGTGCGTGCCGGTGAGCCCGCAGCGGTCGCGCAGATAATCGGCCAGCGTCAGGCGGGCCGGAACGGCGTCGCGGCGGCGAAAGCCGTTGACCCGCACCTCGATATCGATCTCAGTCATTGCTCGCCTCCGCTATCGCGCGGCGCCATGCCCGCGCCACCATCGCCGCACCGAGCCGGCGGCGGTATTCGGCCGAACCGTGCACATCCGACGAGATCGCCGTCAGATTCGCGGTCGCCGCGACGCCGACCTCCTCGGCCGCCACCGCATCGGCGGGCCGGCCCGGCAACTCGGCCTCGGCCTCGTGCGCCCGCACCGGGGTCGGCGCGAGGCCGAACAGGCCGATCGCGCAGCGCTCGATGCGGGAGTCCCCGTCCAGCCGGACCGCGATCGCCGCCCCGGCCATCGCGAAATCGCCGCTGCGCCTTGTGAATTCCTCGATCGCGTAACCGCTGCGCCCGGACCGGACCGGGACGGTGATCGCGGTGACCAGTTCGTCGGGTGCAAGCGCGGTCGTCCACATACCGGTGAAGAAGTCCGCGGCCGCGACGGTGCGCCGCCCACGCGGGGACAACGCCTCGATCTCGGCGTCCAGAGTCAACGCCACCACCGGATATTCGGCCGCGGCGTCGGCATGGGCGATCGAACCGCCGATGGTGCCGCGGTTGCGGATCTGGAAGTGCCCGATCAGCGGTGTCGCCCGGTGCAGCAGCGGAACCGCCCGGCGGATCTCCGCCGAGGCGCCGATCGCCGCGTGGGTGGTCCCCGCGCCGATCCGCACACTCGACGCACCGGCCTCGATTCCGCGCAGGTCGTCGACTCGCCGCAGATCGACGAGGTGATCGAAGACCGCCAAGCGCAAAGCCAGCATCGGCACCAGACTCTGGCCGCCGGCGATGATCTTGGCCTCGTCACCGAGTTCGGCGAGCAGTCTCACCGCCTCCTCGGCCGAGGCGGGGGCGTGATAGTCGAAGGCGGCCGGTTTCACGCCGGCTCCTTCCCGGCGGCGCGTGCCCGCTCCACCATGTCCACGATCCGGGCGGGTGAGAGCGGCAGCTCCCGGAGCTCGATTCCGAACGGCGACAACGCATCCGCGACGGCGTTGAGCACGGCAGGCGCCGCTCCGATCGCCCCGCCCTCGCCGACGCCCTTGTAACTGCCCGGCCCCGGACTGGGCGTCTCGACGTGACCGACCTCGATGACCGGCACCTCCATGGCGGTCGGCAGCAGATAGTCCAGGAAGGTCGTCGCGACCGGATTGCCGCTCTCGTCGTAGGCGAGATGTTCGTAGAGCGCGCCGCCGATGCCCTGCACGGTGCCGCCGTAGATCTGGCCCTCCACCACATTCGGGTTGATCATCGGGCCGACGTCCTCGCTGACGATATAGCGCAGCAGCGTCACCGCCCCGGTCTCGATGTCGACCTCACAGGTGCAGATGTGGGTGGCGTTGGCCCAGATCGCCATCTGCGAGGTCTTGTGCCGGCCGTTGGCCTCGAGTCCGGGTGGGACTCCGGGCGGCAGACTGTCCGCCTGGAAGTAGGCGATATCGGCGATCTCGGCCAGCGTGAGCCCCTTGTCGGGGGCGCCGCGCACGCTCGCGCGGCTGTCTGCGATATCGATCTCCTCCGGCGCGACGCCCAATCGGTGGGCGGCGATCGCGACGATCCGCTCGCGCAGCACGGCCGCGGTCTGCCCGATCGCCCCCGCGGTCATCGATCCGGAACGGCTGCCCCCGGTGCCGCCGCCGAACGGCGTCACCGCGGTATCGCCCTGAATGGTCCGCACGTCCGACAGCGTGACCCCCAGCGCGGCGGCCGCGAGCTGAACGACGGTGGTTTCCAAGCTGTTTCCGGCCGAACCGCCCGCCACGTAGACGTTGACCTTGCCGCTGGGTTCGATGCGGATGGTGGCGCCTTCGGTGCTGAGGAACGGGCTCGCGCCGGTCGTCGGTTCCACATAGGTGCAGGTGCCGACGCCGAAGTAGCGGCCCTGCGCGCGAGCGGCGCGCTGTTCGGCGCGGAAGGCGTCGTAGTCCAGTTTCTCGACCGCCTGCTCGAGCGTCTCCAGCGGCGAGATGTTGTCGTAGGACATGCCGTTGGGATTGGCCCACGGCAATTCGTCGCGGCGCAACATGTTCCGGCGGCGCAGCTCGATCGCGTCGATACCGATCTGCCGGGCCGCGTGGTCGAGCAGCACCTCGCGTGCCACCGATTCGAACTGCCACGGCCCCCGATAGGCGACGCGCCCGACGGTGTTGGAGTAGAGGAACTTCGCACTGAACGAGGCGTCGGTGATGCGATAGGGGCCGGGGAACAGGATGCCGACGACCACACCACCGGTGATCGGCGAGGGCGTGGGATAGGCGCCGACGTTCTGCACGTGATCGATGGAGGCCGCGACGATTCTGCCGTCGGCATCGAATGCCATTGCCACATCAGCGTTCTCGTGCCGGGCCAGGCCCGAGGCCATCAAATTCTCCTGGCGGTCCTCGATCCATTTCACCGGGGTGCCGAGCGCACGGGAGGCGAGCATGACACAGGTCTCCTCGCGCAGCGGCAGCTGTTTGAGCCCGAAACCGCCGCCGGTGTCGCGCGCGATCACCCGGACCTGGTGTTCATCGATGCCGAGCAGGCGGGCGCAGAACGCCCGGACCTCGTGCGGCGACTGGGTGGCGATCCAGATCGTCATCTCCGCCGTCGAGGCCGTCCATTCGGCGAGGATGCCGCGGGTTTCCATCGGCACCGGCAGATAGGCCTGCTGAAAGATCCGCTGCCGCACCACATGTGCGGCCGACTCGAACAGCGGTGCCAGGTCGGACGCCGGGCGCCCGCCCATCGCCCCGGCCGAATTGCCGGCGAATCCGGCGTGCACCAGGTTCGGCGACTGTTCGGCGGTGGTGTAGTCGACCACGGGATCCAGCGGTTCGTAGTCGATGACGACCAGTTCGGCGGCGTCTTCGGCGATATAGCGGTCGGCGGCGATCACCAGCGCGACCGGATCGCCGACGAATCGGACCTCCTCCTCGGCCAGCGGCGGACGCGGCACCGGCGGCATGCCGACCATGTCCAGGTCGTAGGAGATCTCGTGCGCACCGGGGTTGAGGTCCGCGGCGGTGTAGACGGCGAGCACCCCGTCGAGTTCCAGTGCCGCCGAGACGTCGATCGTGCCGATGGTCGCGCGGGGCAGCGGGCTGCGCACGAAGCAGGCGTGCACCGCGCCCGGGCGGGTCACGTCGTCGACGAAGGTTCCGGCGCCGGTGACCAGCCGCGCGTCCTCGATGCGCGGTACGCGGGCGCCGACGACGGAGGCGCTCGCGGTGGTTGTCGTCGAGGTCATCGGGCGGCTCGCATCGCGGTCATCGGACTGATCCCCTCTTGTTCGCCGTCGGACAAGGACCGGCACCTCGCGGTCGGTTAATAATATATGCCCAAAGTGAGTACGTCGCTACAGTATATGGAGAATGCAATTCTCATCGGAGGTCGGCGTGCGCGAACTCGGCGAGCACCTGCGGCACTGGCATGCCGCCGCAACGACTTACGCCTTGGCCACCGTGATCGGGGTGCGCGGCAGTGCGCCACGGGCGGTGGGCACCACCATGGCGGTCTCGGCGTCGGGGCAGGTGCGGGGCAGCCTTTCCGGCGGCTGTGTGGAGGGCGCGGTCTACGAGGAATGCCTGCGAGTCCTCGAATCCGGGGAGCCGGTCCGGCACACCTTCGGCTACAGCGCCGACGACGCCTTCGCCGTCGGGCTCACCTGCGGTGGTGAACTCGACGTGTTCATCCACCGGATCACCGCGGCCGAATACGACACCATCGATGCGGCGCTGGATCCGGATCGGCCGGTCGCGCTGGTGCGGGATCTGGAATCCGGTGCGATGGTCGCGGTGCGAGTGGATCGCACGGTCGGTGGGCCCGCGGATCCGGCCGTGATCGCGCACGCTCGTGCCATGCTCGAAGCCGCTACCAGCGCGGTCCGCATCATCGGTTGCGCGGATCGCGAACGCACGGTGTTCGTGGCGTCCTTCGCGCCGCCGCCGCGCATGATCGTCTTCGGCGCCACCGATTTCACCGCCGCGCTGTGCCGGGTCGGGCGGCTGCTCGGCTATCGGGTCACCGTCTGCGAACCGCGTCCGGTCTTCGCCGACCGGGCACGCCTGCCCGAGGCCGACGAGGTGGTGCGTGAGCGGCCCGACCGCTATCTGGCCGGGACACAGGTGGATTCACGCACGGTGATCTGCGTGCTGACCCACGATCCGAAATTCGATGTGCCCGTTCTCGCGGCGGCGTTGCGGCTACCGGTGGCGTATGTGGGGGCGATGGGTTCGCGGCGCTCGGATCGAGAGCGCCGCGAACACCTGCGCGACAACGGCATCACCTATCGACAGCTGCGGCGGTTGCATTCACCGATCGGCCTGGAACTCGGCGGCCGTACGCCGGAGGAGACGGCGGTGTCGATCGGCGCCGAAATCGTGGCGGTGCGCCGCGGCGGCTCCGCACAACCGCTCTCGGCGACCGACCGGCCGATCCACGCCGACCCCGGACTCGCCTCGTAGCCACCGGCAGGTGTGCGAATCACCGGCGGTTAACATCCACGCGTGGCGAAACTGACAGTATCGGTGGATGTTCCGATCTCTCCCGATCGGGCCTGGTCGCATGCGGCGAATCTGGGCGAACTCGATCAGTGGCTGATCATGCACGAGGCGTGGCGCGGCCGGGTGCCCGATGAGCTCACCCCCGGTACCGAACTGGTGGGCATCGCCTCGGTGAAAGGTTTGCGCAATCGCGTGCGCTGGACCGTGCGCACCGCCGAACCGCCGCGCCGGCTCGTGCTGAGCGGCGCCGGCAAAGGCGGCACCAAATTGGGATTGGAACTGCTGGTCGCGCCGAACGCCTCGGGCTCGGCGGTCACGGTCGACATCGACCTGGGCGGGCGGCCGTTGTTCGGCCCGATCGGGGCGACGGTGGCACGAGCGCTGCGGGGCGATATCGAACGCTCACTCGACCGGTTCGTCGACCTGTACTGCTGAGCACGCCCGTCATCGCGGCTCGAGAACGACCAGCGGGATCGTGCGACCGCCCGCCCGACGCCGATAGAACTCGTAATCCGGTGTCATCGTGACGAATTCGCACCAGAGGTCCGGATATCCGGCCGCGGTCGCGACCCGCGCCCGCACCGGACGCACCTCGGTTCCGATCCGGATCGTGGTGTCGGGGTGGGCGAGGATGCGCGCGTGCCGACGGCCCGGCATGTGCCCGCCGATCCACCCACCCGACCATCGATACAGCGGCCCGCAACCGCTGAGGGCTTGCGAACCGCATTCACGGCAATATGCTTGTGATTGTGACGAATCTGCGGATCAGTGAGGCGGCGGCGCTGCTGGGGGTCAGCGACGACACCGTGCGGCGCTGGATCGATCAGGGGCGGTTGCCGGAGATCCGGCTCGACAGCGGCCGCAAGGGAGTACGCGGCGCGGACCTGGCCGAGGTATTGCGTGGTCAGCACGCCGAGGCGCACGAGCCCGGAGTCACCGTCGCCGCCTCGGCACGCAACCGGATGCGCGGCATCGTCACCCGCATCGTCAAGGACACGGTGATGGCGCAGGTCGAGATGCAGGCCGGACCGTTCCGGCTGGTCTCGCTGATCAGCCGGGAATCGGTGGACGAACTCGGTCTCGAGGTCGGCAGTATCGCCGTCGCCTCGGTCAAATCGACCCACGTCGTGGTCGAGATCCCAGAAAGTTGACCAGCATGCACATCCTCCGAACCGCCGGCGCCGCGGCGGCCGTCGTCGCCGTCACCGCCGCCCTGGCCGGATGCGGGTCCGACGACGCGACAACCACGTCCGCGACGGGCGACCTCTCGGGCACGGTCACGGTGTTCGCGGCGGCCTCGCTCACCGAGACGTTCACGAAACTCGGACACGACTTCGAGGCCGCCCACCCCGGCGTGAAGGTCGTCTACAGCTTCGGCGGCAGTTCGGCACTGGCCGAGCAGATCAAGCAGGGGGCGCCGGCCGATGTCTTCGCCTCCGCCGCCCCAGCCAATATGCAGCAGGTGGTCGACGCCGGTGAGGTCACCGCGAAACCGGACACCTTCGCGAGCAATCGGCTGGAAATCGCTGTGCCCAAGGGCAATCCGGGCAAGATCACCGGACTGGCCGATTTCGGCAGGACCGAACCGCGGATCGCGTTGTGCGCGGTGCAGGTGCCGTGCGGTGCGGCCGCGGAGAAGGTCTTCCAGATCTCCGGCATCACCCCGCAGCCCGATACCCGCGAGCAGGATGTCAAGGCCGTGCTCACCAAGGTGACCCTCGACGAGGTCGACGCCGCCCTGGTCTACCGCACCGATGTGCAGGCGGCCGGCGACAAGGTGCGGGGCATCGACTTCCCGGAATCGGGGAAGGTGATCAACACCTATCCGATCGCGCCGCTCGCGAAGGCGCCCAACGCCGCCGCGGCCGCCGCCTTCGTCGACTACATCCACTCCGATCCGGCGAAGAAGGTGTTCACCGCCGCGGGATTCGACACCCCGTGAGCAGACCGGGAACGCGGCGTCGGGCGGCATCGGGACGGCGGCCGGTCGTACTGGTGCTGCCCGCGCTCTGCGCGCTGGCGTTCCTGGTGATCCCGCTGATCGGCCTGCTGGTGCGCACCCCGTGGGCGAGTCTGTCCGATCGGCTGTTCAGCGCGGAAGTCGGTACCGCCCTGCGGCTTTCGCTGATCTGCGCCACCTGCGCGACCGCGATCTGCCTGGTGCTGGGCATCCCGCTGGCCTGGCTGCTGGCGCGGGCGCAGCTGCCGGGTCGGGGACTGATCCGCGCGCTGGTGACGGTGCCGCTGGTACTGCCGCCGGTGGTCGGCGGGGTGGCGCTGCTGCTGGTCTTCGGCCGGCGCGGGCTGCTCGGGCAATATCTGTACGACTGGTTCGGCATCTCGCTGCCGTTCACGACACCGGGGGTGGTGGTGGCCGAGGCGTTCGTCGCCATGCCGTTTCTGGTCATCTCGGTCGAGGGCGCGCTGCGCAGCACAGACACCCGCTACGAGGAAGCCGCCGCCACCCTCGGCGCGAGCCCCTGGTACACCTTCCGCCGCGTCACCCTGCCCGCGATCGCGCCGGGTGTGCTCGCCGGCGGCGTGCTGTGCTGGGCGCGGGCGCTGGGCGAATTCGGCGCGACCATCACCTTCGCCGGGAATTTCCCCGGCCGCACCACCACCATGCCGCTCGCGGTGTATCTCGCGCTGGAAACCGATCCCGATGCCGCGATCGTGCTCAGCCTGGTGCTGCTGCTGGTCTCGGTCGCGGTGCTGGTGGCATTGCGCGAGCGCTGGATTCGAGGAGCGGTATGACGCTGCGGGCCGAACTCGAGGTACGGCGCGAGCGCTTCCGCCTCGACCTCTCACTGTCCGTCGCACCCGGTGAGGTGGTGGCGCTGCTGGGCCCCAACGGCGCCGGGAAGACCACGGCACTGCGCGCGCTGGCCGGACTGGTCCCGCTCACCGGCGGGCGCCTCACCGTCGCCGACGCGGTCTGGGACGAGCCGCCGGGCGTCTTCGTCCCGCCGGAACGTCGACAGGTCGGCGTCGTATTCCAGGATTACCTTCTGTTCCAGCATCTTTCGGCGCTGGAGAACGTCGCGTTCGGCCTGCGGGCGCGCGGTATGCGACGCGCCCGAGCCCGGGCCTGCGCCGCCGACCGGCTCGAGCGGGTCGGCCTCGCCGAACACGCGCACGCCACGCCCCGCACCCTTTCCGGCGGGCAGGCGCAGCGGGTGGCACTCGCGCGCGCCCTGGCCACGGACCCGCAGCTGCTGCTGCTCGACGAACCACTGGCCGCCCTCGACGCCGGGACCCGGATGCAGGTGCGCGCCGACCTCGCCCGGCATCTGCGTGACTATCGTGGACATACCGTGGTGGTCACCCACGATCCACTCGATGCGATGGTGCTGGCGGACCGGCTCGTCATCCTCGAACAGGGCACGGTCGTCCAGCAGGGCGCACCCGCCGAGATCGCGCGGCGGCCACGCTCGGATTATGTCGCGGATCTGATGGGGCTCAACCTGTTTCGCGGCACGGCCGACGGCACCGGTGTCGAGATCGACAACGGCGGGCACCTCACCGTCGCCACTCCGGCGACCGGCCGGGTCTTCCTCGCCTTCCCGCCCACCGCGGTGAGCCTGCATCCACAGCAACCCACTGGCAGCCCGCGCAACTCTTGGCCGGTGACTGTCGGCGGCCTGGAACACCACGCCCACCTCACCCGCGTCCGACTCGACGGAGCTCCGCCGGTGCTCGCGGACATCACCTCGGCAGCGGTGGCCGACCTGCGCATTCAACCGGATATGCGGGTATGGGCCGCGGTCAAGGCCACCGAGATCCACGTCTACCCCGCTTGATATCTCGAGGTCGACGGCGTGGCGCGTACCGATTTCCCGGTCCGCGCACATCCGCGCACTATGCTTGCCGGTCGATAGCTGTTCGCGATCTGCTGCCATGACATCGAGGAACAGGATCCAGCTATGCGACGTCCCCTCATCGCCGCCGCGACAGGCATCGCCGCGGTGACCGCCGTCGCGTCGATCTTATGGACCGGCGGGAGCGAAACGAGTCACGCCCAGCCACCCGGCACGGACGTGACCGGTTCGGGAGTCCATCTCACCGCGTCGGTGGACAACATCGGGGTGAACCCACCCGGTGACCGGACACCGAACTACCTCATGACGTTCTCCCATGCCTCGCAGCTGTCCGGGAATTTCTCGGTCAACGTCGAAGGTGACCCGATCACCTCGGGTCAGGCGGTCGCGGGATTCCTGCTCGGCTGCGGGATCAGCGTGGCCGGCGGTTTCGACGTGGGCATCTCGCCCAACCAGGGACTGCAACTCAGTATCTCCCCGACCTTCACGCCGCCGTCTCTCACGACTGCCGCCGCGCCCATCGCCACCACCGGTAGCGCCACTCCGACCACCAGCGGTACCAGCACCTCCCCCACGACCGCCCGTACCACTACCACTCCCACCAGGGCTGTCCGTACGAGTGTCGCTCAAACCACGAGTTCCACTCCCACGACGACTGTCGTATCCCCGACGACCGTCACATCCCCGACCACTGTCACGCCCCCGACGACAGTCCTCCCCACCACGGACACTCCCACGATCACCACTCCGAGCCTGCCCACCACATCCGGTAGCGCGGGGCTGCCCGGGGTATCGCCGCCCGGTTTCGACCTCGGGCCGAGCGTCGGCGGCTCCCTCGGCCTGTCCGAGAACCTGGACGCGAACATCGGTCCCGGTCAGGTCACCACCGCCACCACCGCGACGGCCACCCTGGACAACACGACCGCTTTCCCGTACCACATCGCATTCAACAACGCCGCGTTGAACGTCTCCCAATGCGCGTCCCCGGTTGCGGCGGTCCCGTTCGTCTCCGCCACGGTGTCGACGCCCACGGGCCTGGTTCAGACCACCGCGTACGGCGATCAGTTCACGTTCTGACGCGCACTCCCCCATCACGCGGCCTGGGCCGCCCGCATCGCGGGCGGCCCAGGTGCATTCAGGTCGAGGCGTCCAGGTCAGGACATCGCCTCGCTCACCGCATTCGGCCCGTCGAACATCCGATCGGGCATGCTCTCGAGCGCGTCGACGATCTCCGCGCCGGCGCCGTTGTTCCGCGCCGCGCGCACGATATCGCGGCGGTCACACGGATAGTCCACGCCGGAGAGATACTTCTGCACCTGAATGGGATTCACCTTCTGGCTCATCGTTTCTCCTCTCTCGGTACTGTCCGTTCGGGATTGGAACGACGGCGCGATACCACCAGAATCGGAGCCGAAACATCGCAGTTGCCGAATCGCTGCCACGACGACGCGGCCGGTGCCGATTCGCAACGATCCCGGGTCCGGGTGCAGGCGTGCGGCTCGCCGATATGCCCCGCCCACAGGACGATATGGCAGGTCGGGGCGCCGGCCCCCACGGGCCACCGCCGCGTCGCGCCGCGGTCGTCGAACGCCGCGGCTCCTCCCCGCGCCGTTCCTCCTCATGTCAGCGAGCGGACGACGCGACGTCGCCCGCCGCGGCCGCTGCGGCGGTCCGTCGATAGGCCGCCGAGGTGTCTCTGGAGATCCGATCCCACGAATAGCGTCCGCGGGCACGTTGCAGGCCCGCCTCCCCCATGGCTCGGCGCGCCTGCCGGGTATCGAGCAGCCCGGACAGGACCTCGGCCAGAACCGCGGGGTCACCCGGGGGGACCAGGCGCCCGGTCACCCCGTCGAGGACGGTGTCGAGCATTCCGCCGACAGCCGTGGCGACCACCGGCTTCGCGCACGACATCGCCTCGAGCGCGACGATGCCGAACGGCTCGTACCACGGCGTGCAGACCACGGCGTCGGCCGAGCGCAACAGCATCGGCAACTCCGCCCGCGAGACCGGCCCGCGCAACCGGACCCGTTGCGACACACCGTATTCCGCGGCCACGGCACGCAATCGCGCCTGCTCGGCCTCGTCCTCGGCGCTCTCCGAACCGCCCGCGATCACCAGTTCGGTATCGGGCACCCCCGACAGTGCCACGATCGCGCAGTCGAACCCCTTGCGCCGCACCATGCGGCCGACCGAGACGATCCGTCGCGGCAGATCCGGTTCCTCGGCGGGACCGTCGGGAGTGAACAGCGACAGGTCGACACCGCACGGCACCACCGACGTGCGCTCACGCGGCACACCCATCCTGCCCAACTCCCGGACCTCGTCGGAACAGGTCGCCACGATATGCGTCGCGCCGGCCGCCACCGTGCGCTCGGACTGGATGCGCGAACGCGGGCTGGTGTCGGCCAGCCCCTGATAGCGCCGCTTCACGGTGCCCAGGGCGTGGAAGGTCAGCACGACCGGGACGGCGAGATCGCGTGCGGCGCATTCGGCGGCGATACCCGACATCCAGAAATGGGCGTGCACGACATCGGGGGTATCAGCACTCCACTGCCGGCGCAGGAAGGCGGCGAACTCGGTGAGGAACGGAGGGATGTCGTCCTTCGGAACGTGCCGCGGCGGGCCGGCCGGAACGTGGATCACGCGATATCCCGCCCCCACCAGCACCTCGGTGGGGATGGCGGGGTCGTCTCGGCGGGTGTAGACCCGCACGTCGTGCCCCAACCGGGCCAGTCCCGCGGCAAGCTCGGCCACATGCACGTTCTGCCCACCCGCGTCCACACCGCCCAAGGGGGCCAAGGGGCTCGCGTGCTCGGACACCATCGCGATCTTCACGCTTCCTCCGATCCGCGTCACCGAGCCGCTCCGTCTCGTCGAGATAGAGCGATGTGCCCGGCGTGCAAGACGTCGAAACAACTGTTGGTGAGCACGATCCGTGTGCCGTCCTACCCCCGCGGGCCGACGGGTGTTCCGATGGGACACTGCGGCGGCAGCGATTTCTCCAGCGAGATTGCTCCGGCGCATCAGTTCTTCCGGCGGGCGCGTTCGTTCGACCGTTTGATCGATTCGATCAATTCCTTCTTCGTCATGCGGGAACGGCCGCTGATGTCGAGGCGTTTCGCGATATCCAGCAGATGCTGTTTCGACGCGTTGGCATCCACACCGCCGGCGGTCTCGCCCGCCGGTTCGGGGCCGCCGTGCCGGGCGCGCTCGTCGGAGGGCCCCTTGCGCTTCTTGGGCTCCCAGTGGTCGCCGACCTTCTCGTAACCGTGTTTGAGGGCAGCGTAGGCGACGCGGTGCGCGCGTTGTTCGCTCTGGTACTCCTCCAGCGCGGAATCGTGCACCTCGGCGAATATTCGCTGCGCGTGCTCATCGGATTTTCGTATGGTGCTGGGCAATTCGGAGAGTTTCGCATCACCGCGCCGAGTGGTTCTGGGCATCGTCTGCTCCCTTCGTCGACGGACAACTACTCGGGACGCCGAACCGCCGGCGACTCCACGCCCTGATAGAGCCGCACGACGCGCTCGTCATCGTCAGCCCTCGAACCGGGCCCAGTATCGGACTTCCCGGCACCGGCCGAGGAAGTCGGCCACCGACGCGCCCGCCGCGAGATCCGTGACACCGGCATCGAGTTCGCCGGTCAGTCCCGCGGCCGCGAACAGCGAACCCGCATTGCGGTGAGCGATGAACTTGCCGTACGCGTAAGCGTCGCTGACGAAGTCGCGCGCCGGCGGCAACGTGGCGAGTTCGGCGGCGCCCGCCTCGGTCGCGAGGATCACGACCGCGTCGTAGAGCACCGACGGTCCGCCGTCGATCTTCTGGTCCGCTTCGATACGTCCGCCGTCGTCGGTGGTGACACCGCCGACCTTCGGCGCGACGACCTCGAGAATCGCCTGCTCCGCCTGTACCGCGTCGCGCACCTCGGCGAATGCCTTCGCGTCGACCCCGTCGGTGACCAGCACGCCGATCTTGCGTCCCGCGACGCTGTCCGGGCCGTTGCGCACGATACTCAGGGCCGGCGAGGGCGGCAGATCGGTGATCGGCTCGCGCGCACGGCGCGCCGGTTCGGGCAGCTCCGCGAGGCCGAGGCCGTCGGCGACCGCCGTGGCCAGATCCTCGTGGACGTTGCGCAGCGCGCCGACGACCCGGGCGCGGATCTCGACCCGATCGCATTTACTCAGCTCGAAGACGAACGCCTCGATGATGTGCTGCTGCTCGATACTCGTCTGGCTCACGAAGAACTGCCGGGCCTGGCTGTAATGGTCGGCGAAACTCTCCGCCCGCAGCCGGCGTTTGGGACCTGAAACGGTCTCCGGATAGGTCGTGAAGCCGCGTTCGGGATCCTCGCGCGGGCCTTTGATGTCGTCGGGCCAGGAATTGGGCTCGTAATTGACGCGGCCCTTCGGATTGACCATGGCCATATGGCCGTCCTGCTGGAACGTCGCGAACGGGCATTTGGGCGCGTTCACGGGCAGGTGCGTGAAGTTGGGGCCGCCGAGCCGCTTGAGTTGGGTGTCGAGATACGAGAAGTTCCGGCCCTGCAGCAGTGGATCGTTCGTGAAATCGATGCCCGGGACGATGTTCTGCGTGCAGAAGGCCACCTGCTCGGTTTCGGCGAAGAAATTGTCGACGACCCGGTTCAGCACCAGCTTGCCGACCGGGCGCACCGGCACTTCCTCTTCCGGAATGATCTTCGTCGGATCCAGGATGTCGAAGGCGAAGCGATCGGCGAAGTCGTCGTCGAACAGCTGCATGCCCAGTTCCCACTCCGGATAGTCACCGGACTGGATGGCATCCCACAGGTCGCGGCGATGGAAATCGGGATCGGCACCGTTGATCTTCAGCGCCTCGTTCCACACCACCGATTGCAGTCCCTGCTTCGGCTTCCAATGGAATTTCACGAAGGTCGAGCGGCCCTCGGCATTCACCAGCCGGAAGGTGTGGACACCGAATCCCTCCATGAACCGGAACGAGCGCGGGATGGCTCGGTCGGACATGATCCACAGCAGCATGTGGGTCGATTCGGGGGTGAGCGAGACGAAATCCCAGAAATTGTCGTGCGCCGTCTGGGCCTGCGGAAAACCGCGGTCGGGCTCCTGTTTGGCGGCGTGCACCATATCCGGGAACTTGATGGGGTCCTGGATGAAGAAGACCGGAATATTGTTTCCGACCAGATCCCAGTTGCCTTCTCGCGTATACAGTTTCACCGCGAAACCGCGGACGTCGCGGGCGAGATCGAACGATCCCTTGTTTCCGGCCACCGTGGAGAACCGGACGAATGCCTCGGTCCGGCGACCGGCCTCCTGGAAGGGGTCGGCCCGGGTCAGATCGGACAGCGAATCGTAGTTCTCGAAGTAGCCGTGCACGCCGAAACCGCGGGCATGGACCACGCGCTCCGGAATCCGCTCGTGGTCGAAGTGGAAGATCTTCTCGCGGAAATGAAAGTCCTCCAGCAGCGCGGGCCCGCGCTCCCCCGCCCGCAAGGTGTTCTGATCGTCTCCGACCACCACACCCTGCTGGGTGGTCAGCCGCACGTCGTCTCCGGATGCTTCCTGGTGGGTTTCGCCGCCGTTGCCCGGCCGACCTGCCACGTTGTCCGTCATCTTCCGACCTCCTGCCGCTGTACGCCGAACCGTTCGGTCACCGAGCCGATACCCGCCCGCCACCGCGGCAAACGTTCGTACCACTGCAGAAGGGGGCGCGAGCCGAACATCGGCGATCGAGCGGTCCGACTCGCGAAATCGAGCGATACCTGTTGCGCCCCTTGCTTTTCCGAAACGTTCCGTCGGCCGGTCTCCCCGCCCCGCTACCGGCACGACGCCGTCGGCACCTCAGTGCGCACCCGCTCCGGCAAGCCGCTGCGCCAGGAGTTCCTTGCCCATATCCGCACCCTTGCGGCTGTCGGCCTGCGCCCGCCGGAAGAAGTCGGCGAGTTCGGCGTCGCCGGCACGCTCGGCATCGCGGCTGTATACCTCCATCCGCAGCGCGTTGCTCATACACTGTTCGGTGAACCAGACCAGGTTGTAGTCTTTGTCCAAGGTGCCCGTGAACTGCCCGGTTTCCTGTTCCTTACCCATCGTGAACCTCCTCGTCGGACGCATTTCCCTCCCGTCACGCGCACTACCCGAGTCGATCGCGACTATTCCTCGGCAGGTGACCGAAGTCCCTCCCGACGGCGGACACCCGGCCCGTAGACAAGGCTGCAGCGACATCGCAGGCTGCACGGAGGAGTGAGGCCGAGCCCCATGACCGAGCAGACGAAGAGATCGATCATCGCCACCGCACTGCTGACCGGGGTCGCCGTCCTGGTGGCGCCGGCGGTGGCTCCCGCCGATTCCCCCGCCCGGGTGGTGCGGCCCGGCACCTCGCTCGGCCTCTGCACGATCACCGCGGCCGGACACGATGCGGCGGGCAACGCGGTAGCCCTCACCGCCGGCCACTGCATGTTCAGCCCCGGACAGAGCGTCGTCGCCCCCGCCATCGGCAGAATCGGGCACTACGCCAGCTGGACATCGAAATGGGCGCTGCTGCAATCGGATTCGACCAGCGACTGGGCCGTCATCGCGCTGAGCCCCGGCATCGGCATCTCGAAGGTCGCCCCGAACGGCGCCGTGATCGACCACTTCGGTGCGGCCCCGGCCCCCGGCAGCCGCCTCGACAAATACGGCAGCACCACCCGCTCCACCAACGGCAGGGTCGATTCGGTGACCGACAATGTGATCCACACCTCCGTCCCGAGCCTCAACGGCGACAGCGGCGGCCCCGCGTACCAGGGCACGGGTCTGGTGGGTATCGACTCGCAGATCAACCCCACGACACCGGACGGCCCGTTCTGGTTCTCCGGCATCGAGGGCGTACTGGCCGAGATCAACTCCCGGCCCGGGATCGTCGGCTACGGCTTCCGACTCGGCTGATCGAATGTGCCACCCAGGCAGATCAGCCCCTGGCTTGTGATACGTTCTCACAGGCCAGGGGCTGTTTTCTGCTCCCCCATCTGGACTCGAACCAGAAACCTGCCGATTAACAGTCGGCTGCTCTGCCAATTGAGCTATAGGGGATTACTCCGGCCGACCCGTGCGGGCTGGCCGAGCACAAACTTTAGCTTATGTCCGGTCCGCTCCCCAAATCGGCCCGGGAGCTGGGGAAATGCGGAACGTGGTGGTGCGTCGGGGGCGCGCGGCGCGGCCACCAACCGGGCTGTGCGGGTGGGGAATTCGAGGGCCCGGCGCCGGGGATCGGAAATTGATGCTCCTATGCTTGTCAAGCTGCGGTGAGCCAGGCTCGGTAGCGGTCGGCGC
>NZ_CAWMPM010000050.1:0-46422 GCF_963869435.1 Nocardia violaceofusca NBRC 14427
TTGAACTGGGGTGTTGCAACGACTCCTAGAACCCAAGTCCACGGCGCCGGGCCGTTTGTCGTCACCGGCCGTTTGCGGCGATCGTCGCCGCCACACCGTCGAGGATCAGGTCCAGGCCGAAGGCGAAGTCCGAGTCGGGATCTGCCTCGGCGGGCTCGATGGCGTCGAACAGTCCCGAGGCCAGCAGTGCGGCCATATCCGGCAGCCGCTCTGGATCCACCAGCGCACGCAGATGACGGCTGTAGTCGTGCAGGGCGCCGGCGGGGTCGAGATCGGCTGCCGCCATGGCGTGTTCGAGTTGGCGGGCGGTGACGAACGCCTCGCGGACGTACCCGCTGACCACCATGATGGCCCCGACCTTCGCCGGCCAGTCCAGAGGGGTTTCACGCACTGCGCGCAGCCCCGCGTCCATCCAGGCCACGGTGTTCGGTCCGCTCGGCGGCCCGGTGATCGGCAGCTGGGTCAGCCAGGGGCGGGCGCGATGCACATCGAGTTGCGCGAGTGCCCAGGCGCGCAGCATCGAACGCCATGAACCGCTGGGCAATTCGGGTGGGGCACACATTCCGGCATCGGACATCAGCCCGAGGAGTTCGTCCTTCGATCCGATGTGACGGTAGAGCGACATCGGCGTAACGCCCAGCGCGGCAGCAATTTTCGGCAGTGTGGCGGCGGCGAGACCGTCCCGGTCGGCCAGCTCGACCGCCGTCGCGACCACCCGATCGACATCGAGTGCGGCCGGACGGCCCAGTTTGGCATCCACCGGCAGCCGCCACAGCCGGGCCAGATGGTCGGGCACCTCCCGATCGGTCATCAGCGCGCATCCCGTCGTCGACAATTCATCCTTCGGGAGTTTAGTATGGTCGATATAGTATAAGGCATATACTTACTATTGCCGACGATCGGAAGGACGATCCGTGCACACCGAAACCCTCCGCCGCACCGCGGGTATCGCCGCGGTCTGCGGCGCCGCGCTCATGCTCGTCGAACTGCCGCTCTACTTCGTCTACGAAGGA
This sequence comes from Nocardia violaceofusca NBRC 14427, assembly GCF_963869435.1. Classification (NCBI taxonomy): domain Bacteria; kingdom Bacillati; phylum Actinomycetota; class Actinomycetes; order Mycobacteriales; family Nocardiaceae; genus Nocardia; species Nocardia violaceofusca. Next base: position 1,014 of record NZ_CAWMPM010000050.1, read on the forward strand.
CCGCCCCCGGACTGGAACATCCTGACCCGCGGCCTGATCGGACTCGTCGGGCTCATCGGGGCGGTGGTGTTCATGTCGGCCTTCGGTCACCTGGTGAAGGCCGCGGACCGACGCTACGAATGGCTCGGTTCGCTGGCCTCGACCGCCGGTTTGATGTGGGTTACGGTCGCTTTCGTCTCCATGGGCCTCGAGATCGGCGCGACGATCCAGGCGCCCGAGCCGATCGATCCCACTGTCACCGTGTCCGGCACCTATGTGCTGTACGGAACGGTCACCCGGCTCCTGACCGCCCTGTTCATGACCACGGCCGCCGTCACGATCCTGCGCACGCGGATTCTGCCCGCGTGGGCGGGGCGCTCGGCCGCGGTCCTGACGGTGGTGAATGTGGCGTTCGCACCGTCGATGTTCTTCGGGAACACTCCGGCGAACTTCTACGCGGCGAACGGATGGGGCACTACCGCAACGGTTTCCGGACTCACGATCATCTGGTTGCTCGCGGCGGGAATCGCGCTGCTCACCTCCGCATCGCCGCGAGCGGTTCCCGGCAGTTCCAGGGCGGTGGCACCACAGTTGATCGACTGACGAAACCAGCGGCACACCCAGGACGGGTCTACATCGACCGGAGATAGTCGGCCGCCGCAACACCGATCGTCTGCGCGACGAGCGCGAGGGCCGGTACATCCAACTTCCACTGCTGCCAGTAGAGCGGCACATCGACCCACTGCTCCGGCGCGAAATTCCGCAACGCGCCCGTCCGCAGCAGTGGGTCGGCGTGCGGTTCGGGCACCAGCCCCCACCCGAGCCCGGCGACGATGGTGTCGCGGAACCCTTCCGAGGTGGGCACGTAATGGCGGAGCCGGCTCGCACCCGCCCTGCCCGAGGTGACGGTGCGAACGTAGTGATCCTGCAATTCGTCCCGGCGATCGAAAACGATGACCGGAGCGTCGGGAAGCGACTGTTCCAGAGGTCCGGCCGCGAAATGACGCTCGACGAATTCCGGACTCGCGACCGGCAGGTACCGCGCCAGGCCCAGCAGCCGTGCGGTACATCCGGTCACCGGCTCGGCCAGCGACGTCACCGCCGCCATCACCGTGCCCTCCCGGAGCAGGGTGGCGGTGTGGGATTCGTCCTCGCGATGCAGGTCGAAACAGAGCGGCGGATCCTGCGGCACCCGTGACAGCGCGGGCAGAAACCAGGTCGCCAGCGAATCGGCGTTGACCGCGATGGACAGCGTGGTGGACTCGGAGTCTCCGGCGATCCCCAGCTCTCGTTGCGCCGCCTCCTGCAATGCGGCCAGTTGCCGCGCGAAACGCACCACCGCCCGGCCGGATTCGGTGGGCCGGACGGGTTTCGTGCGCATCAGCAGGACGCGGCCGGTGCGTTGTTCGAGCGCCTTGATGCGTTGACTCACCGCCGAGGGCGTCAGATGCATCGCGGCCGCGGCGGCGTCGAATGTGCCTTCGTCCACGACCGCGAGCAGCGTGCGGACCTGATCAACCGGAAGCTCGGACATCACGGTTACTAATGATAGTTAAGGAACTTTAGCTGTACTGATTCTGTCAACGCCCATACCGTCGGCGGCGTGAACAGCGGTATCTTCTCGGCGGCCCTGGCCGGATTCGGTGCCGGCCTATCCCTGATCGTCGCCATCGGCGCGCAGAACGCCTTCGTCCTGCGCCAAGGCGCACGCAGGCAAGCCGTCGCGGCGGTGGTCGCCATCTGCATCGCCTCCGACGCCATTCTGATCATGTGCGGTGTCGGTGGTCTCGGCGCGCTGGTCAGCGCCTATCCCGCCGCCCTGACCGTCGTCGGACTCGCCGGCGGCTGCTTTCTGATCGCCTGCGGCGCCGCCGCTGCCCGCCGCGCACTGCGCCCCGCCACCACCGCCCTCGCGACCACCGGCGACGCCACCGCGTCCATCCGCACCGAGATCCTGGTCTGTCTGGCACTGACCTGGCTCAACCCGCACGTCTACCTCGACACCGTGCTGCTGCTCGGCTCGGTCGCCGCCGGACACGGATCGCTGCGCTGGGCCTTCGGAGTCGGCGCGATGGTCGCGAGCGGAGTGTGGTTCGCCGGGCTGGGATACGGGGCGCGGCTGCTCGCGCCGGTCCTGTCGCTGCCCGCGGCGTGGCGAGTGCTCGATGTCTTCGTGGCGGCGACGATGTTCGTCTTGGGGGTGGTGCTGATGATGCAACTCGCTTGAGGACCGGCCTCGGGTTCGCCGAGCGGCTCGCCACGTGCGCCGCAGTACGCTCGATACTCGCCGGGCACTCAAGCTTGTCCGCCTCGACTTGGCGAATTGCACTGCGCCACAATCTCTTTCGGTCACCCGTTCAGAATCGGTTTCGCAGGCTGACCCCGATCTGTAAGCGGCATGTCAGTTCATGTCGAGATGTCATGCCCCCGAGGCCATGCACTGGCGGATACCCAATGATGGGAAGTTGATCGAGGCCCGGACCCCTAGCCTCGGGACGAGACCGCGCCGGTCCCATCCATCATCGAAATCGAACGTCTCCGCGTTCCTCCAGAGGTTGTTGTATGACTCGCACTACGCCGCCACGTCCGGTCGATCTCGTGGCCGTCTTTCCTGAGCTGGCGCCACTGGCCCGCACCGCGACTCGGTTGCACCCCCGTCCGGGAACACCATCGGCGCATGACAGTTCGATCGGGGGGCCACCGTTGTGGCCGGCGAACGAGCCATGGCCGTACTGCCGCGCTGAGGACCACGATTCGGAACCGGAGTCCGACGGTTCGATTGCGATGGTGCCGGTCGCGCAGTTGTACGTCCGTGACGTGCCCGGTTTGTCTCCGCCCGAGGGGGCGGACCTGCTGCAAGTGTTGTGGTGCCCCTTCGAGCACGACGACGATGGTATGCCCAAGACCGCACTGTTCTGGCGGTCGGCAGCGGCGATCACCGACGTTCTGAGGGATCCTCCGGAACCCGCGGAGTACGAGGAAGACCTGGTGCCCGAACCGTGCATGATCCATCCGGAACAAGTGATCGAATACCCGAACTCAGGGGAGCTCGAGGGGGAGCTTCGGCAACGAGTGGACCAGTGGACCATGGCCCAGATTCCCGGCGTCGAGTTCGGCGGTCTCGAAGGCGACGATCACCCTTACAACTTCTTGTGTATCGCACCCGGATGGAAGATCGGCGGCTTTGTCAGATGGGGCATGCAAGATCCCTATCCGAATCCTTGCCCCACCTGCGGCACCCCGACCGAGCCGCTACTGACGATCGCCAGCCGCGAGTGGCGATCCGACATCCACCACTGGATTCCGTACGAGGACCAAGCCGCCAAGGGCGGGCCGAGCACGCCGACCCAGATCTGCGTCTCCGACGTCAACGACCAGATCATCCGGATCTGCCCGGTGTCACATGAGCACCCACACATCCAGATGATGCAATAACCAATTACACGCTGAACGTTCACTTCCACGGCTGCGGTGTAACCGTGCTCGGCATTACCGAGCACTATGGTTCAGGTCCGGCCGTGTTTCACCACCCCCACCACCCCGACGAGCTCCTGGCCGCGATACTCACTCGCATCCACCTGCGCGACGAACACGAACGCCGACAACGTGAACGCGAGCAACACCAGCGTTGGTTGCACTCGCGCTCGCGACCACCCGACACCAGCGCGGCCTGACACCCGACCACCGGCCGGGCAGTCCGCCGTGCGCGAATCAGGGCGCTGACGCTCACAGCCGCCGGGATCGGTCCGGCCGCACCCGCCCGGCGGCCACCAGAGTCCTCATCGCCACTGCCTTCGCAGCGCACAGGGCGGGATCACATTCCAAGTGCAGCTGCATATCCTCGTGCGCCTCCCCCACCGTCGGCACCGGCGACCGAGCAGCGTGGGTCAACGAGAACCACAGGATGTCAGGACGCACAACGGCTTTCACAGTGGGACAAGCGCCTTCACCGAACTTCCGATCGCCCCCGACATCCGGCCAAGCACAGGAAACCCCGGCAACCGCCAACGCCGCCACACCGACAACCGTCACCACCGAAGCGATCAACCCCGACATCTCAATCGCCCACCTCGGGCAGCGAATCACGCGAAGCCGAGGCCGACTCCGAAGAAATCGTCGGCCGCGCCCGCGCGTAGGTAACCTCCGGCTCAACCGCCTCCACATCGCATGCCGCGCAGACGATTCGAAGCCGCTCACCGAGATGCTCCACACTCGGAACCACAACCGCCGCAACGTTGTACCCACCGATCCGATCGAGCAGCCGCATGATCGGATCATCGATATCCCCCGCCGTCCGAAACACGATTCGCACCAACGAGTACCCCAACTTCACCGCATGCGCGAGCACCCGCTGCTCATTCGCCGGCCACCCTGGCAACGTCCGGTCGATATAACCGAGCGCCCGAGGCGGCCCCTTCGGCAGCTCAGCCGAGGAAACATAAGCGGTAGGCAGCGTCATATCAACCTCCCGGTCGTCACAATGAGATACATTCAGCTCCTTCGGTTTTCGTTGGTAAGCACCCGCCGCCGAGGATCACCGCCGGGCGTGGATGGCGTCACAGATATCCGGACATCGACCCGGCGGCGGGGCCGATTCGAGCTTCACGGAGAAACGACGCAAATCGAAGGCATGGAACCGCACCGAGGTAATACGCTTCCGCTACTGGCCGTTGAGGGTGTCGATCGGGGGCAAGGATGATCGTCAGCACATGGACCGGCGCGGAGGTACGTGCACTTCGCACGGTCGCACTTCGACTTACGCAAGAGCAGTTCGCTGAACGGCTCGGTTTTCAACCTCCGACCATCCGCAAGTGGGAGAGAGCAACTCATGAGCGCCCGGTGCGCGGCGATTCGGCCGCGACCTTGGATGTGGAGCTATCCCGACTGACCGACGAACAGCGTGACCGGTTCGCTTCTGTTGCTACCGATAAGGTTGCGCGTCCCGTTGCTCGCGACCCGAGGACTCCGCCCCGAACAACCGATAACCTGGGTGAGCACGATGAGCTGAACACCTACGGAATCGAGGACGAGGTGAAGCGGCGCGAGTTCGGAATGTTCATGGGTGCCGCCGCCCTTACGGCAGCTGCCGACACCCCACGCATTTCCCGCACGGTCGGAGTAAGCGACGCTCGCCAGTTGGCCGAACGCGTAACTGAACTCGCTCGGCGCGAGCAAGCTATCGGCGGTGCCGGACTTGTGATGACCGGGCTCCGAGATCTCGCGATCGCGAAGCAACTGCTGGAAACCGGCGCCTTTTCCGATCGAGCCGCATCCCTGTTCATGAGCGCCGCCGGCGAATTGGCCACGATCACCGGTTGGATGGCATACGACGCCGACATCCACCCGCTCGCCCGACAGTGCTACGCCGACGCGTTCGCACTGGCCAATCAGGCCGGTGACGACGATCTGACAATCCACGTATGCCTGAACGCCGCACATCAATCGCTCGCCCTCAGCCGAACCGGGGAAAGCAACCCGCACCGCGCGCTCGGACATCTGGAGCGCGCACGTCAACTCACTCATGGCCGACCACCCGGGCGAATTCACGCCGTGCTCGCGATCCGAGAAGCCCTCTCCTACGCAATCCTGCACGACAGGATGGCATTCGACCGCGCAGTCGCGACAGCGTGGCGCGAACTTGACGCCGCCATCTCCTACGAACCGCTGTCCGAATGCCCGCGATGGCTGCGATTCGTGAACGCGAGCGAGATTCGCTCACAAGAAGCCCGCGGACTGGGCGACCTCGGCCAGCCCGGGAAAGCACTGGCCCTACTGGTCGCCGACGACGACACGAACGAGGCCGGAACCCGCAACCGTGCCAACTACCGCGCGGGCCTGGCCGCAACACTCGGCAAAACAGGTGACATCAACAGCGCTGTGGCTGAAGCTCTTTCCGTTCTGGCCGAATTGGAGAGCGCCGTATCCTCCACACGCACCCTCCGACTGCTGGCCCCCGTCCGTGCGATCGCGGACAACATCCCGGATGACGAATTCGCCCGCCGCTACGACAACCTCCAGCGACAAGCGCTAGGTGTCTCATGAGCGTCGACCCACCCTCGATCGACGGGCTAACATTTCAGCATTACACGGCCGCCGAAGCACGAGGTGCCCGAGGCCAAGTCGAACAGATCTTCCGAGACTCGTACACCGACGCCATCGAATCCGGCGAAGGTTTCGAAGCGCCAGATGCCTTTCTGAACCGTTTCGACACCTATACCGACCCGACCCGCGGCCAGGGCTTCGATTTGGTCATAGCCCGCATCGGCGACGAGCCGGTAGGACAAGCATGGGGCTGGCCACTCAAACCAGACACGCGATGGTGGTCGGGGTTAGAGCTCGACGCAGGCGACTTGGTCACCTTCACCGCAGAGAACGGCAACCGCACCTTCGCCCTCAGCGAGATCATGGTGCGCAAGAAGTTCACGGGTCGAGGCATCGCACGCGCACTACACGACGAATTGCTCAGCGCCAGACCTGAACAACGTGCGACCCTGCTGGTCCGACCGGACAACGACCGCGCTTACCGCAGGTATATGAGGTGGGGCTGGTCCCGCGTCGGCACTCTCCGCCCGACTTGGCCCGATGCCCCAAAGTTCGATGTGCTCATACGACAGATCTGACACTGCCACAACGACACCCTGCACGGCGGTTCGTCGTCCTGCGGCGGGAGCGTCAATGTACAATTGACCAGTACGAATTGAGCGCGTTTCAAACATGAGACGCTTCGGTTGCAGCCAGAGGTACTGGGAGTTTGTCCGAACTAGACGAGCAAGCCGACCGGCGAGCGTGGCTTGCGCTGTTGAAGCAGGACTATCGGCGTCTTGGCGTCGACACCCGCTACGACGACGATGCGGCCAACCACTACAGCTGGGACAACCGCGTTCCCAATCACCAGCGCGTCAATGTCGGCGACATCATCGCATTGTGGGACGAGTCGGAGTTGCTCGGAATTTCGGTAATCGAATCCATCGAGCGCGGTCGCGGCACCAAAGTTATCTCGCGTTGTAGAACTTGCGGAAAAACGAATCTGGAGCGTCGCACCACACTGACTCCTGCCTATCGCTGCTACGACTGCAAAGACACCTTCGACAACCCTGTGCTCGAAACGGTCGAGGTCGAGACATTCCGTTCCAACCATGGCCAGAGCTGGGTTCCTCTCCCAGGGTCGCTGCGCGCAGACGAACTGCGCGCGCTCTGCGTGAAACCGAAGTCACAGAATAGCTTTCGCGAACTGCAGTGGTCCCATTTTCTCACGGCAGTGCGACTGTCGTCCGACTTCGGCAATCCCCTGGTGCCACTGGAAGCCACTGCGACGCAACTGCGCGGGGGCCACACGATCCGGCCCGTCCGAGTGCGTCTCGGTCAAACAGGCTTTCGCGCCGAACTGTTACGCAGATTCGGCTCCGTTTGCGCGTTCTCCGGGCCACTACCCGAACCGGCGTTGGACGCCTGCCACCTGTACAGCTACGCAGACATCGGCCACCATCACCCCCACGGTGGCCTTCTTCTTCGCCGAGACCTGCACACCCTTTTCGATCGTGGATTGATTGCGGTGGACCGAGAGTGCCGCATCGATGTGAGCTTCGAGCTTCGCCGGTTTCCGATCTACTCGGAGCTTCACTGCGGGGAGTTTGCTGTCGAATTGGACAGCAAGCAGAAGAAGTGGTTAGGACTGCACTGGGACGAGTTCCGTTCTCGTCCATATTAGAATCCTGACTCGCCTTTCCTCCTCTCGACCTGCTCCAGAACTGCAGTGCGTATGCGCCCGTTCGATCGCTCGACTGCATGTGCGGAACCACTCGACGTTCTTGTCACGACAGCAAGGTCCGGTACCGAATTCCTTATCACATATGCCCTGCTCGTCGCCCGACTCGCCACGACAGCACGAAAGTCCTGAACTCGTCCGAGCGCCTAGGAAGACAATGTACGAGTACAACAATTACTCCCAGTCGTCGATCGATTGGCGAGCAGCCGGAAGTGAGATGCTCGACCCTGCTGACACTTCAAAAGTCCTCACTACCAGCACATTCCATTCGAAGCGCCCCGGTGTCAACTTCAAACCCGTTGCTCCGCAACGTATTGCGAATCTCGCTGCAAGTTGACGGCATGGCGTCGACGTTTCAGAATAGCTAAGATGGCGCGCATCACGGCGTTGAAGCCGAATACGCAGAGAATCAAGCCGCATCGCCTTGAAGATGGAGTCGATTGCGAACACCAGGTGATCGACGATCACGATGGTACAAAGCTACTGCACCTGACGACATTCGGGTCCGAGAATCGTCAAACGGCCCGTACTAGCAGCCAATCGATGCAAATAGACACGGAGATATCAAAGCAACTCATCCAGCTCATGCGCGCCGCCTTCGGTGACGAGGCTTTGGGGATCGAGCCGCGATGGGATATCTCGTTCTCGAAGTCCGAGTTGACGGTAGACCCCAGCAGGCTCGCTAAGGCGTACCAACGACACCCCAACCTCTTTCGCGAGCTAGTCAGCAACGATGCTGCAGCTGGTGATGTCATCGCATTAGCCCACCGCCGTCAGCAGATCGATCGCTTCCGCAAACTACTCGACGACGAAGCCTACTTCGAATCCGAGAAGGCGGAGATTGAAAATGCCGGCAACGAGGCTGTCTGGCAGAGATTTTTCGAGCAAAACCCCTGGATCTTCGGTGTTTCACTGACAGGGCAGCTACTCACCTCCTGGGATGAAGAGCGGCTTGAGCAAACAGTTGCAGGCCGCTCCATCGCGTCGGTTGGTAAACGAGCCGACGCTCTCCTTCGCACCTCGGGCCGCATCAGGTCCATGGTCTTCGCTGAAATCAAGACACATAAAGAGAGTCTTTTGAAACCGACGCCACAGGCGCACAGGCCGGGGTGTTGGGCACCATCCACCGAATTGTCCGGCGGAGTTGTGCAGGCCCAAGGCACGGTCCACCTGGCCGTTGACCAGATCAGAGAGCGATTACAGGACACCGCTTCTGACGGAAGCGACATTCCAGGCGAATTCACCTACCTCCTACGCCCGCGCAGCTACCTGATCATCGGGAACCTCGACAGCCTCAAGGGAGAGAATGGCGGTTATCACCGAGAAAAGTTTCGTTCATTCGAACTCTTCAGAAGAGAACTGGTCCAACCCGAGGTACTGACCTTCGATGAAGTGCTGGCCCGCGCAGAGTGGGCAGTTGAATCCGCCGGGGCTGAACCCTCGGCGGCATCCACGTAAGCCAGAAGTCCGTACCACCCCGTGCGCTACGGCGATACGCACCAATGGTGGCTCAAGACAGCGGACGCAGCACCACGATGCCCGGAACGGTTTGCAGGTATTCGGCCAGCGGCGTGTCCACCACCTTGTTGTTGGCCGCAAGCGAGGACGCATTTCGGAAGACTGGGCCGCTCGGTGTGCTGATGAGGATTCCGACGTGGGTGACGTCCAGGCCGGGCTCGTCGGCGTAGGCGCCGATGTAGTCGCCGGTTCGTAGGCCGTTGACGACACCTTGGTCTACCGCGGAACTGGGGATGTAGGTGATGTCGCGGTCGACCATTGGGATGCCGGGGAGGTAGACGCTGCCGTCGTCCTTTGCGTTGAGGTGTTTGGGGACGGTGATTGCGGCGGGCGACAAGCTTGCGGTGATGTCGGTGGCGGCGGTGTCGGCGACTTGTGCCCAGTCGGTGAAGAAGTGTTTGCGGTGGGTGTAGTCGACGTGGGCGGCGGCGTAGCGGGTGTCGATCAGGTTGGCTTCGAAGCGGTTTCGGTCGGTGGTTCGGCTCAGGGCTTCTACGTAGTCGAGGAAGGTGAAGCAGTCCACCTGACGGAAGTCGGCGACGAGTTGTTCGGGTTGAGTTGCCGACCCGATGAGGGTGTTCGCGGCGTAGGGGGTGCCCAGGAATTGCTGGGACAGTAGGTCGAGTAGTTCGCCTTTGCTCGCTCCGACGGCGGCCGCGCGCAGTGCGACCAGTTCATCGATGCGGTGGGAGGTGGTGTCGTCGATGGCGGCGTCGGCGCTTGCGCGTGTGGGCAGCAGGAGGGCCGCGGCGACGAGGACGAGCAGGATCGGCAGTATGCGGGTGGAGCGCAAGACACCTCCCGGGTGACGAGTGGAATGGCCGGTATCCACCGTAGACCAGCGGGTGGCCGCTCTGGGCTGCTGTTCTGATCAGGTGAGGCCGATCGGAACGGGGCTCGTCACCGGACGAGAGTCGGGCCGGGGTCGCCCGCGGCGGCGGCTCTGCGCCTCCAAGTTTCGGCCGCGTCGACACGACCGGCCAACGCGAGTAGGTAGGCCAGGCCGGACATCGCGCCGGGGTGGCCGGCGTCGGCGGCTCTGCGCCACCATGTTTCGGCCTCGTCGGTTTGTCCTCGATGCTCGAGGATGCCGCCGAGGAGAAATATCGCTCCGGGATGACCTGAGTCGGCGGCGCGGCGGTACCACGTTTCGGCTTCCGCCATACGGCCGGTCTTCTCCATCGCTACCGCCAAGCTGCACATAGCGACGGGGCGTCCCGCCTCGGCGGCTTTGCGGTACCACCACTCAGCCTCCTCGGGCCGGCCCGACTCCATCAGCAGGGCACCCAGGTTGGTCATCGCAACGGCTTCGCCTGCCTCAGCGGCTTTGCGGTACCACGACTCTGCCTCCCCCACTTCGCCGAAGGTTTCGAGTAACGAGCCCAGGTTGAACATCGCGGTCATGTTCCCGGCATCAGCGGCCTTTCGATACCAGGTCTCGGCCTCTCGTTGCCTACCCGCCTGCTGCAATGTGCAGGCCAGGTTGAACATCGCCTTGGGATGTCCGGCTTCGCCGGCCCGCTGATACCAGGTTTCGGCGTCCTCCGACCTGCCCGCCTCCTCCAACGTGATCGCCAGGTTGAACATCGCCTTGGGGTGCCCGGCGTCGGCGGCCATGCGCCACCAGGCTTCTGCCTCGTGCGTCCGGCCCGAGTCATCCGCGAGCACGCCCAGGTTGAACATGGCAGTGGCATGGCCGGCGTCGGCAGCGCGGCGGATCCACAGCTCGGCGGGCTCGACCTTGCCGGCGTCCTCCAGGAGCAACCCCAGGTTGAACATCGCGTTGGGCTCGCCGGTGTCGGCGGCTCGGCGGTACCAGGCCTCGCCTTCCTCGACCTGTCCCCGCGCCTCCAAGCGAACTCCCAGAGCATTCATCGCACCGGTGTGCCCGGCGTCGGCTGCCTTGCGGAACCACTCGTCGGCACATTCCGAGCGTTCCGTCGTCTCGAGAAGTACGGCAAGGTTGTTCATTGCCCTCGCGTGGCCAAGGTCGGCGGCGCGGCGAAACCACCTCTCGGCATCCGCCACCTGTCCAGCATCACGCGACCTCGCCCCCAGGTTCGACATGGCATTGGCGTTCCCGAGGTCGGCGGCCCGGCGAAACCACTCCTCGGCTTCGGACGACCGACCCATATCTTCCAGAAGCAGCCCGAGGTTGTTCATCGCGCCAGGGTGTTCGTTGTCGGCGGCGCGGCGGTACAGGGCTTCAGCCTCCTGTATACGCCCTGCGTCTTCAGCCGCGACGGCACCGCCGAACAGAGCAGCGGCGGAGGCGGATCGGGTCGGCTCCTCCTCCGCGAGCGCTGTGGTCGGAAGTTTCGTGGGCGCCGCCTCCGGCCGGTGCACCGTACGCAGAGCGCTCACGGCCGCTGACGCCAACGCACGATCGCCGGCCGCACCGGCGTCGTCGAGATCTTCGGCCAGCGACGCCTTCTTGGCTTCGGAATCCGGCTTCCGCTCCAGCACCGAAACATCGACGTCCGGGTATCTCTCGGCGATCAGCCGCTTCAGATGACCGTAGGCGTCCGTGGCCTGTTGTGCCACAACATCTTTCGAGCTGCTCGATGCTATCGCCGAGAGCACGAGCGAAATCACGAAATCCATGTCGAATCCTCCCGCCTCAACCCCATGAGCAGTATTGCCGAACCCACCGACAACTCCGTCTCGGCTAGTGGTGAAGCCGTGCGCCCCTCGCAGGGCCGCACACGGTCAGCACATGGTCGTGCGGCGAGCCCTCGTCGTTCGGACCACGCGGCGCGGCTCGCCTGATAGAACTGACTGCGACCGTCGTCAGTTCTGCTCGGCAGAGCGACACCCAGCAGAGAGGCCGGCTCAGTGGACCGCAGCTCATTCCAGAAACTCTTCGACCTCAGCGGGCGCACCGCGATCGTCACCGGCGGTACCCGGGGTATCGGGCTGGCGCTGGCCGAGGGGATGGCCTGCGCCGGCGCGAATGTGGTTGTGGCAAGCCGGAAGCCGGAGGCCTGCGAGAAGGCCACCGAGCGGCTACGGGACCTCGGGGCCGAGGCGATCGGGGTGCCCACTCATCTCGGTGAGATCGACCAGTTGCAGGGGTTGGTCGCGACGACGGTGGAGACGTTCGGCGGGGTCGACATCGTGATCAACAACGCCGCCAATGCGCTGGCGCAGCCGTTGGAGGTGATGCAGAAGGCGGCGGTGGACAAGTCGTTCGCGGTGAATGTGCAGGGGCCGTTGTTTCTGGTGCAGGCGGCGTTGCCGTATCTGCGGGCGAGCAAGCATGCGGCGGTGTTGAACTTCGCGTCGATCGGGGCGTTCGGGTTCTCGGGCGGGCTGGCGATGTATTCGGCGGGGAAGGCGGCGTTGTTGTCGTTCACTCGCTCGATGGCGGCCGAATTCGCCGGCGACGGGATTCGGGTGAATGCCATCGCTCCGGGTGCGGTGGATACCGATATGGTGCGCAACAATCCGCGGGAAGTGGTGGACGCGATGGCTGCGGCACCGTTGCTGCGGCGGCTCGGTCAGCCGGACGAGCTGGTCGGGCCCGCGCTGCTGTTGTGTTCGGACGCAGGCAGTTTCATCACCGGGCAGACGTTCGTCATCGACGGTGGCACCGTTCCGCGCTGATCGAAGGAGGCAGGCATGTCCGCGCTGAATATCGAATATCGGCCTTCGGGTGTGGTGGTGTTGACCATCGACCGGCCGCACCGGCGCAATGCGCTGGACAATCAGACCGTCGCCGAATTGCACCGGGTGCTCGACGAGGTGAACGGGAAGCCGGAGGCGCGGGCGCTGGTCATCACCGGTGCGGGAGCGGGGTTCTCCTCCGGTGCCGATCTGAAGTCGAAGCCCGAGGATTTCACGGCCACCGATGCGAGTCCGACCGCGGCGCTGCTGGGCGCGGTGCAGTCGCCGGTCGCGCGGATCTATGCGAGCCAGGAGTTGATGGCCTCGGCGTTCGAGAAGATCCATCGGCTGCGGCAGCCGGTGATCGCGGCGGTGAACGGGGTCGCGGTCGGTGGTGGGTTCGCGCTCGCGCTGGCCTGCGATATCCGGTATGCGAGTCCTAGCGCCCGCTTCGGGGCGGTCTTCATCCGGCACGGGATCTCGGCCTGCGATATGGGTACCAGCTATCACCTGCCGCGATTGGTGGGCGCGTCCCGATCGGCCGAATTGCTGCTCACCGGAAGGGTTTTCGACGCCGACGAGGCCGCGCGGATCGGGCTCGTCCTCGAGGTCGTCGACGAGGACGAGCTGCTGAACCGGGCGATCGCCAAGGCGGAGGAGATCGCCGCCCATTCCCCGCTCGCGGTGTGGATGACCAAGGAGACGATGTGGCAGACGGTGGATGCGCCGAGTCTGCGCCATGCCCTCGACATCGAGAACCGGACTCAGGTGATGTGCAGCGCCACCGGGGAACTCGCGGAATCGTTCGGGGCGTTCCGCGACGGGGACGAGTTCCGTTGGCGCCCATTGTGAACCGGCGGCCCCGCACTAATCGTGCAAACCTGAACTATTGCGAGTTTTCCGCCATTTTCGCTGAGGCTTGCACGAAAAGTTCACCGATGTGCGACGGCAACACGCATCGGCGTTCCCGGCTCAGGACTGGTTCGCCGTGATTCGGAAGTGGTTCGGCTCGGCGTCTTCCGGAACAGCATCCGCGGGCGTGAAATCCTCTACCAGCGAGCGTAATCCGATCAGGTGACGGGCGTGGGCGTCCAGAGCGATGTCCTCGTCGGAGGCCGGGATCCACTGGCGGATCGAGCGCGCTTTGGCGTCCGGGTCCAAGGCGACGACCACGGCCAGGCCGTGGGCCGCCAGTTCCGGTTCGCCGGAATGCGGGTCTGTGGAGGTGACGTGCACGCTGATGTGCATGCTGCGGGGTCCGGTGTGGATCAGCCGGGCCGTCGCCTCCACGGCGTGGCCGATGACGATCGGCCGGTAGAAGCGGATGCCGCCGAAGTACGAGGTCAGGACGTGCTGGCCGGCCCACTTCGCGCCGCAGACGTAGGCCGCTTCATCGATCCACTGCATGGTGCGGCCGCCGTGGACCTTGCCGCCCCAGTTGATGTCGGAGGGAGCGGCGAGGAAGCGCAGGGTCGCGCTGGGCGCCGTCCCCTCCGCGGTGTAGCGCTGGGCGGCCATCGCGGCTTCGATTTCCTTGCGGACGGCGATTCTGACCTTCGCCTGGCGGTGCCGCCGCAATTCCAGGGCGGTGGCCGGATTCCATTGCGGCACTTCGACGGTGCGGCGGTCGCCGTCGACGGCGACGAAGATGGTCAGGCATTGGGCGCTCTGGACCGGCTTCACGCGGGTCGGGTCGGTCGAGTAGACGGTGACCAGGATGTGCATGCTGGTGCGGCCGGTGTGGACCAGGTTGGCGTGCAGTTCGACCAGTTCGCCGACCTCGATGGGGCGGTCGAGGTGGATATTGCCGACGTAGGCGGTGACGCAGTAGTGGCCGCTCCACTGCGCGGCGCCGGCGTAGGCGACCTTGTCGATCCATTCCAGTAGCTTGCCGCCGTCCACGGTGCCGACGATGCCGGCGTCGGCCGGTTTGACCAGGAAGCGGTGGATCACCTCCGCCCGCGGCCCCGCGACGGCCGGGGCGGGCAGATCGGCGGTCAGTGTATTCGGCACAGCGAAAGGTCCCTTTCCGAGAGCGTTGTTTCTTCGCCGACACCGTTGTCCCGAGCACCCTAGGCCGCCGCGGCGGTTACGAGCGAGTAGGCGGTATCCCTCGGAGCGCGCGGGCCGAAGAGTGTCGGTGCGGGTCGCTAGAGTCGGCGCGTACCGGCACGACTACACGGGGCGGAAATATGGGTTACGACATCAGCTTTCATCCGATCGACATGCGCGTGGTGGAGGAACGGATCACCCCGTACCTCGCCGGGCAGGATGTGGAGATCGATGATCTGGTGGCCGATGCGGTACGGCAGGCGAAGGTGCGGTTCCGGGCGAATGCCTGGGGGCTGGGCACCAGCAAGGTCGCAGGCGACCGCGATTTCGATACGTTTCTCTACATCTGGGGGCGGCCGTTCTTCGTCACGGCACAGGATCCGGCAACGGTTGCCGAAACCGTTGTGCGCTACTGTAATTCGTCCGTCGACGAGGTCGACGATCTGGCCCGCGAACAGATCGCGCTCCTCGACCCCGGCCTGGTGAAACACGTCGAACCCGATATGAACGGCACGCTGCCCGCCGACGCGCACCTCGCGGAGGGCTTCCGCTGGAAACTCGATCTGCTCCGCGCCGCCGCACTGGCCGTCCGCGAGGGCCGCTCGACCATCCCCAACGCCGACGGCGACGAGATCCCCGCCGCCGACGCACTGACCGGCAATGTGCACTTCGCGCTGGTCGAATTCCTCGCCGCCCTGCTTCCCGGCTGGATCGAGCGGGGCAAGGTGTGGCCCACCGAACTGGCGGGACGAGCCGCCGTCGACGCCTATCCCCCGATCGACGACAATGCGCCGTTGCTCGGCTGTCTACCCACCGAATTGCCCACGCTGCGTTGGGAATCCGAGTCGATGATCGGCGGGAACTACACCATCGGCGGATACACCGCTCCGGACGATGTCCGCGCCCTGCGCCGGTGGCTCGCGCGCAATATCGAACCGCTCACGGCGGTCGGCGACCAGTGGGACGACCGGCCCTACGTGCAGGGCGCACTCCGAAAAATCGATGAAGCCCTCGCCCTGGCCGAACTCACCGGCTCCGGTTTCGTCGAAGCCGCCGAGATCTACATCCCCATGCAAGGCACCATGAACTAGGGGCAGCCCGGGTTGGTGGGGCTACTCACCAACCCGGGCGCGGTGGACGATCAGTACGCATCGGTCGCTGCCTGCACTCGTCCGGAGTCGATGGCGCGCAACAGTTCTCGATGATCAGCGGCGGTTTGATCGGCGTAGGTCAGGGCGAACTGCGTCATGGCCTTCTCGAAGGCCTCTCCCCCGCCGAGGTAGTCGGCGATGGCGATGCGGTCGCCGGAACGGGCGTGTGCCCGCGCGAGGGTGTGGCCGCAGATTCCGGCGTAGTCGCGCAGGGCGGTCTTCGACATCTGCGTGATGTCGGCGCCGCCCTTCATATCGCGCAACTGCCGGAAGTAGTAGTTGCGGTCGTTCGGGCCGGAGACCCAGCCGAGGAAGATGTCGCTGGAGGTCTGCAGCAGACGCTGGCCGTGCACGACGCGGTGGCCTTGGTGCTGGAAGCGGCTCGGTGCGAGATATGGTTCGAGGACCGACTTTTCGGCCTCCTTCATCTGCAGGAACAGCGGGCCGCCGGTGTCACGGTCGACGGTCAGGATCACATAGCAGCGGGTGCCGACGCTGCCCACGCCGACCACCTTGTGCGCGTAGTCGACGATGCGGTAGCGATCGGCCAGCACCCGCCGCTCCTCCGGCAATGACCGCCGGTAGGCGGTGAACACCTCTTCGACGGTCCGAGCGTCGACGTAGTCGACCGGTGTCAGCAGCGGCGGCCGATGGCGGATGCGCAGCGCTCCCTGCTCGTCGGTGTAGGTGAGTTTGCTCAGCGCGCCGAGGCTGGTGCGTTTGCGGGCCGCATCGAAGGCCCGGTCCACACCCTCGCGAAACTTGGGTCGGCTCACCATATTCGCCACCGTGTCCTCGTCGACCCGCTCGTACCAGACGTCGAGGGAGTCCATGCCGGCCAGGCGCCGCATACATTCCCGGTAGGCCGTGGCCGCGGTCCGAGCCGCGGCGGTGGCCTCCTCGTCGGTGAAGCCCTTCTCCCTGGCCGCCACGACCACACTCGCCACCAGCCTTTTGACGTCCCATTCGAAGGGGCCGGACAGGGTTTCGTCGAAATCGTTGAGATCGAAGACCAGTGACCGTTCCGCTGAGGCGAAGATGCCGAAATTCGACAGGTGCGCGTCACCGCACAACTGCACGGTCAACCCGGTGTGCGGGATCGTGGCGAGGTCGGCCGCCATGATCGCGGGAGCGCCGCGCAGGAACGGGAACTGCCCTGCGGCCATTCGGGCATAGCGAATCGGGACCAGGTCGGGAAGCCGGGTCTCGGCCTGCCGCTCCAGGATCGCGATGGGATCGCGATCGGGGGCGGGACGGAATCCGCCGAGCGACGAGCGGGGAACGGTGGCGCGCACCGCACGCCCCGTGGAGAGGGGTTCGCTGGGAACGGGGTCGGCCACTGTTTTCGTCATGCACCAAGTTTTGCCCCGGCACACGGTTGCGGCAACCATCTGGCGAACACCGTGATCCGCTTGCCGCCGACACGACCGTGCCGCCCTTCGCAGCGCTGGTTCTGCGAAGGGCGGCATACCGGTGTGGTTCATGCGTTGAGCGGGATCGCGATGACCACCTCCTGCTCGTTCTCCGGAAGATAGTGCACCTGGACGATCCGTCCGACCTGCACGTTCGAGACGCCGGCCGGTGGGAGGAACTTCTCCGCGTGGGCGCTGAAGGTGCTGCCGTCGGGCCGGGTGATCGCGAGCCCGAGGTCGATCTTCGCGTAGCCGTTGCGGATTTCGCCGGGCACCGACAGCGACTGCACCACCGCCTGCGCGGCCACGCCGCGACCGGCGATGTCGATCTTGGCCCGCGTGGTGACTCCCTTGCGAATCAGCGATTCGTTCATCGCCTGCTGCGCCGACGCGCTGTCGCCGGATCGATCGACCTCCACCTTGTCGGTTCGTCCGGGCAGATAGCGCACCGGCAGTACGACGCCGGGGCGCAGCAGGGCCAGTTCGGCGAGGGGCACGATCATTTTGGCGGTCGAATCGAAGACCTCGCCATGAGCGCCCTCGACACTGAACTCGATGCGCAGCTGCGGCTGATCGTTGACGGTGAGGCCGGTTTCGCGAGCCGACTTGACGGTCCCGAGGCCGAGCAGGCCGTTGCGGAACTCCGCGCTGTTGCGGCCGGTGAGCGCCGACAGCACGCCCTCGCCGGTGAACGCGAAGACCATCACCACCGTAGTGAGCGCGATGATCGGCAGTGCGAGAAAACCGTTGAGCCAGGCCACGAAACCGGGCTCCCAGGGGCCGGTCGTCCGGTAGGTGAAGCCGTGCCAGAGGTAGGCGCCGACCGCGAAGGCGGCGAAGGCGAGGGCACCGGCCCGTACTGTGGTGCGCACGATGGTTCCTCCCGGCTCAGCCGTTGACGATGGTGGGGCAGGCGAAGGTGATCTCGAACTTCGCGGTGGCGGGGCCGGCCATCGGGTTCGTCATATCCGGCGCGGCGACACCCTCACCGGTGATCTTGTAGGTCTTGCCGTCCTTCGACACGGTGGCCGAGCCGCCCGGCTGGCCGTTGCCGAAGCCGACGGCATACGGCATACCGGAGGCGCCGCCCTTGCTGCCGCCGATGGCGACCGCCTGCACGGTGCCACCCTGTGCGGTGAGGGTGGCGCTGACGCTCAGCTGGCCGTAGGTGGGGTTGGCGGTATCGGTCAAGGCCAGCGCGAGGGTCCCGCCGCGCTGGGCGCAGGTGGTGTCGAAGTTCGCGCTCAGCGCCTTGCCGTCCACGAGGGCAGCGGACTTGCCGCCCGCCGGGGTCTGGGTCGCCGGTGCCGCGGTGGTCGATGCCGGGGCGGCGGTCCCGGAGTCGTCGCCGCAGGCGCCGAGGGTCAGGGTCAGGCCGGCGGCGGCGAGGGTGGCGGCGGCGATCCGGATCTGCTTGGTGCGCATGGTGTTCGTTCCTTCGTTCTCGGTGAGTCCGGCCCTGGGAGCGGGCCGTTGTTCACAAGGTAGGAACGGTTCGCCGCCTACCGATCCCAGGTTTCGGGCCCGGCCGCGGGGCGGTAATCGGGCCTCTGCCCTGGTGGCGGCGGTGGGTTAATCTGACCGAATGCGACGACCGCGCGCCATGGTGCTCGACGAGGTGTGGCGCGGTATCGACGGCGTCGAGGCGCTCAGCGGCGCCCAGGGCGGGCCGCTGCGCCGCACCGTGAAACTGATCCTCGACCCGCTGGTGATCCGCCCTGTCCAGTACCCCGCCTGCGCCGGACCGACGCTCACCGCGGACGGTGCCACCCTGCTCGCGGCCCGCGTCCATGCCGCCGCCGACGTCCTGCGCGCGACCGCGGCCTGGTTCAGCCTGCTCAAACAGGTGCGGCGGTCACTGCGCATCACCGACGGCAACCCGCAGGACCTGTATTTCCAACGCTGCTTCGAACTCGCGACCGTGTCGGGGGCGCCGGATCCGGTGCGTGACAGGCCCACTGCCACAGCCGCATTGCACGACATCCATCACCTGGCGGCCGGGCGCACCACGCAGGCGTTGAAGAACCATCTCACCGATCGCTCCACGACCAGCGAACTCGCGGCGCTGATCGATACCGCGTGGCTCCGGCGACCGCAATCCGCGCCCGCGGTCACCGACCACACCACCGCTCTCGCCGCACTACTCGATTCGTGCGCCACCGCTCGAGCCGATGACGCCGCCCGCGAACTGCGCACCTTGATCACGGAGCGAGCGGGGACGCATTCAGGAATCACGCTGTGGCACAGCGCTTCCGGCGACTCGGCACAGGAACTGGGCCTCACCGCGCACCGCCTGCCGGTGGCCCCCGCGCTCGGTACCGGGGCATCGACCGCGACACTGGCACTGCCGTTCGACCGCACCATCTACGAACGTGTTTTCACGGTGTTGCAGGCCTCCACCGAGCGCTCGGACCTGCCCACGATCCCGGAACTGGTGACCGGGGAGATCGCCCGGAGTTGCGCACCGTGGGCGCTGCTCGACGAATCACTTCGGGTGACAGCGGCAGCGGGCGTGCAACTGGCACGGGGTCTCGCACCTGTCACCGGATCCGATCGGTCGCCCGCGAGTGAACCGGCGACCTCGAGCCACGGCGACTGTGTTCGTGAGATGAGAAGTTCTGCACGCCAGGGCAGTTCCGTTCCACACTGCGGCACCGCCGCCCATCGGGCGATCAACGGGAGGTGGCGGCGCGAGGCCTATGTACTGCAGGCACGCCGCCTCGCCGTGCACGACACCGGGCAGTCGTCCGATCCGCTCGCTGTGATCGCGGCCGAGCTTCGCCGTCCCTGGCGTTCGTATCTGCGGCGGCTGTGGGTTCGCCTGCACGGCCGCGATGTCCGCGGCGCGTCCCTATCGACCGGGCCGCAAACCTCCGAGCTGTGGGATCTGCTCGACGGGGTCGCACGTTCGGTCATCCTCGATCACCGAACGCGGGTGCGGAAGGCGCTGACCGCCAATTCCTTTGCGACCATCGTTGATTCGCTGGAATCGAGGGCCGGATGATGCCCGAGGCCGTATTTCTGCACCGCGACGACGAGGTCGTCATCGTCTCCCCCGCCGGTGCACCCACCGTCCACGACGCGATGCCCGGACTCGACACGCTGGTTCTCGAGGTGATCGGCGGTCATCTGTCGTGGAGTTTGCTGTCCGGGCACACCGTTCCGGCGGCGGTGCTGCACGATCCGGACGCCGCACAGGACTGGCTCTGGGCCGTGTACGGCGAACCGGTGGCGCTCGCTGTCGCCGACGGCCGTTCCGGCGAGCCGGCCGCGACACCGGCGCGTCCCGAATTGGCCTACACCGCACGGCAACTCGGCTATGCGCAGTGGGCCGCGCAGTGGTGGCCCGCATCCACCATCGACGGGATTCCCGCGCTCGATCCCGATGTGCTCGGCCGGGACATCGCGGCTCTCACCGAAGCCTGCGATCTGATCGTCGACGGGTCCGACGCACAGCCGGGGCCGGTGTCACTTTCCGAGGCGGTTGCCCCGCGTCGGCAGGAC
The DNA here is from genome assembly GCF_963869435.1 of Nocardia violaceofusca NBRC 14427. NCBI lineage: Bacteria > Bacillati > Actinomycetota > Actinomycetes > Mycobacteriales > Nocardiaceae > Nocardia > Nocardia violaceofusca. The sequence continues at coordinate 22,001 of NZ_CAWMPM010000050.1, forward strand.
TATGCCTTGGCGGCCGGTGCCGCCGACGCCGGGCGCACCGGATTGGTGCTGGCCACGGGCACGTCGGGCTGGGATTGGCGCCGGTGCCCTCCGGGCGTGCTGGATGCCTCGGAGTTCGCCGTCTCGTGGCGGCTCACCAGAGAATCCGGCAGCACCTCGGTCGAGGTGCGTGCGGCGGCGGCTCCGCACCTCGATGCCGGTCTGCCTGGGCATCTGTGGCCTCACGCTCGCGTCGTGACCGACTCCGTGCCAACGGATTTCCCGCTGCAGCTCGACGGCGATACCTGGTTCGGCGGAGCGCTGATCGACGCCGAAGGTGTTGTGCGCGTCGATATCTACGTGCCCGGGGTCGGGCCTGTCCCCGACGGGACATCGGCATCGGAGGCCATTTACGGGCCGGGGCAACGGCAGCGGATCAGGGAATTCGTGATCGACCGATTGCGGTCGGCCCAGCCGTCCATGCCGTTACTCGAGGCCGAGCGCGCCGCCGCCGCATCGGATACGGACTTCTGATGGCCGACGCTGTTCCTCCCGGCCTCGAACTGCTCCACGAGGGCGCCGCGGCCCACGCGCGCGGCGACGTCACCGAGGCACTGCGGATATTCGAGCACGCCGCGCACAGCACCACCGGCGGCGTGCGGGTCAGCGCCCTGGTCAATGCGGCGAGTATGCGCGACGAACTCGGCGACCACGCCGGCGCGATCACCGGATTCCGCGCCGTGCTCACCGAAATCCCCGACGACGCGACGGAAAAGCGCGCATCCACCCTCGTCAACTATTCGCAGGCACTGCAGCACGTGGGCGATCTCGACGCCGCGCAGACGGCGCTGGAGCAGGCACGCGATCTTCTCACCGGCCACAGCGAGTTGTCGACGTTGCGGGTCTCGTGCCTGATCTCGCTGACCGCCGTCGCGATGCATCGCAGCCAGTGGGCGCGGGCCATCGAGCTGGCCACCGAATCACTGGAGTTCACCGAGCGATTCGCGCCGCCGTTGCGCGGCCACCCGCTCGCCAATCTCGCGGCCGCGCACTTCGAGTCGGGGCGCGCTGAACTCGGGGTCGACTTCGCCCATCAGGCCCTGACCGCATTCGAGGCAGCCGGCGACGGGAACGGCACGGCCGAAACCCGGCAGACGCTCGCAATGATGTATGCCCGCCTGGGCCGTCCCGACGACGCCGACCGGTATCTCGTTGCCAGCCAACAGTATTTCGAACAGGCCGGTCTCGGCTACCGCGCCGGGCTGGGACTACAGCTGATGGCATATCTCGGCGAACGACACGGCGACCTCGACCACGTCGAACAACTGTATCGCCGCGCGCTGACATCGTTCGAGCAATCCGGTGCGGCGCTCGAATCCGCCGGAGTTCGAATTCGTTTGGCGACACTGGATTTCGCACACGGCCGGGTCGGGGAGGGGCAGGCACAACTGGCGGCCGCCTACGAGATCTATGCGGTGCGCGGGCTCGGTCTGCAGTGCGCGCGGGTCGACTATTGGCATGCCGCGCTGTGGGAGTCGGTCATCGCCGACATGGTCACGCCGCCGCCCGCGGAGGTACTCGCCCTCGCTCGGGACTTGGCCGTCACCTCCGCCCTCGCCATCGACGCGGTGCGCTACAGCTTCGCCAACGGGACCCAGCGTGAACAGTGGAACCGTGAGATCGCCGCACCAGCCGTGCGGCTGGCGTTCCGCTTCGCTCACCTGTGCTGTAACGGCGAGCTGATTGCCGATCTGATCGAGACCGTGTGTGCTGGAACATCTTTCGACACCGGCGCGGTAACCGAAAGCGGACCGCCGAGGCTTCCGTTCGACCCGATACCGACGCCCGACGACGCGTTCGATGGACCCGACGCCGGTTCCCTGCAACTCGGCTCGGCACTGGCCCAGGTCGCCGCTGCGGCCGGGCTGCCTGTCTCCCCACCGCCACGGCTGTCGGTGTCTCCGGATGGCCATATCGCCTTGGACACCTATATCACCGCCGCCGAACAACGCTACGGCCGCAGGGTCCGGGAAGATCGGGTGCTGGTGATATGAGCGAGGAGACACCCGGCGGACAACCGACGGTGATCGTGCGTATGGCCGACGCGGGCGATCTGTATATGTCGTGGCGCTGGCTCGGGGATACCGCGAGTCCGGGCGTGGCCGCGCTGCCCGGCGCCGACATCGACGCCGTGGTGCGGCGGCTCGCGGCGGCACTGCCCGATCCCTCTCGCTCGGGTGGTCTCGAAAAGGCGCTCACCACAGATGCTTTCGCCGCGCGCGATTCTGAATACGCACTGGCGCAGGCACTCAGCCGCGCACTGCTCCCCCAGGCCCTCGCGGTCCAGCTGCACGACCTGCTCGTGCGCGGTGTCCGTCCGCATATCCGGTTGCAGCCGTCGCCGCGAGTCGCGCAGGTGCCGTGGGAAATCATCGCCCCCGATCCGAACCTGCGGCTGATCGATATCGCGGATCTCAGCCTGCTCGCACCGGCGAGTACCGTCCACGCTCCCGGCCGCACCGCGCGCAACTGGGTGGTCGACCGCGAGCTGCCGGTGGTCGCGGTGCTCGATCCGCGTGTGCCGGGATTCCGGGCGGAATCCGAACTCGGTTCGGTGCTCGGACGGATGAGCTCCGGCTCGCCGCTCACGCAGACGGTTTCCGAATACGTTGCGCAGCAGCGTCTTCGGCCGATAGTCGACGACCCGCTGCACGCCTTCCGGCGCACCGATCTCGACCGGTCCCGCCTGAGCGCCCTCCTGCGGGACGGGGCCGCCCGGCTGGTCTACGTCGGCCACGTCACCGCCGAACGCCCGGAATCCGGTCTGAGCGAGAACGCCGAACTCCACCTCGCCTGCACCACCGACACCACCGGTTTCGCCCGGCCGCAGCGCACGCATCGCCCGCTGTCGGCCAAGGATCTGCTGCTGGGCACCCATACGCTGGAGACCGAACCCGTTGCCGGACCGCAACTCTGGCCGATTCCGAGCCGGGTCGCGCTCATCGCCTGCGAAAGCGGCGGCGATCTGCGCTTCACCGAGGCGCTCGGCTTGGTGGCCGCGATGATCCACGGCGGTGCCGAACTCGTCACCGCCACCCGCTGGCCGCTGCCCACCGATCTGGCATTCGAGCGATTCGCGGGCGTTACCGGCGCGACACCGCTGCAAGATGTCATCTGCGCAGTCGACGAGGCGCACGAACAAGTGGAACCCATTGCCGCCCTAGTCAATTGGCAGCGTAAGCGGCTGGCCGCTTGGCGTGAGAGGGGCGCGGTGGAGGACTCACCACTGCTGTGGGCGGCCTTCGCCACCGTCGACGCCGGGAGCTGAGCAGACAGTACGAATGAACCCCGTTGAAACTACCGATGCAGCATCGCCACAACAGTCATCTGATCGAGGATCGAACAAGCCGAACCGGTTGCCGCCCTGGCGAATTGCAGGACGCACGACGCACTGCCCGGGCTGTGGCCGGCATTATCGAGTACTGACCGTCGCGGCGGGCGGCAGTCGCCACAGTCGCCGGGATTGAGCGCTGCGAGACATAGCGAGTGCCGGGCACTCACGTGTGCACCGCCGGTCTCCAGGCAGGGGGAACTGGCGCCGCATCGAAACGATCTTCGTCGTGCGTAGCGCTCGATGAGGCAGATGGGTCGGCTGACCGAACGCCCAGCGCATACGCAACGACCCGCCGGACAAGATTGCCCGGCGGGTCGTTCTGCGGTGGGAAACCTTACGCGGTTTCGGTGATCGGCCGGTCGACCCAGCTCATCAGGTCGCGCAGCTTCTTGCCGGTGACCTCGATCGGGTGCTCGGCGTTCTGCTTGCGCAGGCTCTCGAGCTCCTTGTTACCGCCCTCGACGTTGGCGACCAGGCGCTTGACGAAGGTACCGTCCTGGATGTCCTTCAGGATCGCCTTCATGCGCTCCTTGGTGTCGGCGTCGATGACCCGCGGGCCCGACAGGTAGCCACCGAACTCGGCGGTGTCGGAGACCGAGTAGTTCATCCGCGCGATGCCGCCCTCGTACATCAGGTCGACGATCAGCTTCAGCTCGTGCAGCACCTCGAAGTAGGCCATCTCCGGCGCGTAACCGGCCTCGACCATGACCTCGAAGCCGGTCTTGACCAGCTCTTCGGTACCACCGCAGAGGACGGCCTGCTCACCGAACAGGTCGGTCTCGGTCTCTTCCTTGAAGGTGGTCTTGATGACGCCGGCGCGGGTGCCGCCGATGCCCTTGGCGTAGGACAGCGCCAGGGCCTGGCCCTCACCCTTCGGGTCCTGGTCGATGGCGATCAGGGCCGGGACGCCCTTGCCGTCGACGAACTGGCGGCGCACCAGGTGGCCGGGGCCCTTGGGGGCGACCATGCCGATGGTGACGTTGGCCGGAGCCTTGATCAGGCCGAAGTGGATGTTCAGGCCGTGGCCGAAGAACAGGGCGTCGCCGTCCTTCAGGTTCGGCTCGATGTCCTCGGTGAAGATCTTGGCCTGCGCGGTGTCGGGGGCGAGCAGCATGATGACGTCCGCCCACTCCGAGACCTCGGCGGGAGTGCCGACGGTCAGGCCGGCCTCTTCGGCCTTGGCCCGCGACTTGGAGCCTTCCTTGAGGCCGATGCGCACCTCGACGCCGGAGTCACGCAGGCTCAGCGAGTGTGCGTGGCCCTGGGAGCCGTAGCCGATCACGGCGACCTTGCGGCCCTGGATGATCGACAGATCGGCGTCGTCGTCGTAGAACATCTCGACTGCCACTGTGGTTGTGTCCCTTCGTTGATTCTTCTGAATAAGTGTTAGCGGGTCGCGGTGATCGACTTCGGCCCGCGACCGACGGCCACCACGCCGGATTGCACGATCTCACGGATGCCGTACGGTTCCAGCATCCGCAGCAGCGCCTCGAGCTTGGACCGGGTGCCGGTCGCCTCGATGGTCAGCGCGTCGGGCGACACGTCGATGACCTTAGCCCGGAACAGGTTGGCCGATTCGATCACCTGGGTGCGCACACTGGCATCGGCACGCACCTTCACCAGGATCAGTTCGCGGGCCACCGAGGCGTCGGCGTCCTGCTCCACGATCTTGATGACGTTCACCAGTTTGTTGAGCTGCTTGGTCACCTGCTCCAGCGGCAGATCCTCCACGGTGACGACGATGGTCATCCGCGAGATCTCCGGAACTTCGGTGCCACCCACGGCCAGGGATTCGATATTGAATCCACGCCGGGAGAACAGACTCGCCACCCGCGCCAGCACGCCGGGTTTGTCCTCCACCAGCACGCTGAGGGTATGGGTCGTGCTCACAGGTTGGTCTCCTTCTGCGAGGCCCGTTCGTGCGCCGACAGGGTCGCCTTGTCGTGCGACATGGCCTCATGGATGACGGCGGGCTCGGAGGCCTGCTCGTCCTCGTCGAACAGGGGGCGGATGCCGCGGGCGGCCATGATCTCGTCGTTGGAGGTGCCGGCGGCGACCATCGGCCACACCTGCGCGTCCTTGCCGACGATGAAGTCGATCACCACGGGACGGTCGTTGATCGACTGCGCCTCGCGGATGGCGGCCTCGACGTCCTCTTCCTTCTCCACCCGGATGCCGTGGCAGCCCAGCGCTTCGGCGAGCTTCACGAAATCGGGGATGCGCAGGGTGTGGGTGCCCAGGTCGGTGTTGGAGTAGCGCTTCTCGTAGAACAGGGTCTGCCACTGCCGGACCATGCCCAGGTTGCCGTTGTTGATCAGCGCGACCTTGATCGGCACGCCCTCGACGGCACAGGTGGCCAGCTCCTGGTTGGTCATCTGGAAGCAGCCGTCACCATCGACCGCCCACACCTCTTTGTCCGGCGCGCCCATCTTGGCGCCCATCGCCGCGGGCACGGCGTAGCCCATGGTGCCCAGGCCACCGGAGTTGAGCCAGGTGCGCGGCTTCTCGTACTTGACGAACTGCGCGGCCCACATCTGGTGCTGGCCGACACCGGCGACGTAGATCGCCTCCGGTCCGGCGAGGCGGCCCAGGGTCTCGATGACGTACTCCGGCGACAGCGAGCCGTCGGAGGTGGGGCCGTAGCCGAGCGGGTACTGCTTGCGCACACCGTCGAGGTAGGTCCACCAGGACGCCAGATCCAGCAGCGGAGCCTCGGCGTTGGTGAAGGCCGGATCGGACTTGAGGGTCTCGATCAGTTCGGTGATGACCTCACGGCAGTCGCCCACGATCGGCACATCGGCGTGGCGGTTCTTGCCGATCTCGGCGGGGTCGATATCGGCGTGGATCACCTTCGCGTGCGGGGCGAAGGAATCCAGCTGACCGGTGACGCGGTCGTCGAAGCGGGCGCCCAGCGTGATCAGCAGGTCCGACTTCTGCAGAGCGGCAACGGCTCCCACGGTGCCGTGCATACCGGGCATACCCATGTTGAGGGTGTGGCTGTCGGGGAACGCGCCGCGCGCCATCAGGGTGGTGACCACCGGGATGCCGGTCAGCTCGGCCAGTTCCAACAGCTCCGGCGAGGCGTCGGCCTTGATCACGCCGCCGCCGACGTAGAGCACGGGAGCCTTGGCCTCGGCGATCATGCGGGCCGCCTCGCGCACCTGCTTGCCGTGCGGCTTGGTCACCGGGCGGTAGCCGGGCAACCGCATCTCCGGCGGCCAGCTGAAGGTGGTCTGCGCCTGCAGCACGTCCTTCGGGATGTCGACCAGCACCGCGCCCGGGCGGCCGGACGAGGCCAGGTGGAACGCCTCGGCGATGATGCGCGGGATGTCGATGGCGTCGTTGACCAGGAAGTTGTGTTTGGTGCACGCCATGGTGATGCCGGAGATGTCGGCTTCCTGGAAGGCGTCGGTACCGATCAGGCCACGGCCGACCTGTCCGGTGATCGCCACCAGCGGCACCGAATCCATCTGCGCGTCCGCGATCGGGGTCACCAGGTTGGTCGCGCCCGGACCGGATGTGGCCATACACACACCGACCTTGCCGGTGGCCTGGGCGTAACCGGTCGCCGCATGTCCGGCGCCCTGCTCGTGGCGGACCAGCACGTGGCGCACGCGCGTGGAGTCGAAGAGCGGGTCGTAGACGGGGAGAATCGCACCACCCGGAATGCCGAATACCGTGTCGACGCCGAGCTCCTCGAGGGAGCGGACGACGGACTGGGCGCCGGTCACCTTCTCGGGCGGGACCTGGCGGCGGTTTCCGGTCGCGGCCGCAGCCGCGGGAGTCGGCTGGGAAGCCGAGGGCGCTGGCCTGCGGGCCGAGGGCCCGGGCCGTGCGGTTGGTGCGCTCACCGTCTTTTTCCTTACTGCTTGTCGTTCACCGCTTCGCTCTCACGGGGCGCCTGCGCGGCGCTCGAGCGAACATCGAAGCCGTGAACACAACTTGTCCGAACACAAAAAAGCCCCCGTCAGCCGATGGCTGAGCGAGGGTGGCGCGTCGCAGTTGCGAGCTTGACGTAGTCGACCTCGAGTCGTCAGGCTCAGCGCTGGACGCGCCGGCCGATTACGAGAAGCTCGTTTCGATTCACGCGCTCGACGGTATGCGCGCGAGAGTCGATGAGTCAAATTACTTGACGTGCGGTGTCTCATTATGTGAGACGGGGCGGTTCGAGTGTCGCTTCACCATGATGCGAGGATGGGGGTGTGTCATCGCCGCAGCAGTCCGTGCCACCAGCTCAATCGTCCCACACCGCCGAGGGCGGATCCGATACGGGGCGTGTGATCCGTATTCCCCGGCTGGCGCATCTCGGGGTGTTCATCCTGCTGTTCTGCGCGGCGTTCCCGTTCTTCGGCTGGCCGGCGGTGCTGTGGATCCTGTTCCTCATTCCGATCGCGGCCGCGTGGTGGGTCGAACGCTCCCGCACCACGGTGTCGGCCGGTGGACTCGATCTGCGGACGATTTTCGGTTCCCGGCACGTCGACTGGTCGCAGATTCAGGGGCTGCGGATCCCCAAGCGCGGCTGGGTGCGCGCCCATCTGAGCGACGACTCCGAGGTGGCTCTGCCGGCGGTGAGCTACGACCGATTGAAGGATCTGGTCGCGGCCTCGGACGGGCGGATTCCGGATCCGTTCGCGCGGCCGGAGAAGAGCGCGGCGAGCGCGGAGGACAAGAGCGGCGGCGGCCAGGAAGGCAGCGCCGACGAGACCCCGGAATCCGGTGCAGCGGACAGCTCGTCGACCGACGCTGCCGACAAGCCGGACACCCCCACGGACGACTGAGCGAACTACTTCTTCAACTCCGCCGCTTCGGCGGGTTGTCGCAGCACGACCGCGGCGATCGAGTGGGATGTTTCACACTCTCGCGCCAACCCCGAACGCCGGGAACAAATCCGAGCTTTCGCGGCGCTGCCCTGAGGACGTCCCCACTCGGGGCGCAGTCGCCGCGATCATCGCATCGCGGTGCGGGTCCGTGGTCGAGACCCCACCCGGTGACGGCCGCTCGGACCGGCTCGACGTGCGTCGTGCTGCCGCGCCACCCCGCGGCCGCACGACCACCCGCCTCCGGTGAGCACGCTCCGGTGGCGGGAGTAACGTTGAAGCGCCGAACAGACACTCTGCTCTTGCGAACAGACACCTCTGCCGACGACACCACTCGCCGAAGAGACGCTCCGCACGGTGGCCGACCAGCCCTCGGCCCCGGCGACCCACCGGACGATGAGCACCGACGAGCAGAGCCCTGCCCGAGTAGAGCCGCTCCGGCCACCGCGCCGACCACCGAGGACCGAATTCATGCCACCGCTTCGCTCACGCACCACCACCGCCGGACGCAATGCCGCAGGCGCACGCGCACTCTGGCGGGCCACCGGCCTGACCGACTCCGATTTCGGTAAGCCGATCGTCGCGATCGCGAACTCCTACACCCAATTCGTGCCCGGCCACGTGCATCTCAAGGATGTCGGCGAGATAGTCGCCGACGCGGTGCGCGCCGCCGGCGGTGTGCCGCGCGAATTCCACACCATCGCCGTCGACGACGGCATCGCGATGGGTCACGGCGGCATGCTCTACTCGCTGCCCAGCCGCGAAATCATCGCGGACTCGGTCGAATACATGGTCAACGCGCACACCGCCGACGCGCTGGTGTGTATCTCCAACTGCGACAAGATCACTCCCGGCATGCTCAACGCCGCCATGCGGCTGAACATCCCGACCGTGTTCGTCTCCGGCGGTCCGATGGAGGCCGGTAAGGCCGTGGTCGTCGGCGGTGTGGCCCAGGCGCCCACCGATCTGATCACCGCGATCGCCGCCAGCGCCTCCACCGAGGTCAGCGACGAGGGCCTCAGCGAAGTCGAGCGCAGCGCCTGCCCGACCTGCGGTTCCTGTTCCGGCATGTTCACCGCGAACTCGATGAACTGCCTCACCGAGGCACTGGGCCTGGCACTGCCCGGCAACGGCTCCACCCTCGCCACCCACGCGGCGCGGCGGGCCCTGTTCGAGCGGGCCGGCAGCACCGTCGTCGACATCGCCAACCGCTGGTACCGCGACGACGACGATTCCGTCCTGCCGCGAAACGTCGCCAACGCCAAGGCCTTCCGCAACGCGATGGCCCTCGACGTCGCGATGGGCGGTTCCACCAACACGGTGCTGCACACCCTGGCCGCCGCGCAGGAAGGCGAGATCGATTTCGACCTCGCCACCATCGACGAGATCTCGCGCCGGGTGCCCTGCCTGTCGAAGGTCTCCCCCAACTCCGACTACCACATGGAAGATGTGCACCGCGCCGGTGGCATCCCCGCCATCCTGGGCGAACTGCGCCGCGGCGGACTGCTGGAAACCGATGTGACCACCGTGCACACCGCCTCCTTCGACGAGTGGCTCGATACCTGGGACATCCGCTCCGGCAAGGCCTCCGACGAAGCGATCGAACTGTTCCACGCCGCGCCCGGCGGCGTGCGGACCACCGTGCCGTTCTCCACCGAGAACCGCTGGTCCTCGCTCGACACCGATGCCGAGGGCGGATGCATCCGCGATATCGCGCACGCCTACACCGTCGAAGGCGGCCTGTGCGTGCTGCGGGGCAATATCGCCCTCGATGGCGCCATCCTGAAAACCGCCGGTATCGACGAGGATCTGTTCACCTTCGAAGGACCGGCCGTGGTGCTGGAATCCCAGGAGGACGCGGTTTCGGCGATCCTCGGCAAGAAGATCACCCCCGGCGACGTCGTCGTGATCCGGTACGAAGGCCCCGCCGGCGGCCCGGGTATGCAGGAGATGCTGCACCCCACCTCGTTCCTCAAGGGCCTCGGCCTGGGCAAGGTGTGCGCGCTGATCACCGACGGCCGCTTCTCCGGCGGCACCTCCGGGTTGTCCATCGGGCACATCTCCCCCGAGGCGGCCAGCGGCGGCGCCATCGGCCTGATCGAGAACGGCGACCGCATCCGCATCGACGTGCACACCCGTGCGCTGGAGCTGCTGGTCGACGACGAGGTGCTCGCCGAGCGCCGCGCCAAGATGGAAGCGCGGGAACGGCCGTGGCAGCCGGTGCAGCGCGACCGGCCGATCACCACCGCGCTGCGGGCCTACGCCGCACTGGCCACCTCCGCCGACAAGGGCGCCGTCCGCCGCGTGCCCTAGGCTGTGCCGCCTCCCCGCGTTCCTGCGTGCCGTGGGGTGCGGGAAGGGGGTGTCGGTCTCGCGTCAGGTGATCGACCACGTTTGGTGTGCTCGGTGAGTTACCGAGGTCCATATCGAACCTCAGCCGCAGGTCAGAGCGACACAGTATCGCCTGACCTGCGGCTGATCGTCGTCTGTTCGCCGGCAACCGGCACGGCGTCCCGCCCTGCCGAGGAGTGATCGCCCCACGATCCGGCGACCGCGAACCGGGATGGCGGAAAAAGGGGGATTCGTGGCGCGCACAGCGGGGCGCGCCATGTCCGAATCGAGCAACATTTGTCTGGCGCCGACCGTTCAGAAGCGTCGTCGCCCCAACCGGTTCCGGTCGCGACCTGCGGGCAACAACCGAGAATCCGATCACGAGGAGTCCCCATGCCTTTCATTACAACGTCGGACGGCGTCGACATCTACTACAAGGACTGGGGCAGCGGACAGCCCATCGTCTTCAGCCACGGCTGGCCTCTGTCCTCGGATGACTGGGACGCACAACTGATGTTCTTCTTGTCCCACGGTTTCCGGGTGGTTGCTCACGACCGGCGCGGACACGGCCGTTCCGCTCAGGTCGCCGACGGGCACGATATGGACCACTACGCCGATGACCTGGCCGCCGTGGTCACCCATCTCGATCTGACGAACGCGGTTCATATCGGTCATTCCACCGGCGGCGGGGAGGTCGTGCGTTATCTGACCCGCCACGGACAGGATCGGGCGGCAAAAGCCGTTCTGATCAGTGCGGTGCCGCCGATCATGGTGAAGACCGCCGACAATCCGGGTGGATTGGACAAGTCGGTCTTCGATGACATCCAGGAGCAGGTCGCCACCCGCCGGTCGGACTTCTTCCGCACGTTCGCCGAAGGACCGTTCTACGGCTACAACCGGCCCGGCGCACAGCCCTCCGAAGGAGTGATCGCGAACTGGTGGCGCCAAGGTATGACCGGCGGCGCCAAAGCCCACTACGACGGTGTCGTCGCATTTTCCCAGACCGACTTCACCGATGAGCTCACGAAGATCACGATCCCCACCCTCGTCATGCACGGAGAGGATGACCAGGTGGTCCCGATCGAGAACACCGGCATCCGCTCGGCCGAACTGTTGCCCAACAGCACCCTCAAGACCTATCCGGGTTTCCCGCACGGGATGCCGACGACCGAAGCCGCGACCATCAACGCCGACCTGCTCGCATTCATTCGTAGCTGAGCGGTCGTTCCGCGCCGGAGCTCATCCGGGCCGGTCCGCCGGATCTGCGGCAGTTGGGCGACCAGTGACCCCTGTGCATGCGAAACCGATGTCGCCCGAGTGAAAGATCGGAAGACGGGTCGCCCCGCTGCGGCGGGGCGGCCCTTTCGCTTCCGGGGCGGGGGTAATCATCGAGTGCGCGAAACGGCTGCTCTCCGACGGGAGCGGCCGTTTTCAGTGGGTTGTAGTCGGACGTCGCAGCTACCTACCTGCGCAGGTGATGGCTGACGTCGCCGATGAGGTCCATGGTGACCGCGCGTTCGGCGAAGGCCCAGGTGCCGTCGGTGCGGTGGAAGCGGTCGGCGTAGCGGCCGCTCACGATGGGTTGCAGTGGTAGGTCGGGGGTGGCTTGCAGGACGGTGAAATACGATCTGGCCGTGGCAGTGCCCTCGGCCTCGTCGACCTCGATCACCAGGTTTGTGACCAGGTGTTTCGTGCGGGGAGTGCCGTCGTCGTAGCGGATCACGGTGGCGGACAGCATCTTCTCCACGGCGGCGCTGCCCTCGATCCGCGCGCCGCTGCCGCCGAAGCTGCCCGTGGCGAACAGGGCTCCGACGCCGCCGAAGTCGCCCTGGTCGACCAGCAGGGCGTAGTCGGCGATCAGGCGCTCGATCGCTCGGTGACTCGACGGCTCAACGGGATTCGACACGGGGACGACTCTAGAAGATCCCCACGAACGGGTTGCCGCCGTGCAGGAAGATCCAGCCCGCGGCCGCTGCCCCGAGTGCCAGGACCAGGCAGACGAACGAACCCCACGACGGGCGGACGGCCCAGCCGCGGTTGCGGTCGAACGACAGGCGGCCCGGGCCGGTGAGGATCAGCGAGGCCGCCGCGCCGGCGAGGATCGACTCCAATTCGACCGGGCGGTACTGGAAGTCGGGAGCCATGCCCTGCTTCCACAGCCACGCGGTCGAGATCGAGGCCAGGACCGCGCCGGCCGCCAGCGGGGTGGCCAGGCCGAGGATGATCAGCGCGCCGCCGCCGACCTCGGAGACGGTGAGCATCGCGGTGGACAGTTCGATGTGCTTCCAGCCGCCCTGTTCGAGCATGTGCCGGGTGCCGTCCAGACCGGGTCCGTGGAACCAGCCCGCCAGCTTCTGCAGGCCGTGGTACAGGAAGGTGAGGCCGACGGTCAGGCGCAAACCCAGCAAGCCCAGATCCAGTGTGCCGCGGCGATATTCGCGCGGGCGACGGAGACGCTCGGTCTCGCCGTTGGCCCGGGCGGGAGGGATCGTGGCGAAGGCATAGGTGGGCGCTTCCGCATCGGCGGGCGCGGCGCCGCCCGGAGCAGTGCCGGGATGCTCGGCGTCGGGGTGTTCCGCGCCGGGATGCTCGGTGCCGGTGGGCTCGGCGCCGGGGTGGTCGGTGCCCCGGGCAGCGCCGGGGTGCGCTGCGCTCGCGGCGGTAGCGCCGGCGGCCGCGGTGCCGGTGGGGCCCTTCGTCGCCTTCGTGGCGCCGGTGTGCTCGGCACCCGCGGCCGGTACGTCCGGGTCCAGGCCCAAATCGTCCTCGGTCCGCGGAACATCCTTGCCCACCGCGGGTTTCACCGAGGGGAATTCGCCGGTCGGATTGTCGTAGGGGCTGCCTGCCGTCGGTCCGGAGCCCGACGGCCGCCCCGACGGCTGATTCGATTCCGGTGTTTGATTCGGCTTGTCCGTCACGGGCACAGAGTATGACGCCGAACGAGCGGGCGCGTGGTCCGGTCCCGGCGTGTCAGCCGCGCCCGGCAGGTCCTGCGGCGCGCCTCGCCAGCACGAACCGGAGTCGCCGTGACGGTCCGCGCGGTGTGGCCCGGCCCCCTGCGAGCGCGCGCGGCGGTATTTCCGTAACGTTTGGGCAATGAGTGTGGTTGTCGTCGGCCGTGTCGCGTCGATCCTCGCCGTCACCGCCGGCCTGGTGGTCGGCTGTGCCCGCTTCGACGATTCCGCGTCCAAACCGTTCACTCCCGCGCCCACCATCGAACCCGAGGGGCAGGGTCCGACCAGCGAACCGAAAACTCCGCCGCCGACCGGGCAGCGCCCCACCGGGCCGTGTATCGATCCCGATCCGGCGGTCGTGGTGTCGTGCCTGGACACCACCGGCGGGCTGACGGTCCTGCCGGACGGGCAGCAGGCATTGGTCACCGAGCGCACCACGGGGCGCATTCTGAAGGTCACCGCCGTCGATCCGAGCCAGGCGCCGCCGCAGCCGCTCGAGGTCGCCCGGGTCGACGTCGACGGGGCAGGCGACGGTGGGCTGAGCGATGTCGCGCTCTCACCGAGCTACGGCGAGGACGGCTTGGTCTACGCCTACATCACCACCGCCTCGGACAATCGCGTCGTGCGCATCGGCGCGGGCGGCGATCCGAAACCGATTCTCACCGGAATTCCCAAGGGCGCCAACGGAAATCACGGTTCACTCGCCTTCGTCTCACCGACCAAGCTGGCGGTGCTGACCGGTGACGCCGGCAATTCGGGCGCGGCGAACAACCCCGGATCCCTGGCGGGCAAGCTGCTCGAGATCGACGATCCGGCGCCGGGCAACGCCAATCCGAAGGTGGTGGCGTCGGGCATCGGCACCGCGGGCGGAGTGTGCCCCGACCACAAGGACACCATCTGGTTCACAGACCGCACCGCCACCGAGGACCGGCTGCAGCGCCTGGGACCCGACGGCGCCGTCGCCACCGCATGGACGTGGCCGGACAAACCGGGTGCGGGTGGCTGCGCGGCCGCGGTGGACGGCGTCGCGGTCTCGATGTCGGGCGCCAAGGCGCTGGCCTTCGCCGACGCCGACCCCACCACCCACGCGGTGACCACCGCCCCGACGATGGTGGCCCAGGACAAATACGGCTCCCTCGGCGGCGCCGCGCTGGGCGCCGACGGCAACGTCTGGGTGGGGACGGTCAACAAGCCCGCCGCCGCGGGCCCGCTGGACGACCGGATCGTGCGCATCCCACCGCCGAAGGGCGGCGCGGGCGGCGGACCGGACTAGCGCTCCGTCGAAGGCCCGGCCGCAGTGGACCGGGCCTCGGGGGTCGAGAACTCAGGCGGCGCCGCAGGCGGCGAGGACCAGTTCGCGGACGCGGGCGGCGTCGGCCTGGCCGCGGGTCGCCTTCATGACGTCGCCGACGATCTTGCCGGCGGCCTGGACCTTGCCGGAGCGGATCTTGTCGGCGATGTCCGGATTGGCGGCCAGGGCCTTGTCGACCTCGGATTGCAGGGCCGAATCGTCGGACACCATGCCCAGCCCCTTGGCCTCGACGATCTGCCCCGGATCGCCCTCACCGGCCAGCACGAAATCGACGACCTGGCGCGCGACCTTGGAGTTGACGGTCTTGGCGTCGACCAGCGCCACCACCTCGGCGACCTGCTTCGGCGTGATCGGCAGATCCTCGAGCGCGACCTCACGCTCCTTGGCCTGCTCGGTGAGGTAGTTGACCCACCAAGCGCGGGCGGCGTCGACCGTGGTGCCGGCGTCGACGGTGGCGATGATCAGGTCGAGCGCGCCGGCGTTGATCAGATCGCGGAACACCTCGTCGGACAGACCCCATTCGGCCTGGATGCGGGCGCGGCGCAGCCACGGGTATTCGGGGATGGTGCCGCGCAGCTTCTCGACCCAGTCGGCGTCGGGTGCGATCGGCTCGAGGTCCGGCTCCGGGAAGTAGCGGTAGTCCTCGGCGGTTTCCTTCACCCGGCCCGGGGAGGTGGAGCCGTCGCTCTCGTGGAAGTGCCGGGTCTCCTGGATCACGGTGCCGCCGGAGCTGAGCACCGCGCCCTGGCGGCGCATCTCGTAGCGCACCGCGACCTCGACGCTGCGCAGCGAGTTCACGTTCTTGGTCTCGGTGCGGGTGCCGAATTCCTTGGCGCCCTTGGCCATCAGCGATACGTTGGCATCGCAGCGCAGCGAACCCTGCTCCATCTTCACGTCGGAGACGTCGAGCGCCTTCAGCAGATCGCGCAGTGCGGTGACGTAGGCGCGCGCCACCTCGGGGGCCCGTTCACCGGCGCCGGTGATCGGCTTGGTGACGATCTCGATCAGCGGCACGCCGGCCCGGTTGTAGTCCAGCAGCGAATGGCTCGCGCCGTGGATGCGGCCGGTGGCGCCGCCCACGTGCAGGGACTTACCGGTGTCCTCCTCCATGTGGGCACGTTCGATGTCGACCCGGAAGACGGAGCCGTCGTCGAGCACCACATCGAGGTAGCCGTCGGTGGCGATCGGCTCGTCGTACTGGCTGATCTGGTAGTTCTTCGGCTGATCCGGGTAGAAGTAGTTCTTGCGCGCGAATCGGCCCCACGGGGTGATCGAGCAGTTCAGCGCGAGACCGATGCGGATCGCCGACTCCACGGCCTGCTGGTTGACCACCGGCAGCGAACCCGGCAGGCCCAGACATACCGGGCAGACCTGCGTGTTCGGCTCGGCGCCGAAGGCCGTCGGGCACCCGCAGAACATCTTGGTTTCGGTGCCCAGTTCGACGTGCACCTCCATGCCCAGCACCGGCTCGTACCGGTCGATGACGTCGGCATAGTCCATCAAGTCCACCGTGGGTGCAGTCATGGCCACCAGTTTATGTAAGGGCACCGACGACGCTGCGCCGACCCGAGTCACGTCCGCCAGACCGCGGTGAACTCGTACCACGGTCCGGCGAGGTGCCTCGCCGAGAAATCGTCGAATCCGGCCGGCCTGCCGTTCGGTGAGTAGGCCCACCCGCTGCTCGTGTCCAGCCCGAGCCCGCCCGCCTCGACGAAGTAGACGGCACCACCCGAATCCGCGCGCGCATAGGCGATGTCGAACCGCCCGATCTCGAAATTGCTCCGGACAGTGTCGGGCCCCGCCAGCAGCTCGCGGGCGACGCGTTCGAATTCCGGGCGCATCTCGTCGAATGTCGTTCGCGGCGCGAGGATCACCATCAGACCGGCGGCCAGCACGGTCACTGGTACGAGCAGCACCCACCACGACCATCGGCGGTCTCGTCCGAGCACGTACAGGGTGCGGACCGTCCACAGCACTGCCACGGCGGCGAGGAGGACCAGTGCCCCCGCCGCGGCGAGCAAGGGATCGGCCCACCGCATACTGCCGAATCGGGACGGCCACCAGCCGTAGTGCAAGCAGACCAGCACGGCGACGGCGAACACGGTGGCGGCGGCGGCGATCGGACCGGGTGGCTTCGCACCCGTATCCAGCGCGGACAAGGGCGGGCCGACGGCATCCGATTCGTCCATTCCGCCAATCTATCGGCCACCGGCCGCCGCACCGACCGACTCTCGGCCCGAAAGGGAGTAGTCCCGCGCGCCCGGCCGCGTGGGACTTCCCCTCCTGACTCGATCAGTCGACGGCGATGGCCTCGACGATCGGCATGCGGGCCGCGCGCAGCGACGGCGGAATCGAGCCGAGCAGGGCCAGCACCAGCGCGGCGACGGCGTAGACCAGCAACATGGGGCTCGGGCGATACACCACGTCGATGGTCATCGCGTGACCCATCGCCATGGTGGCCAGATATTGCACGGCCGCGCCGGTCACCAAACCCAGTGCGGCACCGGCCAATCCGATGCCGGCGGCCTCGGTGAGCACCGTGCGCAACAGGAATCGGCGGCTGGTGCCCATGGCGCGCAGCACGCCGAGTTCGCGGCGGCGTTCCAGGACCGACAGCATCAGCGTGTTCAGCAGTGCCGCGGTGGAGACCAGCACCACGATCCACAGGATCGAACCGGACAGCGACGTACCCTGCTGCACCCCTTGCGATACCGCCGCGAGCGCCTGCGCTCCGGTGTCCACGTGCAGACCGGGCGGCACCACCGCGCGGATCGCGTCGATCACGTGGGCCTTGTCGGCATCGGGTGCGAAGTTGACGCCGAGGATCGTTTCTCCCGGGCGGTCGTACCATTGCCGCAGGACGTCCAGATCCATCAGCACGATGCCCGACAGCGCCGAGAAGTACGGGATCACCCGCAGGACCCGCACGGAATGGATGCCGGTCGGCGTGGGCAGTTCGAGTTGCGCGCCCGCGCCGACGCCGAGGGAGCGTGCCACGTCGCGCGACAGCACCACGCCCTCGCCGGTCGACATCTGTTGCAACACATCGGGTCCCAGATCCGCGAGGACCGACGACCGGATATTGGACTGATAGGCCTGCAACATCACCCGATCGCTGCCCACGGTGGCGAAGGCCATCTGTGCCGATCCCACATCGGCGACACCGGGAACCCGCCGCACGGTCTCCTTCAGATCGGCGGGAAGCAAGGGCCCCGTGGGGAATTCGGCGAGCGAGGTGGGGCTGATGTAGGCGTCGCGGCGGCCGAGATCGGAGAACGAGTCCGTCGCCGAATCGACCAGATTGCTCGACGCACCGCCCATCGCGACTGTCGCGGTGACGCCGATCATCACCGTCATCGCCGTCGCCCAGACGCGACGCGGAGCCCGCTCGATGGTGGTCGCCCCCAGCGCGCCGGGCGCTCCGAAGATACGGGCCACCGCCGCGGCCAGGCGCACGATCGGGCCCATCGCGGCGAAACACAGCCCGACCGCGCCCGCGATGGACAGCGAGATCGCGGCCAGCGACGCCCGCCCCAGATCGGCGCGGGCGATGAAAATCGCGCCACCGACCATGACCAGGCCGCCCACCAGCGCCCCCCAGCGCAGCCACGGCCCCACCGCATCGGCCTTCGACACGCCGACCGGCGCCAGAGCTTCGATGGGTTGCACCTTGTAGACCTGGCGAGCCGCGATCGCGGCGGCGGCGACGCTGGCGAGCACGCAGGCCGCGATCGCGAACGGAATCGCGTATCCGGGCACCATGTATTCGGTGCGGGTGTCCACGGCCGCCACCATGGCCGAGGGAATCGTGTCGATCGACATGCGGCCGGCGAAGATCCCGACCACCGAACCGATCGCGCCGCCGATCAATCCGATGACGGCCGCCTCCACGATGAGATCACGCACCATCGGGCGCCGCCGCCCGCCGATCGCGCGCAGCAGCGACAGTGTCGGGCGGCGTTGTGCCACCGCCATACTCATCGCGTTGTAGATCAGGAAGCCCGAAACGATCAGCGCCGCAGCCGAAGCCATCGTCGTGGAGAAGCGGACGAGTTGGATCGCGCCGCTCGCCTGGGCGGTGCGCAGGCTCGGGTCGGCCACCACGGCACGGCCGTTCGCCAGTGTGGTCAGCGCCGAACGCAGCTGTCCGACATCGGTTCCCGGCTTCGGCACGATCTGGATGGAGTCGAGCATGCCCGTCCGTCCGGCGAGTTGCTGAGCGACGGGCAGCGTGGCGATGACGATGTGCCCGCTGTTGAGTTTGTGTGAGGTGGCGTCGTCGAGCACCCCGGCCACGGTCACCTGCCGGTTGCCCAGCGTGAAGGTGTCGCCCTCGTGCCGGCCCAGCCCCGCGCCGACGAGAACCCCGCCGGGAACCGACAGCAGTTTCGCCGCCTGCGCGCTCATCGCCCCGTTGAGATCGCTGCCGAGTGCGGAGACCGATGCGTCGGCGCCGATGAGCAGCGTGCGATCGGCCGGATTGCCGACCCCCGTGCGGATCATCGGCACCGCGGCCTCGACGCCGGGCACGGCGCGCACCTGCGATACCAGGTCCTGTCCGAATCCGCTCGCGGTGACGCCGGAGATCTCGAGTTGCGCCTTACCGCCCAGCGCCGAGGTCAGCCGGTCCACCGAACCGGTCACCGAACCGGAAATGCTGAGCACCGCCACCAGCAGTCCCGCCGAAACCCCCATGACCGCCATCGACATGGCGGTGCGGCCCTTGTGGGTGAACAGCTCTCCGATATTGAACAGCCGCAACCGATCCCAGCCGGCTGTGATCACGCGCGCACCACCTCGTCACCGTCGTGCACCTCACGGCCGCGCGCGGAAACCAGTTCGTCGGAACCGATGCGCCCGTCCCGCAGGGTGATCACGCGATCGCAGTATTCGACGGCCCCCATGTCGTGGGTGACCATCACCACCGAATTGCCGGCCCCGGAGATGTCGCCGAGCAGTTCCAGAATCGAGGCGCCGGTCTTGGAATCCAGATTGCCGGTGGGTTCGTCGGCGAGGATCAGCGGCGGGTCCATGATCAGCGCGCGAGCCACGGCCACCCGCTGCATCTGGCCGCCGGACAGTTCGGCGGGGCGATGTTCGGCGCGATCGGCCAGGCCCACCCGGTCGAGCAGTTCCAGCGCCCGCGGCTTGGCCTTGCGTAATCCGGTGCCGTCCAGCAGTTTCGGGACCGCGACGTTCTCCCACGCCGAGAGAGTGGGCAGCAGGTTGAAGAACTGGAAGACGAAACCCACTCGGTGACGGCGGAATTCGGATTGCCGGTTGTCGTCGAGGGAACCGATCTCCTCACCCCGGAAGGTGATGGATCCCGAATCCGGTGAATCCAACGCGCCGAGCAGATGCAGCAGCGTGCTCTTCCCGGAGCCCGACGGGCCGATGATGGAGGTGAATTCGCCCGCCTCGATGCGCAGGCTGATGGTGTCGAGGGCGCGAACCCGCTGTTCACCCACCCGGTATTCCTTGACTACGTCGGTCAATTCCAACATGGCGGTCGCCCCACCCTCTTTCTGCTGTCGGTCGCGGTGGCGGCGCGGGTTCGACTGCGCCGCAACCGGGTCGGATCGTCGCTCAGCGTGCCAGGGCCGGCTCCCGATGCCAATGCCGGACCTCGTGTGCGTCGAGCACGGCACGCAGTACCGGTTGTTCGGCGGCCAATTCCCGATAGGCCTCGCTCGGGGACTGTCCCTGCAGCTGGGCCTGGTCGAGTTTGGCGTGCAGGTGGTTGTCCCACCGATACCGCAGGGCGGCAAGCACTCCGGTGGGCCCGCCGAAGAGCCGATCGCACTCGGGCAGGTCGTAGAACAGGCCCGGCGTGGCCGGGTCGACGGCCGCGCGGGCGAGCACCTCGTGCAGGATTTCGGTACGAGCGTGCTGGTCTTGCCAAGTCATCGCACCCATCTCCTCGGGCCGGGTGTCCGAACCTCTCTGCCGGACACTGTGCGACTCACGCTACGGAGGCGCCACCGCGGATACGTCGTGCCGCAGACGAGACTTCGCGTCCTACCACGGTAGGAGCGTGAGCCCTTTCCGGGAACGATGCAGCGACCACCCGTCGGCGACTAGCCTGACTGTTATGGACCTGACCAGCGCCGACGACCGTGCGGAGGTATCGCCGCACGCACCCCGGCGCCCGGGCCGGGCACGCCTGGCGCTGGGGCGGGTCGCGCGGCGACTTCTCGACCTCGTGCACGATCCGGCCGGCACGCTGCGGCAGCGCGTCGAGGAGATGTCCTACGGCTATCCCGTCTCGGTGGTCGTCACCGCGGACGTCGCGGTCGTGGTGTCGGCGGTCGCGGCCGCGTCGCTGCGCAGCCAGTACTTCTCGACGGGGGTGCCCTTCCTCGCGGTGGCGCTGCTGTTCGCCTGCTATCCGCTGCTGTTCTTCTTCGATCTGCCCCCGAAGCCGGCGGTGTTCGGACTGTCCGCGCTCACCGCCCAGGCGCTGTTCCTGCTGCAGCCGGTCTCGCCCGACTGCTCGCCGCTGGTGTTGACCGTGATGGTCGGCATGATCGGGGCGATCGCGCCGAAACGGGTGAGCCTGTTCTGGATGATCGCCGCGGTCGCGGAGATGCTGATCTTCTACGCCCTGGGCTACGGCGAACTGGTGCAGGTGTACGTCGTCGCGATCGTGCTGGGCTGGATGGTCGGTCTGATGCTGCAATTCCAGCGGCAGTCGCTGGATCAGGAACGCGAGAATCAGGCCATCCGCTCCGCGCAGGCGGCCGACGACGAACGCCGCCGGATCGCCCGCGAGGTCCACGACGTGATCGCCCATTCCCTCAGCGTCACCCTGCTGCACCTGACCGCGGCCCGGCACGCGCTCGAGACCGATCGCGATGTCGACGAGGCCATCGACGCACTCGGCGATGCCGAGCGCCTCGGCCGCCAGGCGATGGCCGATATCCGGCACACCGTCGGCCTGCTCGATCAGCGCCCCTCCGCGCTGACGCCCGAACCGGGGCTCGAGGACATCGCCGACCTGGTCTCCGATTTCGTCGGCGCCGGACTGCCGGTGACCTACCACCTGACCGGCGACACCGCGGTGGTGTCCGCGTCGACGGGTCTGGCGCTGTATCGGATCAGCCAGGAATCGCTGTCGAATATCGCCAAACACGCTCCCGGCGCCCGAGCGTCCCTCGATATCGCCGTGCTGCCCGGCGAAGTGACCGTACGCGTGCGCAATACGCTGCCGCAGGGCCCGGCTCCGCGCACCGGCCGCGGGATGGGGATCAGCGGCATGCGCCAGCGCACGGCCACCCTGAACGGCAACCTGTCGGCCGGCCGATCGGGCGAGTACTGGCAGGTGCGTGCCCGCATCCCCCTCGCTCCCGACGAGGTCTGCCCGGTGAGCGGACTCGACGATCCTTTGACGATGGTGCGCGACGCGATCACCTCGCTCACCCGCAAACGCCAGGAGGACCGGTGAGAGTGTCCCGCAGACCACAGGAGGACATGTGAACCCGGGTCAGACCCCGCTCACCGAGACCGATACCGCCACCACCACCGTGCTCGTCGTCGACGATCAGGAACTCGTGCGGGGCGGGCTGCGCAGGATT
The DNA here is from genome assembly GCF_963869435.1 of Nocardia violaceofusca NBRC 14427. NCBI lineage: Bacteria > Bacillati > Actinomycetota > Actinomycetes > Mycobacteriales > Nocardiaceae > Nocardia > Nocardia violaceofusca. The sequence continues at coordinate 44,362 of NZ_CAWMPM010000050.1, forward strand.
CTGCGCCGCCGCGACGGCTTCGTGGTCACCGAATGCGGCGACGGCGACGAGGTGCCGGCCGCCTTGGCCGACCACCGTCCGGACGTGGTGCTGATGGATCTGCGAATGAAGCGGGTCGGCGGCATCGATGCGACGCGCCGGCTGCGGACCCGGCCGGACGCGCCGCCGGTGCTGGTACTCACCACCTTCGACGACGACCATCTGCTCTCGGGGGCGCTGCGGGCCGGCGCGGCCGGTTTCATCCTCAAGGACTCCCCCGCCGAGGATCTGATCCGCGCGGTCCGCACCGTGGCCGAGGGCGGCTCCTGGCTCGACCCGTCCGTCACCGGCCGGGTGCTCTCGGCCTATCGGACGGCGCGTCCGGTCCCCGCGGACACTCGCTCGCGCATGGCGGAGCTGACCGCGCGCGAGCTCGAGGTGCTGAAACTGATCGGCCGCGGGCGGGTCAACTCCGAGATCGCCGGCGAACTCGGCATCTCCGAAGTAACGGTAAAGAGCCACGTCGGACACATTTTCGGCAAGCTCGGGTTACGGGACAGGGCGGCCGCGATCGTGTTCGCGTTTGACCACGGCGTGGTCGCACCCGGAGAATCGGCGTTCTGAGGGGCAGGCAACCCGGTGCGGCGCCGGGCAGGTTGGCCACCTTGCCCAGGAGTTGGAGGTTCACCGGTGGATGTGCCGAGGTCACGGGTCGGCACCAGATTCGGCCCGTACGAGGTGCGCTCGCTGCTCGGTCGCGGTGGTATGGGCGAGGTGTACGAGGCGTTCGATACCGGTAGGGATCGCGTCGTCGCGCTCAAGATTCTGCCCGAACAGCTCGCCCAGGACGCGACGTATCAGGAACGCTTCCGCCGCGAATCGCAAGCGGCGGCGCGGCTGGCCGAACCACACATCATCCCGATCCACGACTGGGGTGAGACCGGCGGCTCTCTGTTCCTGGATATGCGGCTGGTGCGCGGTGAGAACCTGCGCACCCTGCTGCGCCGGCAGGGCAAGCTCGATACCGACCGCGCGGTGGCGATCGTCGAGCAGGTGGCCGCCGCGCTGGATGCGGCCCACGCCGCCGGGCTGGTCCATCGGGATGTGAAACCGGCCAATATCCTCGTCACCCCGGCCGACTTCGCGTATCTCACCGACTTCGGCATCGCCCGCGACGAGGGCGACAACCCGCACACCACCGGCAGCCACGCCGCCGGTTCCTACACCTACATGGCGCCGGAACGATTCGACTCCGGGCCCGTGACCGCCCGCGCCGACATCTATTCGCTGGCCTGTGTCCTGCACGAATGCCTCACCGGTGCGACGCCGTTCCCCGCCGAGAGCGTCAGCGTGCTGATCCGGTCGCACCTGTCGGAACCACCGCCGCGAGCCAGCGCCGCCCGCGCCGGCGTGCCCGAGGCGGTCGACGACGTGATCGCGCGCGCGATGGCGAAGGCGCCCGCCGACCGATATCAGACCGCCGGACAGTTCGCGGCCGCCGCCCGCGCGGCGCTGGGGCTGGGCGGGCGTGTGCCCGCCGACTCGGGCACCGTGGGGACGCCGTTCGATTCCGGGACACCGAAAGTGTTCGGCGCGGAACTGCTCGCCAACACTCCGCGCGGCGCGAACCCGTCCGACGGTCCCGACCCGGTGTCCGTGGCGGCGGCACGGGACAACGACTACCGCCGCACACCGGAGCCGACGACGTTCCAGCCGTTCGGACCGGACGGACCGACGATCGCGGCAAACTTCCAGCCACGCAGCTCCGCCGCCGCGGGTGAGACGGCCGCGGGCGGGGCAGCCGCATCCACGGAAGCCGCGAATGCCGGTGCGGCACAGCCTGTCTCAGCCCCTGCGGGAGCTGCCCCGGTCCAGAACACGGGCACGCTGCGCATCATCCCGCCGCCCAGCAAGGACGAGCGCGATACGTCCGGTGATCTGCCGATCATCCGGCCCGCCGATCCGACGCTGGTCGAACCGGGCGAATTCCACTTCACGCTGCCCGCCGAATCCGCTGCGGCGCAGTCGAAACCGGCGACGCTGCCGAGCCTGCCGATGCGCAAGCCGCCCGCGGCCGGGGCG
>NZ_CAWMPM010000051.1:0-40437 GCF_963869435.1 Nocardia violaceofusca NBRC 14427
CCTCCGCCGCGACCCGGGCCGCTTCCTCGGCCGCCTTACGCGCGGCCGCCGCCTTCGCCGCCTTGTCCTCGGAACTGGTCATCGCCGATCCTCCGTCGCCCTGCCCACCGCTGCCGGCACCACTGGAATCACGCATACACCTGGGCAAACTGTAGCGGGAGATTTGCCGGAATGCGGCCGCAACGGGCCGGACGGCGCGCATCCGGTGCGGTCGGTCCGATTCGCACCGTCCGCGCACTAAGGTTGCCGGGGTGTCCGACAAACTGATGGTGTGGATGGATTGCGAGATGACCGGCCTGCGCCTGGACAGCGACAAGCTGATCGAGGTGGCCGCGCTCGTAACCGATAGCGATCTCAATATCCTCGGCGACGGCGTCGATATCGTCATCCACGCCGACGACGACGCGTTGGCGGCGATGCCGCCGGTGGTACAGGAAATGCACGCCAAATCCGGGCTCACCGAGGAGGTGCGCCGCTCCACGGTCACCATGGAGCAGGCGCAGCAGCAGGTTCTCGACTACGTGCGCGAGTGGGTTCCCACCCCCGGCACCGTGCCGCTCGCCGGCAATTCCATCGCTACCGACCGCGGCTTCATCGCCCGCGACATGCCCGAACTCGACGCCCACCTGCACTACCGGATGATCGATGTGAGCTCGATCAAAGAACTGTGCCGGCGCTGGTATCCGCGCATCTACTTCGGCCAGCCGGAGAAGGGCCTGGCCCACCGCGCCCTCGCCGATATCGAGGAATCCATCCGCGAGCTCCGGTACTACCGGCGGACCGCGTTCGTTGCCGCCCCCGGGCCCTCGACCGCGGAGATCGCGGAGATCGCCGCGCAGGTCAGCGCCGGTTCCACCGGCACCCAGCCACCCGCCACACCCGCCGATTAGGTTTCCCGGCGGTCTTCGCGCTACCATCTACCGCGCCGGTTGTTACCGGCAATGGTGACCGTAGTTCAGTTGGTAGAGCACCAGGTTGTGATCCTGGCTGTCGCGGGTTCGAGTCCCGTCGGTCACCCTGCAAGGGGCAGGTCCGGAAGAGATTCCGGACCTGCCCCTTCGTCATTGATCCGAGTCCTCGGCCTGCCGTCCGGCCCGATCGGACGACTCATTCGATGAGTGTGGTGGGTTGGCACGTGCGGTCGTCCGCCGGGAAGTCCCCGTCCCGGAAGTAGTCGTTGGTCGTGTCGAGGATGCAGGTGCTCAGACCGGGACGCAGCACCATGTGGATCCTGGTGTCGGCCAAGGTGATCAAACGAGACCCCGACATCTGTCGGTGCAGTGCCACAGAATGCGCATGAGGCGTGCGGTTGTCGCCGGTGGCGGACAGAATCAGTGCGGGCACGGCATTGTCGACCACGGTGGGCGGTTCCACCGGCGGCGGCCAGAACGCACAGGGCTGGATATTGTTGGCCAATGCGGCGAAGATCGGCTGACTCGGCCGGGCCGCCTGGATCGCATTCCAGTACCAGGCGGGATCGGCGGGCATCGGCGCGTCCGCACACCAGATCTGCACCATGACCGAGTCTTCGTCGTGCTCGTAGTACTCGATCTGCTGGTGCAGCTGCGGGGGCACCTCGGGTGCGCGTCCCTCCGCCGCGTCGGCGACCGCCCGCACCGATGCCGCCAGGGCATCGTTCAAGCGCGCGTCCCGCAACATCGTCCACAGCAGATTCGGCAGCACATGATCGTCGAAGCCGAAGCCCTCGACCACGATCGGCGACAGTGATGCCCGGTCGATCAGGGCCTCGACTCTCCGGCGCACCTCGGGCGCGGAGTCGCCGAGGTGATACTGCCGATCCCGCACCCCCACCCAGGCGGCCCAGTCGTCGAAGGCCGCTTCCACGGCCGGCCCCCAGTCCTGTTGCAACCCGAGCCAATAGCGCTGCGGATCGATGGCACTGTCGAGCACCATGCGATCGGAGCGGCCGGGGAACAACTGCGAGTAGACCGCGCCCAGATACGTCCCGTAGGACACGCCGTAATAGCTGATGCGGTCCTCACCCAGTGCCGCACGGATCACGTCCATATCGCGGGCGGTGTTGCGCGTGCTGAGCTGCCGCATCCAGTTCCGATCACCTCCCACCAGGCAGTCGGCGGCCAGCCGCGCCTGCAGGGCCGTTTCGGTGACGAATCCGGGTAGCCCGACACCTGCCGAGCGGATCGGGGTCGCGACCGGCCATCCGCAGCGCTGGTGGCGCCCGGAGCGGGCGACGCCACGCGGGTCGAAGCCGATCAGGTCGTAGCGGCTCAGCACATCCGGTTCGAGCACATCACCGACGAGGTCGAACGCATCGAGCCCCGGCGTACCCGGCCCGCCCGAGTTGGTCAGCAGCACACCGCGACGGTGTGCTGTGTCGCTCGCCGCAATCCGCGAGACCGCGATGGGAATGCTCGGCCCTTCTGGGTCGGCGTAGTCGAGGGGCACCTCGACATCCGTGCAGACCGCGCCCTCCGCCACCAGGGCCGCATCCTCGCACGGACGCCAGTCGAGATGTTGGCGCAGGAAGCGCGCCGGCGGATCCGCCGGTCCAGCGACCGCGATACCGGAAGCAGAGGCCATTGTCACCGCGAGAACGGCAACGATAACCGACACGACGGACGTCACCGCGTACCGATCTCCCACACCCATGAGGACCTGACCCTTCAGCAAGTCGAGACCGAATCGCACCGGGGAGCCGTCGCCAACCACGCAGCGGAGCGGCAATCGCTCCGGAAGAGCCACGAACACAGGCGATTTCGGGAAGCCGCAGCACCGTGCACCTCGGTCCCGATGTCACCGAAACATCGATTGGCGGGCGCAAGTGTAGCGTCCGGTCGCCGGACGGCGGTTGTACCGGCTCGGCGTTGCCGGAGATCGAGGTGATAATGCGAGCCGCCCCGAGGCCCCGACGAAGAGCGGGCCTTCCGGATGTCCGGAAGGCCCGCTGTAGGCGTCGGTCAGCGGTTGGTGTCGGCGTTGCCGGCCTTCCACTCCGCCCACGAAATGTTCCAGTCGCCGAGTCCGTCCACACCGGACAGGGTGTCACCGACGGTGTTCTTGACGATCGCGATATCGCCGCGCTTGGCGTTCTCGTAGACCCAGCGGGCGTCTTCCGGACTCAGGTTCAGACAGCCGTGGCTGGTATTCGAATAGCCCTGCTGGCCGACCGACCAGGGTGCCGAATGCATGAAGATGCCGCTGTAGGACATGCGTGTCGCCCAGTCGACCGGGGTGCGATACCCGTTGGGGCCGGTGGCGGCGACACCGTAGGTGGACGAGTCCATGATCATGTGGTCGAACTGGTCGCCGATGATGTAGATGCCGTTCTGGGTGGGCGTGGAGTCCTTGCCCATCGAGGTCGGCATCGTTCGAATCACCTGGCCGTTGCGTTCGACGGTGACCATCTTGGTGTTGTCGTCGGCGGTGAAGACCATCGGATCACCGATGGTGAAGCTGGAATGGATATCGGAGTCACCGATCAGGCCGCCACCCAGATCGCGGCCGTAGGTGTTCACATCCACCGTGACCTTGGTTCCCGGAGCCCAGAAATGCTCAGGGCGCCAACGCACTTCGCGATTGTTCACCCAGTAGAACGCGCCCTCCACCGCCGGTGTCGTAGTGATCTTGATCGCATCCTGCGCGACGTGGCGATCCGGAATGTTCTCGTCGAACTGGATCGCGACCGGCTGCCCGATTCCCACGACCTCGTTCTCCCCGGGCAGCAACCACGGATGCGTCTTGTTGCGCGGCGCGAGGGTGGTGAAACTAATGGTCGTCGAGGTAGTCCCACCGATCCCCACCGCCTCGGCCCGCAGGCGATACGTGCGGTTGAAGCCGAGCTGTTCGGTCACTTGCCACGAGGTCCCGTCGGGCGCGATCTGCCCGGCCACCGGAGTGCCGTCCGGTGTGAGCAACGTGACAGCGGTCAATTTCCCGTTGTCCACCTTCACCGGAATCGGATCGGCCGGCGAAACTCCGACGGCGCCATCGGCGATCGGCGTCAGCACCTTCGGTGTGACCAGGTCGATGGCCGAATTCGCCTCGATCACCGATCCACTTCCCGTTGCCCCGGAATCACTGCATCCGGTCACCGCGAGGGCGAGCATCGACACCATGCCCAACCACCCCGCCACCACTTTCATCCGCCGCGAGCCTCGACGTCCGCCCATGTGCAACCCCGTTTCATGCCTCGTGCGCAACCGGGAAGCCCAGCCACGCTGCTCAACCCACCACGCATGCGGGGATCGGTCGAGACCACGCCCACCCATTCTGCCAGGTGGAAGGATCGCAACCGGGTGAACACGACGAGCCGGCCCCGCACACTCTTGCCCGATTCATCCCTTCCGGCCCGCCAACCGTTACCGCATTCACGCAAGATCACCATCCCCCCTCGAACAGCCTTTGAACAGCCGATTTCACTTTCCGCCTACCCAACTGTTATGGTTTCTCCCGCACCGGAACGGAGCCTGCAGGCCCGATCCGGAGGTCCAAGCGCCATTAGCTCAATTGGCAGAGCAGCTGACTCTTAATCAGCGGGTTCGGGGTTCGAGTCCCTGATGGCGCACTCCACACGAAGACCCCTGACCTGGGATGCCGGTCAGGGGTCTTCTGCGTTCCCGACTCGAATGGTCGGCGAATCCCACTCCGCCGCACAGAGATTCCGCGTGCGCCTTGCCGCACGCCCACGGCCCGGTCGATCAGCCGATCGGTGGGGCCAGGTATTCCAGCGCGTAACCGGCGCCGGCGGGGGTTACGCGGGCGATGCCGGGTGAGTCGAGGTGGGCGCCGGCGACGAAGTGGTGTGGGCGGGTGAGTTGTTCGAGGGGGCTCGCCCGCGCGGCGCGGGCCTGGGGTTGATTGCCGTCGAACTCCCAGGACACGGCCGGCCGATCGAATTGGAGCGTGGGAACGTGCACGGTGTCGCCCCAGACGAGCAGGTGGGCGGCGCCGCTGGTGATGTCGTAGACGGTGTGACCGGGCGTGTGCCCCGGGGTCGGGATCGCCGTGATCCAGTCGTTGATCGCGACCCGCTCCGATACGGGGACGACCCGGTCGCGCAGCGGCTCCAGCCGACCCGTGAACACCGACGTGTCGCCCGCGCCGATCCACACGCGTTCGAGCTCGGCGAACGCCTCCGAACCGTCCGGTGCGATCAGGCCGCTCACGTGGTCTTCGTGGTTGTGCGTGACGGCCACATCGGTGATCTGCGCGCGATCGATTCCCGCGTCGTCGAGCGCGTCGTAGATCAACCCCATGGTGGGGTCGTGCCAGGCGTTGGACGCGCCGGTGTCGATGAGCACCGATCGCGTGCCGTCGGTGACGAAGAAGGCGTTCACCGACAGCCGCAAGTTGTCGCCGACCAGCGGCACGGCGGCCGGCAGCTGCTCGAGCGCGCACCCGTCCTCGTCGCGGAGCCGGGTCGGCGGCATATCGATGTAGCCGTCTCGCAACGAGATCACTTGCAGGTCACCGAATTCGAATGTGGCATGGTGCCGGCCACTCGAAACCAAACGCATCGAACCTCCAGATAGCGCATTGCGCAGTTCTTCGATAGAAGACAACATCTCCGATCGAAGAAACATACACTGTGGGCGGCGAGATACCCATCGATCGAGGAGCACGGTGGTCGAGCAAGACGCAAACGTGACCGGACCACACCACGGTGACGACCTGGCCGGCGCGTTCGGCGGAAACGTGCGGCGACGCCGCGAGGAGGCGGGCCTGACGCTGGAGCAGTTGTCGACGCAGTCGTCGGTCAGCCGGGCGATGCTGTCCAAGGTCGAACGCGGCGAGAAGAGCCCGACCATCGGCGTCGCGTCCAGGATCGCCCACGCGCTCGACACGTCCCTCTCGGACCTGATCGGCGGGTCGGCTGCTGCCGCATCCGGCTCGGCCGTCGTCCTGCGCAAGAGCGATCGCCCCGTCTTCCGCGACCCGGAAACCGGCTTCGAACGGCATATGGTGTCCGCCGCCCCGGGCGCGGGAACCGGCGAGATGATCGTTCACCGCCTCCCCGCACAGGTCTCCACCGGACTGCTGCCCGCGTATCCACCCGGCACCGAGAAACAACTCGTGGTGCTCGACGGCGCCCTCACCGTATTGATCGGCGGGGTCAGCGAAACCCTGAACACGGGAGACTCCTTGTTCTTCCAGGCCGACACGGACCACGGCTTCGCCAACGGGACGAACGCTGCCTGCGAATACATCATGGTGATCTCGCGCCGACCCTGATCGGCCGCCGACCGGAACCGGTCACCGGCCTGGGGCGTCCAAACAATCGTGGGGAGCATTATCGAGTTCATCGATGCGCGGTTACGCGAGGACGAACATGCGGCGCGGGCCGTCGACGGGGAACGGCGGGCGTGGCGGTTCGAGCGCGGTGATCGGAGCGTGCGGGCCGGCGCGCACGACGTGATCGTCGCCGGGAACGGGCCGGCGAATTCGCATATCGCGCGGCACGATCCGGAGCAGGTGCTGCGGGAGGTGCTGGCCAAGCGGCTCATCGTCACGCTGGCACAGCTGCCGGACGGGGGCGGGCGAGAGGATCGGTTGTTACGGTGCGTCGCGCTGTGCTGGGCCGACCATGCCGACTATCGACCGGAGTGGATCCTCTAGTCCGGCGCGGCGGTGACGTGGTTAGGCTCGACGGCATCCGTTCGCGATCGGGAACCGATATGGCCGACTACGCACATACCGACCACGCCAGTAAGGGCCGCGCCGAGAAGGCGCGACGGCTCGCGGCCTATCTATGGCAGCGCGGGGTCTCCGGCGCCGAACTCGCGACCGTCCCGGCGGCCACGCGCCGAAAACTCGCGCGCGCGGCCGATACCAATCCGCCGAGTACCGACGAGACCTGGACACTGGTCGCACAACTGCTCGACGAGAAGGATGCGTGGGCCACGCGTAACCCGAATCATCCTGCCGCACAACGTGTTCACACGGACGAGAAGATCCTGTGGATCAAACCGCCGGTGACGCCCTGGCTCGCCGACGACGCAAACCCGTCTCCCTGAACCCTGCGGGACCGCGCGCCCCCTTGACAGCAAGAAGTGAACTGGAGTTCACTTCTTGGGTGACCGACGACGCGCACCACTCCGGCACCCGGCCCGCGGCCTGGCGCGAGGACCTGACCAGCGGTGCGGACTCGCTGTTCGCCGACCGTCCGGAACCGGAGCAGGGCCCGGCCTACCGCACCCTCACCTACGAGGTGACCGGCCGCATCGCCCGCATCACGTTCGACCGGCCCGAGCACGGCAATGCCATCACCGCCGATACCCCGATCGAACTCGCGCACGCGGTCGAACGCGCCGACCTGGATCCGCGCGTGCGCGTGATGGTGGTCTCGGGGCGCGGTAAGGGATTCTGCGGCGGCTACGACCTCTCGATCTTCGCGGAGAACGGCCTGTCCCCCACCGTGTCGGCCCAGCCCACGACCGGAACCGTCGTGGATCCGGTGGTGCAGGCGCGCAACCACAACCCGTGGGGCACATGGGATCCCATGGTCGACTATCAGATGATGAGCCGGTTCAACCGCGGCTTCTCCAGCCTGCTGCACGCGAACAAGCCGACGGTTGCCAAACTGCACGGATTCGCCGTCGCGGGCGGCACCGATATCGCGCTGTTCTGCGATCAGATCATCTGCGCCGACGACACCAAGATCGGCTATCCCCCCACCCGGGTGTGGGGTATTCCGGCCGCGGGGATGTGGGCGCACCGGCTCGGCGACCAGCGCGCGAAGCGGTTGCTGTTCACCGGCGACTGCCTCAGCGGTAAACAGGCCGAAGAGTGGGGCCTGGCCGTGGAGTCCTGCCCCGCGGACGAGCTCGACGAACGCACCGAACAACTGCTGCAACGCATTTCGCGCATGCCGATCAATCAGCTGATCATGGCGAAACTCGCGCTCAACAGCTCACTGTTGGCTCAGGGCGTCGCCAATTCCGGGATGGTCAGCACCGTCTTCGACGGTATCTCCCGGCACACCCGCGAAGGGTATGCCTTCCAATTGCGTTCGGCCACTACCGGTTTCCGGGAGGCGGTGCGGGAACGCGACGAACCGTTCGGCGATTGGAAGCGAACGCAGTTCGAACGACCGCACGGCACCGACGAGACGTGAGCGTCCGGGTCGGACCTCATTCCGACGGATCGAGCCGGCCGACCTTCCCGGGTTCATCCGCGTCGCTCTCGGCCCGCGCACTGACCTTGTCCGACAGAGACCGCAGCGCCCGGGCCTCCACATCGCTCAACTGATCGACGAACAGCCGCCGCACCAATTCGACATGCCGGGGCGCGGCCTGTTCCAGTGCCCGGCGACCGGAATCGGTGAGACAGATCAGCCGGCCGCGCGCATCGTCGGCGGCCGGACTGCGCACCACCAGCCCCCGCTTGTCCATCCGCGCCAGATGCTTCGACAGCCGGCTCTTGTCCCAGCAGATCTGCGCGGCCAGGTCGCGGGCCCGCACACTCCCCTCGTGCGCGCCGGACAGCGCCACCAGAATCTCGTAATCGGAGACCGAGAGTCCGTCGCGGGCGAGCCCGGCGGCCATCGCGGCGTCGAGCCGCTGACGCAGCCGGATGTACGCAGACCAGGTCTGTTGCTCCTGTTCGTCCAGCCACCGCACCATGGGAATGATCCTACCGAGTTATTGGTTGACATGGACACCAACCGGCCTAGGAGGACATCATGCCCGCGATCACCGTCGACGACATCCTGGTGCTGCCGCGACTGCCCCGCCCGGAGCAGACCATGCGACAGCGGCCGGTCCGGACCGTGACCACCGCCCACAAACAACTCGAGGGCGCCGGATTCGAGGTGCGCCGGCCGTTCCCGAGCCTCGATGTGCGCACCGCCGACCCGTTCATCCTGCTCGACCACATGGGCCCGGTCGCCTACGAGCCCTACCAGGCCAAAGGCGCCCCGTGGCATCCGCACCGCGGTTTCGAAACCGTCACCTACATGATCGACGGAACCATGGTTCACCACGATTCCAACGGCGGCGGCGGAACGATCGCCGAGGGCGACACCCAGTGGATGACCGCCGGCTCGGGCATCCTGCACGACGAACTACCCGCCGAGGAACTGGTGATCTCGGGCGGCGTCTTCCACGGTGTGCAGCTGTGGGTCAACCTGCCGCGGTCGCTGAAGATGGCGGACCCGCGCTACCAGGATCTGCGCGCGAGCGAGCTGACACTGGTCACCTCCCACGACGGCGGCGCACTCGTCCGCATCATCGCCGGCAACGTCGGCGGATATGAAGGCCCCGGATCGACCTACACGCCCATCGCCTACGCGCACGCCTCGATCAGTCCCGGCGCGCGGCTGGAAACGCCGTGGCCGCAGGAGTTCACCGCGATGGCCTACGTGCTGGCCGGCAGCGGCACCGTCGGCGACGAGGGCCGCGCCCTCACCGAGGGACAACTGGCGGTACTCGGCCACGGCGAGGCCGTCGCGCTGACCGCCGACGACCGCCAGGAGGGACCCACCGGTCAATTCGAGGTATTACTGCTGGGCGGCGCGCCGATTCGCGAACCGGTCGTGCAATACGGTCCGTTCGTGATGAATTCCAAACAGGAAATCATCGACGCGGTAACCGATTTCGAGGCCGGACGAATGGGACGTATTCCGGCGGAACATATGACGGGCCGCCGCCTGGGTGAATAAGCGGCTCTCGGCCGTGCGGTTGACAACGGCGGTCGCCATCAGAACAGTAGACTCGGCGGTTCCGGCCCTGCCACCGCGGGGAGTGCGGCCGGTCCGCCGTATCAACCGCAGCTGACATCGAGGAATACATGAACGTTCGCAGGCTAATCGTGACCGGCGCGGGCTTGATCACCCTCGCCGCCCCGATCGTCTCCACCGCCCCGTCCGCCCTGGCCGACGGTTTCATCCCCACCGGTTCCGCCGGTACCGGATCCTCCGGTATCGATGACGCCATCGGCGCCACCGGCTCGGCAGGGCTGACGCAGACGGGTTCGGCGGGAGGCACGTTCAAGAACTGTGACGAGGCCCGGGCGGCGGGTCGCGCCCCGCTGTTCCGTGGTGAGCCCGGCTATTCGCCGCACCTGGATCCCGACGGCACCGGTATGGCCTGCCCGACCGTCTGATCCGCGCGGTAATCGCCGCAGACGACAAAGAACCCGGTGTGACACTGTCACACCGGGTTCCGTCGTTTCTGCGGCGTCAGCGGCGGAAGATCTTGATCAGCACCAGCACGCCGACCAGAGCACCCGCGCCGATCAGGCTGTACTTCACCTTCGGCTCGTTCACCTTCGCCACCACGGCCTTCTTGGTGTTGTCGGCGATCCGCTGCGGGTCCGCCCGCACCGCGAGCTCGTCGAGTGTGCCCGCGAGCCGGTTGCGCGCGGCTTCGATCTCCCGCTCGATGTGCTCGGTATCCCTCGCCACATTGTCTCCTGTTGTCGTTCCGGTAGGTCGCTGGCCGTCGAGTCTATCCGCCGTCGCCGATGTCGCGTCCGTTGTCACATCGGTGGGCTACCGTGCTGGCATGACCGATACCAAAAAACTCGGCCCCGGCGACCCCGCGCCGGATTTCACGCTTCCCGACGCCGACGGTAAGCCGGTGTCGCTGGCGGACTACCGCGGCCGCAAGGTGATCGTCTACTTCTACCCGGCCGCGAGTACGCCCGGCTGCACCAAGCAGGCGTGCGACTTCCGCGACAACCTGGCCGAATTGAACGAGGCCGGCCTCGACGTCCTCGGCATTTCGCCCGACAAACCCGCGAAACTGGCGAAATTCCGGGACAACGAGAAGCTGACCTTCCCGCTGCTGTCTGATCCCGAGCGCGAAGTGCTCCAGGAATGGGGCGCCTACGGCGAGAAGACGATGTACGGAAAGCGCATCACCGGCGTCATCCGCTCCACCTTCCTCGTCGACGAGGAGGGCGTCGTCCAGGTGGCGCAGTACAACGTGCGCGCGACCGGGCATGTGGCGAAGTTGCGCCGCGACCTGTCGGTGTAGCGCGGACCGGGACGGACGAGACGAGGGGCCCGGGACGATCGTCCCGGGCCCCTCGTCGGCTCTTCGCGGCCTTCAGTCGCGCTGCGGCATCATCGCGACCATCCACCGCAGTGTCAGCCGCCAATGGTTGTCCCACCACTCGTTGAATTCGGCGGTGCCGAGCTGCGGCGGCGCCGACTCACCCGGAAACAGCAGCGAGCCGTTGGGTGCGCCGACAGGTTCGGTCGGTGCGGGAATCACCGACTTCGCCTGCGGCTCCGGTGAATCCGGTTGCGGCGCCTCCTTCGCCAGGCGCTTCGGCTCACTCGCCGGATCCGAACCGCGCACGCCCAGCCAGGACGATCCGTCCGGACCCCAGCCGGCGGAGGCCGGATCGGCGGTCGACGGATCCGGCGCGGCATGCCGCGGTCCCGACGACGGCTGGTCGGCAGGACCGTCGACCGGCAATTCCGGAATCGAATCCACTGCGGGCAGACCGGGTTCCGGGCGGGCGTGACGCGGACCCCGGCTCGGCTGCGCGTTGCGGGCGTCGGCGAGGCGGGTGGTGGCATCCGAACGCGGATGGTCGGTGAGCTCGTGCACGCCACCGATGGTCAGCCCCCCGGCCAGCACGCTCGCCGCGGCGACCACCGCGACCGAATTGCGTGACACCCGTGCGCGATCCCCCACGCCCGCGACGAAAGCCTCCGGCTGCACCACGAGCGCCGCACCGATCGCCGACCCGGCCGTCGCGACGGCACACGGGATCACCGGCGCGTTGAAGCCCGCCGACAACACCGCGGCGACTCCCGGATGCTCCGCGGCCGAGCCGATCGCGACGACCGCGCTGGGCCGCACGCCCGCCGCATCCAGCTGATCCCACGCGGCCGCGATACCCAGCCGCACCGAATCCTCGGAGACGAAACCGGCGGCAGTCGCCGTGGCCGCGACCACCCGGTCGCGATGCGGTGAAATCAGCGAGAAGCCTTGATATCCCGGCATCAGCTCGCAGATCAGCAGATGGTCGAATTCGCTCGCCCAGGTCATCGCGCGGGCCAGCGCCAGATGCGCCGACTTGGCCGAGACCAGCGAGGCCTCGTACCACGGCCCGGACGCCAATCCGGTGACCACCGCCCGCCGGCCCGCCGCATCGCGGTAGGTGACCGCCGCCCCGGCGATCTCGTACTCCGCCTCGACCTCCGCGGCGAGTCCGTCCAGCAGCGATTCGATCAGTCCGGGCAGTCCGGCCGGCGCCGTGGCGCCGAGTTCGGCCACGTGGTGCGCGAGCACCCGGTCGGTCAGTTTTGCGCTTCCGTCGCGCAGGGCCACCGCGTCCACGCAGTCGCGGGCGATCGAAGCTCCGAGAGTCACCACAGGTCGAACCACCACAGATCAAGCCTTCCGTGTGCAGGAACCGCCCCGGAGAAGCTGCGCCGAGCAGCGGTTCAGCGCCGCAGCGGGAACGATCGACAATCGCCACGCCCCCGCTGATGTAGATCTACTCGGTATGTGTTCGTCACCACATTCGGCGTGGATGGGTTATGAATCGGACCGAATCGCGGGTACGGAAGTCGGCACCGTGTGTCATCCGCGTGTCGCTACCGCTAGCCTGGTGTATGTGGTGGAAGCGCGCACGGCACCGAGGTCGAACCGGCGTCCTGATCCGGCGTTGGAGCTGCAGGACGACCCACAGGAGTTGATGCCGCGCCGGCGGCCCACCCAGGAACGCAGCAAGCGCAAATTCGATGCGCTGCTGCAATCGTCGCGCGAACTACTGGTCGAGGTCGGATTCGAATCGTTCACCTGCGAGGAGGTCGCCGCCCGCGCCGAGGTGCCGATCGGCACGCTGTATCAGTTCTTCGCCAACAAATACGTCATCGTCTGCGAATTGAATCGCCAAGACCTGGTGGCCGTTTCCCAGGAGCTCGCCGACTTCCACGGCGAAATTCCGTCGATGGACTGGCTGCGGCATATGAACAAGCTCGTCGACCACCTCGCGGAACTGTGGATGACCGATCCGTCGCGGCGCGAGGTGTGGCTGGCCATGCAGTCGACCCCGTCGACCCGCGCCACCGGCGCCATCCACGAGAAGGAATTCGCCGAGGCGGTCCAGCAGATGCTGCGGCCGCTGATGCCGCGCACCCCGCGCGGGCGCCGCTCGATGATGGCGCAGGTGCTGGTGCACGTGGTGTATTCGATGCTGAACTTCTCGGTACAGGACGGCCTCAGCCACGAAGCGGCCGTGGCCGAACTCAAGCGGCTCATGGTCGCGTACCTGTTGATCGCGGAGAAGGAATCGCGCACCGGACAACGCGATACGACGGCCTGATCGCGCCCGACTCGCACCGGTCGCCGACAGGACTTTCCGTCGCTCCGACGAAGGGCGGAACCGGCGACGTGTGAGCGAGACGTCGCCGGTTCCGGCCTTCGCAGGAGCGACGGGCCGACTCGGGCCACTGAAGCCCGTACCGCCTCAGGGATTTTCGATCAGATCGGCCAATTCGCCCGGATCCTCGAGAACGACCATCGCGGCGGCCGTATCGCCGTCATGCGTGATCGACAGGTGCACCCGCACCCGCGGCAGGAATTCCGCCGCCAGTCCGTGCAGTTTGATGCTGGGCCGGCCCCAGGCGTCGTTCACCACTTCGATGAGCGGATACGGGTTGTCACCGATCTGCGGGCGGCGGGCGAACCGGGAGGTGGCCCATGCTTTGAGCACGGCCTCCTTGGCCGCCCACCGCGCCGCGAAGCTGCGGGCCGGATCGGTGCCCTTGCTCTGACAGTAACGCCGCTCACCCGCGGTGAAACTCTCCCGGAGCATGGTGGTTCCGGCCCGTTCGAGCTGTTCGGCGAAATCGGAGATGGTCACCAGATCCAGGCCGATACCGAGGATGGTCATGAATCCGCAGCCTACGGATTCGACGAGCCATCATCGGTATCGGCGGATCGTTACCCGGGAGTTGTTACTTCCCGGGCCCGATCTCCTTACTTCTCGGCCTCCCGGTTACCGGCCAGTTCGCCTGTGCCGCAGGAACCGTGGGCCAGATACAGCCCCTCCGCACCCAGGCGGGCCTCCGCCGAGAGCAGCACGTCGGCCTCGAGCTGACGGATCTGCTTGGCGGGAGTGCCGTCGCCGCCGAGACGGCGGTCGGCGGGCCGCTCGTAGAGCGGTTCACCACCGCACATCGCCTCGACCAGCCGCTGACGGCCGGCCAGGCGGCGTTCCTCGGCGCGGCGCAGGTAGTCGTCGCGGCGCTGCGGATCGAGCGCCGCGACGAAGGCCTGCGGATGCACGACCGCCAGCAGGCCGGACACGTGCCCGAACCCGAGCGAGGTCACCAGCCCGGCCTTGAGCGCGAACCGATCCCCGAACCGCAGCGGCTGCCGCGGCCACACCAGATGCGGATACTCGGCCATCTTCTCGTCGACGCAGTCGAGGCTGCGGTTCGGCGGAATCACACCCTGCTCCAGCACCTGGCACAGCCCGATCAGCTGGAAGGCGGCCGCACCGCCCTTGGCATGACCGGTCAGCGACTTCTGCGAAATCACGAACATCGGTGCGCCTTCGGAACGGCCCAGCGCGCCGGCCAGCCGCTCGTGCAGCTCCGATTCGTTGGGATCGTTGGCGGCGGTGGAGGTGTCGTGCTTGGAGATCACCGCGATCTCGTCCGGAGTCACGCCGAGCTTGCGCAGTTCGGCGGCCAGCCGCGATTCCGCACCGCCGCGGCCCGCGCCGAGCGCGCCCAGTCCGGGGGCCGGGATCGAGGTGTGCACGCCGTCGGCGAAGGACTGCGCGAACGCGACCACGCCGAGGACCGGCAGGCCGAACTCCGCGGCGATGTCACCGCGGGCCAGCAGAACCGTTCCGCCCCCCTGGGATTCGACGAACCCACCGCGGCGGCGGTCGTTGGCCCGGGAGAAGTAGCGGTCGCTGATGCCCTTGGCGCTCATAGCCGCCGAATCCGCGGTCGCCGACATGTCACCGAACCCGACGATGCCCTCGATACCGAGATCGTCGTAACCGCCGGCGACCACGACCTCGGCCTTGCCGAGACGGATCTTGTCGACACCCTCCTCGACCGAGACCGCCGCGGTCGCACACGCCGCGACCGGGTGGATCATGCCGCCGTAGCTGCCGACGTAGGACTGAACCACATGCGCCAGTGCGACGTTCGGCAACGCCTCCTGGAGGATGTCGTTGGCCCGCGGCTCACCGAGCAGGTTGTCGATGTAGAGCGAGCGCATCGACGACATACCGCCCATACCGGTGCCCTGGGTGTTGGTCACCATCGCCGGGTGCACCCAGCTCATCAGCTCGGCGGGACTGAAGCCGCTGGACAGGAACGCGTCCACGGTGCAGACGATGTTCCACAGCGCCACGCGGTCCACCGAACTCGCCATATCCGGCGAGATGCCCCAGCGGGTCGGATCCCAGCCCTCGGGGATCTGGCCGCCGACGGTGCGCGACAGCTTCGCCTTGCGCGGCACCCGAATCTCGGTGCCCGCCTGGCGAATCACCTGCCAGTCGCTGGAATCGGCGACGGGGCTGATCACGGTGTGCTCGGGGTCGGCGGCGTAGAACGCGCGAGCCTCTGCCTCGCTGTTGACCACGAAGCTCAGATCCCGGTCGAGGAAGACGGAGGTGAGCAGCGGCGCGGCGTTGTCGATCATGGAACCGTCGTCGCCGTAGCGGCGGATGCCGCAGCGCTGTACGACGGCGTCGTGGTAGCGCTCGGCCAGCTCCGATTCCTCGACGTAGTCGCCGCTTTCGACGTCGTACCAGCCCGGCTTCGGGTCGTTCTCCCAGGTGACCAGACCGGTGGTCCACGCCAGTTCCAGGACGCCGGCCGCGGACAGTTCGTCGGCGACCTCCATCTCGAAGCGCGTGCGCGCGGAGCCGTAGGGCCCGAGCTCACCGGCGCCGATGATCACGACCATATCGGCGAGATCGGCGGTGACGGAACCCCATTCGGGAGTCGGCAGGGCCGAGGTGAGCGTCGGCGGCACCGGCAGCGCCGGGACCGTCGCGCGCTCGTCATCGGCGACGGCCTCCGGCTCGCGCTCGACATCGTCGGCCAGCGTGGACAGATCCAGCTTCGCTCCGGCCAGGCCACCGGTGAGGTCGATCTGCTGCGGGCCGGTGGCGGTGACGGCGCGAGCCCGCGACGTGCACCACTTGAGCAGTTCGTCGGCCATCTCCTGCGTGGACCAGGTGTGCACGCCGGCCTTCTCCACGGCCGCGACCAGCGGATCGTTATGACCCATCAGGCCGGTGCCGCGCACCCAGCCGATCATCGCGTGCACCATGGTGACCCGCTGCGCCCACGACTTCTCCACCCGCCACTTGGCGATCACCGCGTCCAGCGCGGCCTTCGACTCGCCGTAGGCGCCGTCGCCGCCGAACATGCCGCGGTTGGGCGAACCCGGAAGCACCACATGCAGTTTCGCGTCGACGTCGTGGTCGGCGCCGAGGGCGGACAGACCGCCGATCAGGCGCTCCACCGACCACAGCAGGACCCGCATCTCCATTTCGGCGCGCGCGCCGGCATCGGCCAGATCACCGGCCACCCGCGGGGCGGCGAACGGCAGCAGCAGCGTCGGGGTCATCGCGGGCTTCACGAGCACCTTCGCGCCACCGGCGTTGTCGGTCTGCTCGTTGCCGACCCAGTCGATCAGTGCGTCGATATCGGAGTAGGAGGCCATATTCGCCGGCACCACCCACAGCGCGGCTCCCGCACGAGCGTGGTCGCGGTAGAGCTGCTTGTAGAAGGCGAGGCGGTCGTCGTCGAGCTTGGACGTGGTGAGGATGACGGTCGCACCACCGGCGAGCAGCCGGCCCGCGATCGAGGCCGCGATGGACCCCTTGCTCGCGCCCGTGATCACCGCGGTGTCGGCGGACCAGACACCCTCGTCGGTGCTCAGGGCCACCTCGGCGATCCGCTCATAGGTACGTGCCAGCACCGAACGCGCCTCGCCCATAGCGAGTTTGCGCCACCACTGCGCCTGTGCCGCAACGGCCTTACCGGCTCCGACGAAGCTGTCGACCGTGTCCTCGCCCGAACCACCCAGCCACAGGGTGGCCAGATCCTCGCGGGCGGTGGCCCAGCGGTCGTCGATCAGCACCGCCTTGCGCGCGTCGAAGGCCGGAGCCACCAAACGCGGCCAGTCCGAACCCAATTCGGCCGAAACCAGGTCGACCAGCGATTCGTCGCTCGCCTCCGGCGCCGACACGTGGTCGGTGAGGCCCAGCTGCTCGAGCACGACCCGGGCGGCGGTCGCCAGCACACCGTCGCGCCCGGTGATCTGCTCGGTGAATTCACCGAGGGCGGCCGCGTCGACCGTGGCGCCACCGCCACCACCGGCGGCCGGCAGCGCGACGCTGATTCCGCGGCGCGCGGCGACGGCCTGCACGGCGGCGTCGATCGCGGCATCCACCGAAGCGCCGTCGCTCAACGCACCGGGGACCAGTCCACCGAGATCCCCGCCGCGCACGCTGGCGCCCTCGCGGGTGCCCAGCGACACCTCGGCGGTGACGTGGTGGGCCCAGCCGTCGCCGAGCTGCCACACCTTCTTCACCCGATCGGCGATCGCCGCCGGGCGCTTACCCGAGGGTCCGAACACCTTGCGCAGATGGTCGCCGATGGCGTCGGACAGCACCGAGCCGAACGGCTTGTAGGTGCGGGCCAGCCGGTCGACGGTCGCCGACAGCGCGCCCATATCGGCATCGGCGGCACCGTCGATCGCGCCCAGCGACAGCTCCGAGCCGAGGTCGACCAGCAGCTGGTTGCGTCGCGAGGACACACCGTCGCACAGCGCCTCGATGGTGTCCACGGGACCGATCTGGTCCAGCCGCAGCTTGGTCCACAACGCGATCAGCACGCGGGTGGCGTCGGCGGCGGTGAAGGTGATGTCGTCGGGGCGGGGACCACCGGAGGCGGCGACCGGAGCCGGCGCCGGGGCGGCCGCGGCGGCCGTCGCGGCCGGAACCGCCTCGGCCACAGTCTCTTCCGGCTCGTCCACCGGAGCCGGATCGGTATCGGTGGAGTACACCACGCCGGCCTCGCGCTCGATGTTGAGCACCTCGACCTTGGTGGCGGAGTACTGCGGCAACTTCAGGGTGTTGCTCGCCAGGTTCGCCACGGTCGGCGTCGCCGCCAGGCCGATCTCGACGAACCGCTCCACACCGAGGCCACCGCGTCCGGTGTCGGAGAACAGCAGATCCTGGGTCTCGATCCACCGCACCGGGCTGGCGAACTGCCAGGCCAGCAGCTCGATCAGCACCACCCGGCACAGTTCCTCCGGACGCGCGGCCCACGACTCGAAGTCGTCGAGCACCGCACGCAGCGGCTCCGACGGCACGTAGCCGGCGATCTCGGCGATGAAGTCGCGCTCCAGCGAGAACGGCCGCGGCACCAGGTTCGGAATGTAGCGTCCGGCAAGGACTTCCGGATGCAGATTCTCCGGCAGCAACTCCTCGAGCTTGTTGCGGAACTCCGGCACACCCTTGCGCAGCACCGTCGAGTGGAACGGCACGTCGATACCCGGCACCAGGACGAAGGCACGCTTGCCGCCGAATTCGGCACGGCGACGCTCGATTTCGGCTTCCAGCTCCTCGAGCCCGGCGACCGTACCCGCGATCGCGTACTGCGAACCGCGCAGGTTCAGGTTCACCACCTCGAGGAATTCTCCGACACGCTCACCGACGCCGGCGACGAAGTCGATCACCTCGGCGTCGGGCAGTCCGATCTGCGACGGCCGGATGGCGGCCATCCGATAGTCGCTGCGGCCCTGCGCATCCCGGGGCACCAGCTCGTGCATGGCCGAGCCGCGCTGGAAGACGACCTCGAGCACGGCTTCCAGCGGAAGCACACCGGCGACCGCGGCCAGCGCGTTGTACTCACCGACGGAGTGACCCGCCAGCATCGCGCCCTCGACGAACGCACCGGCCTCACGCAGTTCGGCGACCTGCGCCACACCGAGGGTGGCCATCGCGACCTGAGTGAACTGGGTCAGATGCAGAACACCCTGCGGGTGGCGGTATTCCACGCCGCGGGCCTTGAGGTAGGTCGGGTTGTCGCGCACCACGGCGAGGATCGAGAAGCCCAGGGCTTCCCGGGTGTGCTTGTCGGCGCGATCCCACACCTGCTTGGCCGCCTTCGACCGCGACCGGGCGTCCAGTCCCATCCCCTTGGTCTGGATGCCCTGACCGGGGAAGGCATAGACGGTCTTGGGGGCCGCGAGCCGGGCGGTCGCGGTCATCACCAGATCACCGCCGGTCCGGCAGGACACCTCGACGATCTCGCAGCCGCGGTCGACGGCGATCCGCTCGACGCGCACATCGATCTGCGCGCCCGGCCGGACCATACCGAGGAATCGGGTGGTCCAGGCGGTGACAGTGCGTGCGGGCAGCGGAGATTCGGGATCCACCGCCGAGACCGCGTGCTGGGCCGCGGCCGACAGCCACATGCCGTGCACGATCGGGCTGCCCAGGCCCGCGAGTTTCGCGGCGGCGTTGCTGGTGTGGATCGGGTTGTGGTCGCCGGAGACCTCGGCGAAGGCAGCCATGGCCCGCGGCGCGGTGAGCGTGACGTCGCGACGGCGGCGACGCGGGGTTTCGGTCGCCTCCTCGGACACCGTCCCGGCCGCACGCGGCGGATCGGTAAGTTCGCCGGCGCCGTTGCGGCCGCGAATCGCGAAGCGCTCCACCAGCGTCGCGACGGTCGGGGTCTCTAGACCGTGATCGCGCATGACGCCGACGGTGACCCGCACCTCGACGACGCGGCCCAGGTCGGTGTCGATCACCGACGCGGATTCCGCGCGCACGCTGAGCACCGCCGGATCGCTGGGCAGCTCGCGCACCAGATCGACCTGGTGGTCCAGGTGCACCAGATCCAGCATGCCCTCGATAACGCTGATGACGCTTCCGTTTTCGCCCTCGACACGGCTCGCGCCGAGCACGGCGAAGACGGCCGGCCAGCAGGCGCCGACCAGCACGTCGGGAACCCGGCTGCCGATGGTGCTGAGGCCCTCCGGCAGACCCGAACCGGTCACACCGGCGTGGTCGGCGACCATATCGGGCGTCCACGCCAGATTCACGTGTGCGACATGAGTTCCGTTGGCGGACTTGATCTCCGGCAGCGCCTGCCCGGCGGCCACGGCCAGCAGGGCCGACATCGCGGTCTCGGCATCGGCTTCGGTCACCACCGGGGCGCCACCGTTGTAGACCGAGCCCGGCACGGTGATGCGGATCCGGACCTCGTTCGCGGGCGACAGCGGGACGGCCAGTTCGACGTAGGCGTTGTCGGCGTCCGGACCGGTCGCGGGAACCAGGGTGGCGCCGGTCGGGCGGTGCAGCGCGCCCTGGGTGTCGACGGTCCACTCGTGCAGATCGCCGAGCCGGTGCACCGGGTTGGTAGTGGTGCGCCCGGCCCACTGCACATCGGGCGCGGCCAGCACGATGTCGATGGCGCCCGAACCGATGTCGGCCCGGCGGCGGCCGTCGACGGCGGCGGGGGTGACGCCGCCGCGGATCAGCGTGTAGGCGGTGTCCTGTTCGAAACGATCGAGCAGTTCACCGACCGGCTCGTCGACGCGGGTGATGCCGGCGACCGACACGGTTCCGGGGATCACGCACACCTGGTCGGCGGTGTAGCGCGGGTCGTGGGCCTGCCACAGCGAGTCCGAACGCCACCACCGGCGAACGTCGGCATCGACGACCGGCACGAAGTTGACCGGCTTGCCGGGGGTCTTGCACAGCGAGACGAAGAACGGCACATCGGCCGGGTGCAGGACGGTCTCGGCGGCGGCCGGGTAGTGCTCCTTCAGCGTGCAGATCACGTGCACCGGCCGTTCGAAGACGCTGTCGTCGTCGAACAGGGTCGGGATGCGGCCGCGGTCGGCGGGGTTGAGGCGGCCCTCGACGCGGCGCACCATCTCGGCGAACCGATCCCGCCAGGTGATGTCGGCCCACACCGAACGAGTGGCGTCGGCGATGGCGTCACCGAGGTCGGTGCCGCAGTCGAAGCCGTCGCGACCGGCGCGCTGATGTTCGGGCAGCAGTGCGGCCAGCTCCACGTAGCGTTCCAGCCAGCGCAGGTACGTCATGCTCGCGACGTCGCCGAAGTAGGGCTTGGCAGTGCTGTCGAGCGCCTCGATGATCTCGTCGCGGCGCGCGGCCACGGCCTCGGCGTCGCCGGCGACCTCGTCGAGCAGGCGGCCGGTGCGCGAGGCGGAGTTGTCGATCTCGTGGATGTCGGCGCCCAATTGGCTACGGCCGGAAGCCATTCCGCCGGTAGCCGTCCCGGCGGCGACCCAGTCGGGAGTGCCGGGGGTGTCGACCAGCAGCTGCTTGACCTCGGGTGCGGTGGTGGCCTCCAGGGTGGCCATGGCCGCGGTGCCGACCAGCACGCCGTCCAGCGGCATCTTGGGGTAGCCGTGAGAGACCGACCATTCGCCGGTCAGATATTCGGTGGCCCGCTCCGGGGTGCCGATGCCACCGCCGACGCAGATCACGACGTTGTCGCGGTTGCGCAATTCGGCGTAGGTCTCGAGCAGCAGGTCGTCGAGGTCCTCCCAGGAGTGGTGGCCACCCGCGCGGCCACCCTCGATGTGCATGATCACCGGGTAATCCGGTACCTCGTCGGCGATGCGCAGCACCGCGCGGATCTGCGCGACGGTGCCGGGCTTGAACGCGACGTGGGCGATACCGGCCTCGGTCAGCTCGGCGATCAGCGCTACGGCCTCGTCGAGTTCGGGGATGCCGGCGGTCACGACCACGCCGTCGAACGGGGCGCCGGCGGTGCGCGAGCGCTGCACCAGTCGCTTACCGCCCAGCTGCAACTTCCACAGGTACGGGTCGAGGAACAGCGAGTTGAACTGCACGGCCCGGCCGGGCTGCAGCAGGGTCTTCAGCTCGGCGACCCGATCGGCGAAGATCTGCTCGGTCACCTGACCGCCACCGGCCAGCTCGGCCCAGTGGCCCGCATTCGCCGCGGCGGCAACGATTTTCGCGTCGACCGTGGTCGGGGTCATACCGGCCAGCAGGATCGGCGACCGGCCGGTCAGGCGGGTGAACGAGGTTTCGACCACGATGCGGCCGTTGGGAAGCCGAATCGGCTTGGGCGCGAAGGCATCCCACGCCGGTGCGACCTGCGGGGCCGCGCCGGGAGTGAACAGGCTGCGCTGTCCGGGCCGGGTGGCGACCGCGAGGATTCCGACGCCGGTGCCCTTGAGCGAACCCTGGGTCAGGCGGCTCAGCAGATCGCCGGGGCCGATATCCAGAATCCATTGGGCCCCACCGGAAACGGTGTCGTCGACGACCTGTACCCAATCCACCGGGTCGACCAGAATGCTGCGGGCGAGCTGCGCGGCGAGTTCGGTGTCGATCTCACACTGCGCGGCCCACGTCGACACCAGTTCGACGGTCTCGGCCAGCGCCGGGTGATGGAACGCGACCTCGACCTGGACGTCCTCGAAGACCGGGGCGAACACCGCACCGCCGCGCTTCTTGGCGTCGCGATCGCGAGTCTGTTCGGCGTTGATCTCGGCACAGCGCTGCCGCACCCGCTCCAGTTGCGCCACGGTGCCGGACAGGACCGCCCGCCGGCGGCCGTTGCGAATCGACACCACCGCGGCGACATTCGGATCCACACCCTCCGACACCTCGGCCACGACCGCGCGCAGCTCGTCGGGGTCGACATTGGACACCGCGACCATCGGCGATTTGTCGCCCACCGGGATGAGACCGCGCCGGCGCGCCACCAGCGTGGCTGCCGCACCGATCAACTGGGCCAGCGCGAGCAGTTCCGCGTCGCGCGCACCGTGGGCGGTCGCGGCCTCGGCGGCGAGCAGGCCCTGGGAGTGGCCGACGATGCCGGTCGGCGCGTGCTCGGCCGGATCCAGCCCCTGCATCCGCAACGCGCGCAGCGCGGCGACCTGGGCGAGGAACACACCCGGCATCGACACCGCGGCGGAGCGCAGCGCCTGCGCGGACGGCGCCGCCGACTCCTCCCCTTCCGCACCGTCGGCGAGCTCGTCCTCGAGCATCCACGCGATCGGGTCGAAGCCGACGGGCCGGACCACCAGCAGCTGCGCCGCCACCGGTTCCAGCCGCGCGTCCGCCTCGCGCACGAGGGCGGTCAACTCGGGCTCGAGTGCGCTGTCGCGGCCGATCTCCTCGAGCTCCCGCAGCCACTGCGCCCCCTGCCCCCCGAAGGCCAGCGCGTACTTCTCACCACCGAGCAGGCGATCCAGCAGCGACGACTTGATACCCGTATCCGAAACTCCCCCAACGACCTTCGCGTTCGTTCCGGTCCCGGTGCGTTCGTTGATCGTCAAGACGTATCGACTTCCTTCTCGTGGCGGCTCACCCCGCGGGGGCCCGCTCTTGCGTGCACAGGCGTCCCTCACCCCTGAGGACCTGACGAAGCCTCAGGTTCGCACAAAATCATGAGGAAAGCCTCACGTTTCCCCGGCCCCCACATCCCTACCGTCGAGTATTTCGGTACGTACGTACAAGAACGCCACCAAACATGACCCTCCCTCATGTTTGAACCCCCAGGTGGCAGGGTTACTTGGAAGTCAGAAAGTTGAGGGTTCCTCATATTGGGAGTTGCGAAATCGTTATAATCCCAGTTCGTGTTACCCGTGGGTACACGACACCCCCGCGCGGCTTCGCGATCCGCCCCCGGGCCGGTAGAGTTTGGACGGTCGTACCATCACGCGCGAGTGGCGGAATTGGCAGACGCGCTGGATTTAGGTTCCAGTGTCCTCGGACGTGGGGGTTCAAGTCCCCCCTCGCGCACCGTTTCGTGTCACTGGTGACACATTCGGCGTCCGCGTGTGTGAGCGCACTCAACCACGCGAAGGACGACCAGTGACAACAGTCTGTGACCCGCGCACTTTGGTAGCACGAATGCGAAATTCGCGTGCGTTCGTTGGACCCTCATTGTCCCTCGGTGTGCGGGGGTGGTGCGCGTGATCGCACCGGTGATCCCACCGCAGACGCCGTTGCAGCAGCTGATCCACGGCCCGCATTCGCTTGCCCCGCTGCCTGTTCCCGCGCCGGACGCCGACCTCGTCGTCGGGATGTCCACGGTCGGGCGAGGCGGGCGGGTCGTGGATCGCAAGGTCTTTGCCGCGCTGGGCTGGGAAGCCGGCGACCGGCTGGCCCTGCGCTGCGCCGAGCACGGAATCCTCGTCACCTCCCCCGACCCCGAGGGCCCGATCCTGATGCGCGACGGGACCATTCATATCCCCCTGCGGCAACGGCGCCGCGTGCAGCTGGTCATCGGCGACCGCGTCCTCCTTCTCGGCAGACGCACAGGCGATCGGCTGGGGATCGTCGCGCCAGCCGCGATGGAGACGGTGCTCGCTCCCGGCCTGGCACTGCTGGAGCGCTGACACCGATGACCACCAACACAACACCCGCGCCATCGGCCGAGGCGGTCGCGGCCGCGCGGGTCCTGCTGGCGCAGATGGGGATCAGCCCCGCCGATCTCGTCGGCACCACCGCGCTGGTGCCGACCTTCGCCGAGGTGGTCCCGCAGGTGCGGGCCACGCTGCGTCCCGGCACGATGCGCACCTACGACGCGCATCTGCGGCGGCTGGAAACACAATGGGCGACACGGCGCCTCGACGAGCCGACCCAAGCCGACCTCGAGGCCATGGCCCGCGTCGTCCAAGAGCACGCCCGCGCCAACCGGGCCTCTCGCGGCGGAGGCAGCGCGGTCGAGCATTTCGTCAGCGCGGTGCGCTGCGTCTACCGCTACGCCGAGAGCACCGGCTGGATCCGCCCCAGCGACAACCCCGCCCGCAAGGTCGCCAAACCCACACGAAAACCCTCGCACCGCTACGCGATTCCGTCCGGGCAGCTGGCCGAGATCTGCGCGGTGGCCGCCGAGACCGGCAACGACGGGGAACTGGACGCGCTGATCCTGCGCCTGCACATCGAGACCGCGTGCCGGCGCAGCGGCGCACTGGCTCTGCGACCGCGCGACCTCGACGCCGACCAATGCCTGGTGTGGCTCCGCGAGAAAGACGGCACCGACCGCTGGCAGCCGGTCTCCCCCACCCTCATGCGCCACCTGCGCGCGCACGGCGCCGCTCGCAACGCGCCAGTGTCGGGGCAGCTGCTGCGCTACCGCAACGGCGCACCCATCACCTCGCGACGCTACGACCACATCTGGTCGCGCATCGGCGAAGAGCTGCCGTGGGTGGCCGTGCAGGGCGTGACCATGCACTGGCTTCGCCATACCACCCTGACGTGGGTGGAGCGCACCTTCGGCTACGCCGTGGCCCGCGCCTACGCCGGCCACCATGGCAAGACCGCGGGCACCACGGCCACCTACGTCAAAGCCAACCTGCTCGAAGTCGCCGCCGCCCTCGCCGTACTCACCGGCGAGCCCCACCCGTTGGCCACGGCCGAAGGACCTACGGCCACATGAACACTGCCGCGTGCACACCGGATCCCCGCTTGTCCGAAGGACCACACCCCATGCCCGCACCCGACACCGTCGTGCGCACGCCCACCTCGCCGAGCGTCCCGGACCGTGCACACCGTCCCGACCGTGCGCACGCCTTCTTCTGGTGTGTGCTCGCCGCCTCCGCGACAGTGAGCGTGACCGGCAACGCTGTGCACGCCGCCGTGCTGCACGCACCAGCCCCGCCGATCGCCGGTGCGGTCGCAGTGGTGCCGCCGATCGCGTTGCTGACCGCTGTGCACGGTGTCACCGTGCTGCAGCGAAAGCAGGTGCGCAGTACCACCGCCCACCGCCTCGCCGTCGTGCTGACCGTCCTCATCGCAGCGGGCGCGTTCTGGCTGTCGTTCACCGCGTTGCGGTCCCTCGCCGAACTCGCGGGCATCCCGCACAACCAGGCGTGGCTGTGGCCGCTGATCATCGAAGGCTCGATGACCCAAGCCACCGTCGCCCTCATCTCGATCACACAACCACCCCACGACACCAGCGCCACAACAGAAACCGCGGCACCGACCGGACCGATAACGATTCCTGATGCACTGCCGGAATCGTCACGCACCTCGGCCGACGACATCGTGCGCACGCCGGAAGCGACCTTTGCGGACACAACCACATGGAGCGAAATCGCGGCGGTCATCTGTGCACGCGATCCCGCCCGCCGCCGAGACCCCGATGAGGTCGCCCAAATCCTGGCCTTGCATTACGCCGAAGGACTCAAAGCCACCGAGATCGCCGAACGAACCCATCGCAGCCGATCAACCGTCAGCAGAATCCTCAGTCGAGCCCAGGCGCTCAACCAACCCACGACATGATCTTCGATCCGCCACAAGCCGACCTGCCGACGAGAAGGTAAGAGGGGTTAAGGGTTCGATCCCCTTAACCCCAAAGCCTAACTGGGTAGCACCTTGGCGTGGTTCGTTTCCAGCACGACGGAATCGGTTGCGCCGCAGGTATCGTGTCCTCGAAACCGCATCCAGCAACCAAATGCAGCCACCGCGCCAGTCTCAGAGGCACTCGCAGGACGGGCCTGAGACTCCCGCCGCCGACCTATGGCCCACGACGAAACATCTGATGAACCGGTGCCGGAACCATTCCCAATGCTGTTCCACCACAACACAAAGTCTCGCTGATCCGGTCAAATGGTCCTGATCATGGCCAAACTCCGACGCCCCGCCCAGGCTCTGCCACGGGAACGCGCCGTTTGTTCGAGAATTCACTCAAACATTGTCGTCTTGCGTGCTTGCGGAACTTCGGTAGTTGCGACGTATGCCTGCCCGACTCCCAGCTTTTCGACCTCAACACTGAGGTCCTGGCCGGCGCGGCCACGAAGGTAGCGGGCAACTGCCTTACTTTCGGGGTGATTGGTGCGGAAGACGATCTTCGTGCCGGCATTACCGAGCACGTCACGGTGAAAGTCGGACAAGCCCTGGCTGGCGACCAGAACGACAACCCCGTATTTGCGGCCTTCTTTCATCAACTTCGGCAAAGTGACGTCGTTGGCGACCCGGTGTGCTTCATCGAGGACGATCGCGAGCTTGAGTGTGCCGTCCTGGGACCAAGAGAACATGTCGCGATAGACCCTGCGCAGCAGGAACGACGTCGCTGCGATTTGCACCTCCTCTAGCATCAGCTTGCTCAGATCCACCACCATGCCGACTTCGCGCGGGGCAAAACCGCGGGAGGCGTTTTCATCGAAGAGTCCGAAGTCGGTGAGTGGACGTACGCGCTCGCGCGCGTTCTGCGCACCGCGGGTGCGTCGCTCCACATCCTCGAGTGCGGTGGCGAACTCGCTGAGAGTCGGAACTCTGTGCTCGGCGATGGCGGTGTTGTAGGCCTCTTGGAGGGCTTTGTAGACGTTGCTGCGTTGTATCTCGCCCATGGATCCGACGAACTGGATGACTTCGGCGAGCTCCCAGGAGGCTTGGTTGACCTTCGCAGACTCACCGGAATTGAGCACGTCGAAGGGAGTAAACGGCAGCCCGTTCTCCGCCTGGAGCACTTCGGCATTGGCTGGTGGGTCGGCGGCCATATCTCCGTGGAAGTCGATGACCAGCGACGGCAGTCCGTGTCGGGCCAGTTCCCGGACGAGACGCCGGGTTGTCACCGATTTACCCTGGCCGGGGATGCCCACTATGAAGGCGTGCGGGCTGCCTTTGGTGCTGGGTTCCCAGACGACCTGTACGCCCGTGGCGTCCGTGCCGACCGATACTCGCACGTCGCGAACCCCGACCCGTTCTGCAACGGCACCGAGGGGCTCCGCAGTGAGTCGGTGGCTGTCGGAGGCGGCATCGGACGATTGGTCGCTACGGGAGGGTCCGGCCGGTGCCACGGCGGCAGGCGTGGCTGTGGGTTCGACTTCGCTTGGATGCGTGAGGATTTCGTCGTTCTTGTCGCTGCCGGTGGTGTCGCTGTCCTCCGGCTCCGGAAGTGTCGATGTCTGTGTGCTCGGCGTCGACGCCTGCTGTTCGACGTCGCCTGTGAGCACTGATGAGTTGTCGCTGCTTGTCGCCGCGGTGGAGGCCTCGGTGGGCAGGATGGAAAAACCCAGCTTTCCCAGGTCGGCCGCAGTGAGTACCGAGATGGGGATGCCGCGATGTCGGGCGGGGAGGCCCTCGCTGCCGGTCAAGCTGATGACATAGCCGTGCATCGTGATTTCGACCTCGAGACCGCCTTCGACGAGGCTGTCGATGTGCTTGTGCGTTTCGGCGACTTTGTCGGCGGTGAGCAGGCCGTTGGTCACCGCGCGATCAGCGTAGTAGTGCAGCAGTCCGGCGAGTTGGGCACGCTGCAGTGCCGCGTCAATGCGTGGAGGATCGCTGGCGAAAAAGCGCTGCACCAGCAGGTCTCGGGTGGTCTCAAGCTGATCGGCGATGCTGTCGGCGAGGTCATTGGGAAGCACAGCGTAACGCCGAGACTTGACTTCGATGCATTCGATGTTGAGCCTGCGCTGGGTGACGCGCACGATCAGCATGTCACAACGGCGGCCTGATTCGTTGCCGAGCGCAGTGCGGCCGAAGATTTCTTGATGCGAGTCGACCGGGACGATGATGGCGCCGTCGAGCTTCTTCTGCCCGCGCAGGTGAGACACCAGTGCGGCGAGGCTGACCGATTCGCGAGCGAAACCCTCACTACTCTGCAGACGCAGAAGGAGCCGCCCGGAGATGGTCATCAGATCGTCGAGCACCTGGGTCGAACTGGCTTCGAGGGCGTCGAGCCCCAGATCGGTCATCGCATGTTTGAGGATGGAAGTCATCTCGGCACGATGGGCGGTGGTGACGGTGAGCCGGTGGCTCATGCCGTCGATGAAGTCCGGTGCGTAGTCGAGGATGTAGTTGGTGGCGCCCTGGCGGAAGGGTCCGCGTTCGTAAAAGTTCAGGCCGACAAAGCGGTCGAGGGTGAGCACCCAATCTGATCGTTCGTGCAACACCCTGACGTAATCGAGGGTGTCACCGGTAACCTCGACTCGCAGTGCCGGGGGACCCGCTAGGCCAAGCGCTGTTCCGGCCGCGGTTTGGTGTGAGCGATGCCCTGTGACAATGGTGGCATTGTCGGTCTTCGTGCGCGGATGCAACGCCGGAGAGACGGTCCATCCACCGTCATTCTCGGACATATCGGTGGTGACCAGCGGGCACAGCAAGTCCTCGAGCGAGGTGAACCGTCCGAGCGCCGCCCGTGGTGTCAGGGTCTTCTTCAGGTCGCTGATCCCACTGGCCAGTGCCACGTGAATGGACTCGAAATCGCTGACGATTCTGTCCAGCGGTCGCAGTGACGCTTCGATTGGTGCGAACAGTGGGCTCTGCTTCGCATGTCGTGCGCCCGCCGCCGGAGAGTCGCCGGGATGCTCCGGTGGCCCTATCTGGATTTGCTGTCCGTCACGCTCAATTTGCAGTCGGGTCAACGGGGCCAACGGCTCGGCGTAGCGGTCGCGCTCTCCGTAGGCGACGACTTCGAGTCGCAGACTGTCATCGGCGGTGCGAGTACCGAACGCGGCGAGGGCCTCGGCGAGGACTGCGCCGTCGCCAGGGTGCATCGCTGCCAACCGCAGTGCTTTGGGGTCGCGGTGGGCTTTGCGGTATTCGATGAACCGATCCGCGATCATCGCCGAATCTGACGACATCGATGCGGATTGGCGGACGAGGCCGAAGACGGTGCTCACCGTGGCAGCGAGTACGTCGGGTGCAGGATGGCCGAGCGGCAGCAAGACTCCGACGCCGAATGTCAGTTCGTCGAAGTAGACATTGAGCGTGCGCTCGGCGGTCGCGACCGCGAACGGAATGTTGGTGGGCGCAATGCGGGTCAACCCCTCGAAATCGATGAGGGTCTTGCGCTCACCTGCAGCGACTCCTCGCTGGAGGATTTCTTCGCCCCAGGTGCGGGTCAACTGGTCGTAGGCTGCCAACCACGCCAGACGAAGAGGCTGCAGCGGCAACACCACGGTGACGTCGCTTGCGCCGCTGGTGGCGCTGCCCAGCGCAACGTCGACGGTGTCGAGGCGTTGAAGTATCTCCAGCGTGGATCCTTCTGCGCTGTCGAGGGCTCGCTTGTAGGACTGCAGATAGTCCTGAATCACGGCTCGGCTGTCCCCGTCCCAGGCAAAGACTTCCGGGACGTCTCGCCGTGAATCAGCTGCGAGCAGCTCCATCACCTGTCTGCGTTTCTTAGCGAACGCTGCAGGAAGCTCTGCATACAACGGTTTGAAGTCCTCGGCCTGTAGCGCCAATCCGTAGGGTGAGGTGGCGACGTAGCCGACGATGCCAGGATCGGTGAGGATCTGCTTCTGCAAGCTCACCGTCACCGCGTTGGCCGGGACCTGTACGCTTCGTGATCCGTCGATACGCAGGCTGAACAGGTGACGGTTCCACTCCCAGACCGGATTGGTTTCGGTGAGTGAGTTGGCGCCGTTGGCCACTGCGCGCAACCGCGCGGCCCCGAGACTGTGGGCGGTAGCTGGTGGCCGAGTCACTTCGGGTGACTCGGTGTCGTCGAGGAAGATCAGGTCGAACGGCTCGGATTCGGTGAGCGCGGACTCCGGCAATGTGAGGGGGAGATCGTCGTCATCGAGTGGTAGGACTTCCACGACGAAGAGAAAACCACCTGTGATGTCCTCACTCGCCAGGTCGAGTTTGAGGGTCGCTGTGCGCTTGGTGCCTGCGACTCGTTTCTCCACCAGGGGGGCTTCGCCGTCCTCGCGCAGGTCCTCGGGATGCACAAGGCGCAGGTACCATTTGTGTACTCGCTTGGTGTTGACGGGAGTGGTCCGCCATTTGACTACCACCTTGCCCGGCGAATCACCGCGGATCTGGCAAACAAGACTCTCCCCGTCCAGCATCAACCCGGTGGACTTGGCCACCGTGCCTGCCGTGGAACGAAAGGGTAGTACTTCCACGTGATCGAGGTCAGAGTCGATTTCATTGTCAACGAGTTTGAATTGGTCGAACTTGACGCCGAGGCGGTCGGCGATCGCTTCAGTCCACTTCCGCGCATCATGGAGGTGATCCTCGCGGGCGGTCAACTCCGCCAGAAGCCGGTTGAATTGGTCACCGGGGGCCAGACGGGTCTGACGCAGGCGATCGTCGATAGCATGGCCGGCGCCGGCCGGGTCGGCGACTTTGCGCACGAACGCGGCATTGTCTCGCAGGCGAGCTTTGGTCGCATCGTCGTCTCCGCCGTCGGGGATCAGGCCGATGCGCCACAGATGATCTCCGAACGGCGCACGTGGGTCGCGCTCGACGTACTCGAGGAACTCGAGCCAATACTCGATGGGTGTTCGCCCGCGGGTCAGGCGGGACAATTCGTTCACAGGAAAATCGGGTCTGGCGGCGCGAATACGGTCGATAACGTGGTCGGCGGCGGCCTCGAGCAGATTCGTGTAAGGCAGGCGCAAAAAGGCGTTGTCGAGCGAACTTGCCTCGCGCGCAAGGGATGGCGGGACGAGCAGGATCAAGATCGCGCCATGTTCGTCGCTGTGGGCGATGTCGTTGCGCAGTCCGACAGCTTCTTCGATGGTGACGCGACCGCGACCGCCGTTCTGGTCGAGCACGCGAACCATCAACGGCGGCCGGCCTGGGCGGTCAGCGAACCGCTCGGCCACCACGGCCTGCAGGTCAACAGCTTGCTCGCTCGTCAAGTCGTCGACGCGCAGACAGTGGCCTGCCTTGGCCGTCTCGATGTATGCGACGAGCAACTCGGACAACGTCTCGGTGCGGGATGTCATCGTGCGTCTCCAATGAGCAACGGGTTGCGGACAACCTGGGCACTGAAATCGTCGCTGAGCCCGTCGAAGACGCCGAGCAGCTTGAGCCGGCGTTTGAAGGCTTCAAGATTGTCGCTGGCTGCAGCGCGTGCGGCCACGGTATCGAATTCCGATGGTGGCCGGTCGATCAGAAGCCCGAAGCGGCTGTTGAATTGTGTGAGCACGTCGGCGAGCAGCATCTCGCGACGGGGATCTCTGCCACGGTCGTCGGTGAACACGATGCCCAGCAGAGCTGTCACCAGGTCATTTCCCGGTGCGTAGGCCCACGTCTCCCGACGCTTGGAATCACCGACCAGCATCCCGTTGGCACGGTTGAGTCCGCCGGTGTCTCGAAACCAACTCAGCGCGGCGTGCCTGGCTCGTGCCTTAGTGGCTTCGAAGAGTGCATCGGTCAGTCGGTCGAGCGCCGGGCGAGTCGGATCAGCAATTCTCTGCAGGAACGCGAGTGTGTCGTCGTCCTCGGAGTCTTCGTTGGCCCTGCGAACTGCTTGCAGGTCCTGTTTGAAATACGGTTCGAGCTCGGCGTTGTCTCGCAGCTGAGCCAGATACTGGAACCTCTGCGGTCCCGTCCATTCTTCGTAGTCTTTAGCCAGTACTTCGCTGGTCTCGGCCGCACGCCGAACTATCTTGAGCACCAACCGATCCCGGAGACCGGTGTGGGTGAGCCGAAGGTCTCGCTGAACACAGGTGCGGGCGAGGTTGCGCGAGTCCGAGGCGACATCACCGGAGAAGTCGATGTACTGGTCGAGCGGATTGTCGGCGTCGCGGCGCTGCATGTCGAGCGGCAGGTCGTGGTCTTCGAGCAGCTGATGGATGGCTCGGGAGGTGCGCAGCGGCAGCTGGAACAATCGAAACCCGAGGATCGCGGTGAGGTGGTGGGCGGTCTGGAGCGGGGTGGAATCGCGAAAGCTCACCAGATAGCTCACGACATCGCTGCCCAGCGGCGCTGCTGCCGCCGGCACCGCGGGATGGGTTCGATAGTGGGCCTCGTGACTCTTTGGTCCCTTCTTGGCGGTGGCCTCGTTGACTGCGGGAAGAGCCTCGAAACCTTCCAGAAATAGCAATGCCAGCAGGGTGGTGATATCCACCTCGGTGTGGCCGTCGTATTCGGGTGCCCACCATGAGGGGTCGGAGAACTTGACGCCGTCACCGACAGAATCCTTGACGATTTCACTGAGAGTTTTTCGTGCATCGGCCTGGCTCGGGAACACCCCTTGTTCTTTGCGCCGCTTGACCTCCTCGAGCATCTGAGCGTAGATCACCGTGTCGGCCTGTCGACTGCGTCGACGATCGGGAAAACCGGCACGGTACGCGGCGATGGTGCGCGCTCGGATGAAGTCCATCTTGTCGGCCCGTTGCGACAGTCCGGACCTGCCGAAAGCGACTACCGACGAGCGAAGCCAGGCGTCGATGACGTCTCGGGCCTCCGGGGAATCGAACCCGACGACGTCGTCGCGTCTCAGGAGTTTGGGCAGATAAGTCGTCTCGTAGGCATCTGCTGAGGCGTCTTTGAGTGCAGGGGCGTGTCGACCGCCCTTAATCGCGGATTCGTAGGTATGTGGCAGCAGCCGATCGACCTCGATGGAGTTTAGTTCGACGAGGTTGAGCTCGGTGAAGACGAAACTTCTCAGCTCTTTCGGCTCTCGGGGCAATTCGATCTTCATCAGTGCGACTCCATGGCTATAGCGCCGTTTCGTACCGCCACGGCATTTGGTGCGCCGGAGGGGGTGACGACGATGGCGGTCGAGGTCGGGTGCAGCATCAACTTGCCGGCGAGCAGGGACAACTCCAGCTTGATCGCGTTGGCTGCGGCGTCGTTGATCAGTGCGCCGTCGGCGGCGCGCAGGATCATCTCCACCGAATCCAACGTCAACGCCAACTGCGCGCGGGGATGGATGAGAACCAGTTCGTCGGCATGCTGCTCGACATACGGCGACGAGGCGGGTGGGCGCTTGAGGTGAAAGTCCGCGGCCGGTATCTCGCGAAGCACGGCCCATCCGTTGTTCTCGCCGTCTTGGAGGGCGAGATTGGGGCCGTCGTAGCCGAAGGCACCCAGCAGGCGGCTGAGTCCCAGCAGGATTCGGTCCAGCAACTGCGCGGCCGCGTCGTCGCTGCCGAGCGCGGTCTGGAAGTCCTGCAGGAAGCGGTACGGTGTTGCTTCGCGCTGGTGGACGCTATTGCCGTCGAGGTCGCCGAAGAAGGCGCGACGGTTCAATGATTCGCGACGATGCCACGGTTCGTGGCCGTTGGAGGCGCGATCGTCGCGTTCCAGGGCCGCCACTGGCAGCCGGGTGGGGTCGAGGTCGGCCCATTCGCGGATCAGGTAGTCGGTGGAGCGGGGGTCGAATGCCAGGTCGAAATGCAGGGCGTCATCGCCCAGCCGCAGGTCGATCTGTTTGTCGATCGTGGCATGCACATCGGTGCAGCCGCGGTCGCCGGTGAGCACCCATCCCGCCGCGGAGCGGAAGTCACGGAAGGTGGCGCGCCGCTGGCGGCGCAGGTGGGAGATGGTTACCAGTTCCAGCAGCCGTGCGCGGCCGGGCCCGCGCAGTTGGGTTCGGTTTCGCAGGATCGGACAGACGTCGCGGGCATTGCAGCCTTCGCATTCTGTCCACCGCGCATCGTGGGTGAACAGGTCGAGTGTCCGCCCGGCGATTCCGTCGGCGTCTGCCGAGGTGGGGGCCAACGTGCGGCGCTTGAGGTCGACGTAGGCGACGCGCGTTGCCTCGTCGGGGTTTTCGCCGGACAGGCCCTTGCGGATTGCCTTGTGGTAGTCGGTGTACAGGTCGGAGTAGTCATGGAGGAAGAACTGACGTAGACGGCCGTCGTTGATGGCCAGCAACGCCGTGTGCGGAGTATGCGGGTCGGGAGGATTCAACGCCTCAATCACGAGGTCGTCGGAGCTTTTTTGGTCTCGTGCCTCGCTGGCGTCGTAGAGCGCGGAGAATGTGCGGGAAGGGGTCTGGCACACCCATCCGCCCAACCCGTCGCTGAGCGGTGATGCGCCACACTCGAGCAGATAGCCACGCAGCTTCTTGAGGTAGGAGGTCTTGCCGTCACCTGGGTTGCCAGTGAGGATCACCAGATCGATGCGTCCCTGCAGGATTTTCGGTGTCAGTTCCGTGTCGAGCAAGGTGTCGACATAGGTGTTTTCTGCGAATTCGGTGTCGAGCCCTCGGTTGCCCGCATTGCCCAGTTTGCTCCCACGGTAGAGCTGACGCAGCAAATCGACCGTTGGATTGATCTTGGGCGTGCCCGATTCTGCCGCCATCGGGGCTACACGACGCAGGTCGTCGGCGAAGTGGCGTGCCGAGTCCGGGCGCTCACTCGGGTCGGCCACGACAAGTCGGAAGAACTGCTCGGCAATCGCGACCCCTAGCGGGCCCAGCGCCGTCTTCTCTTGCTCACTGAGCGGTTTGAGGGTCGACTTGTCGTAGTCACCGTCGACCTCCTGAAAGGGCAGCCGGCCCACCATGCACCGAAGAAATGTCACGCCCAACCCGTAGAGGTCTGAGCAGGTGCTGCGTTTGGCGTGGCCTGCCAACTCCGGAGCCGCGTATAAAGGGGTCAACCCCAGTCGGGTTTGCGATCCCTGCCCCCGAGTCAGACCGAAGTCGATCAGACGTGCGCGGCCGTCGGGTTCGATGATGATGTTGCTAGGGGTGATGTCGTTGTGCAGGTAATCGTGGTCGTGCATGTAAGCCAGTGCCTTGAGGATGTCCAAGGCATGGCGACGATAGTCCTCGGCGGAGATCATCGACTTGCACGCGTTGGCCAGGCTCTCCCCGTCGACGTAGTCGACCACCAGGAACGCGGGGGTGTCGTTGATGTCCCACACCCGCGCGCAGCGGTCGTGAACGATGCTGGAGGCGGCTTTGAACTCCTTGGCCGCACTGTCGCGTGGCACCGAATCCGAATACTGTTTGAGAACTCGCTTCTGGCCGGTTTTCTGATCCGAGGCCAGCCACGACTTCGCGAAGCCGCCCTCCCCCAGCGCCCTCTCGATCAGATACCTTCCGGCGACGAGCTCCCCGGGAGCGAAGTTGTCGCTAACAGTCACTGGCAGCATCTTCCTTAGTGCGACAAGGGTTTCCTCGATGTCGGGTCGCTCCGCCGCGGTGCTCACGAGACACCGACGCAGCACCGCGGCGACCTCGGCGAGCTCGGACCGCTTCGGCGCGAGGTCGACATCAGGCACGGCGTTGGCCGAGGCGTGGAGCCACCACAGCAGAGCCAGCGCCAGGGAGTAGACATCGGAGGCGGCCGTCGCGGAACCGACGAGCTCGCGACATTCGGGTGCTCGGAACGGCTTACCGACGTCGGCCAGCTCGTTGAGGAAGTCGGCCACGGTGGCCTCGCCACTGAGGTGGGCCAGATAGAAGTCGGTGAACTTCACGGTTGCCTCACCGTCGAGCGCGACCCGCGACGGCGCGATGCCGCGATGAACGACACCGGCGGCATGAATGTCCTTCAGACCACCGAACGCGTCGATCAAGAACTTGACGATGTCAGCGATATCGCTGGTGGCAGGATCGAGCGGCGGTGTCGGCATCGCCAGAAGTTGGGGCAAGGTCTTCATAGGTTGCAGCACGACAGGAACCACGATCCAGCGGTGCAGGTCGTCGTCGAATACCGGCTGCGTTCGCAGGGTGCGCCCACTGTGGGCCAGTTTCTCGATGGCCTTGCGCTCGCGACGGACGAGATCGTCGGGGTCGATGTGGGGACCCCACCCATCCATCGGATAACAGCGCAGGAAAACCAGGTTGGCGACATCATCGCGGGCAGCGAAGACCCGTGCCCGCCCCAAGGGCGTCACTTCCTGAAGGACCCGATAGGCACCGATGCGGGTGGGGACGTCGTTACGTTGTGGCCATCCATCGAGGAAGTCGATGGTCGCCTCGCGCGCACCGGCCAACGCCGGGGCAGCGGCGCGGTCGTCATCGGCGAGGACCTGCGCGGCCTGGGCCAACAGCACGACCATGTCGGCCTCGGGGCCAGCCTCTGACCAGTCGACCTGCACATCGGGATAGGACAGTACGACGTAGCTTTCGACCAACCGGCCCTTTTTCGGGTATCCGGCCACACGGGTGCGCAGCAGCCCGGCCAACTTGCGCGCCAGAAACGACACCCGATCGGTAGGATTCTGACGTGATTGCTGCTTGACGATCCACGGGCCCGGAGTCACTCGGATCGACGGACCCCAGTGCTTGTTCTCCACGACGAAGATCAGGTTGCGTCCGACGATCGTGAGATCGAGGTCGTCGTGCTCCTGGGTCGGCAGGGAGCGGTTGGCGATGACGACCCAACCGTCGGGCAGGTGGCGGGCCAACGTCTCGGCGGTCAACTGCTCACCGGGACCGCGGTAATCCCCCACGACACGCAGCTCAGCCACCGATTGCCTCCTCGTAGTCATCTGGCCAGCAGTATCGGGCCACGTCCTGCTCGTCGGAACTGAGCCGCGTGAGGAACTTGTTGTCGCGCGTGTAGGTGATGACGAGGTTGTCCATCGCGCGAGTCGCCCCGACGAAGGTCACCCGTGCCCGTCGTAGAGTTTCCGGATCGGTGGAGTCGGGATCGGGCAGCGTCTCGAGACCGAACAGGACTACCGCCTTGAACTCGTAGCCTTTGGCCGAGTGCACGGTGAGCAGCTTCACGGTGTCGCAGAACAGGTCGAATTCGCCCTTGTCCTTGGGATCCATTGCGCTGTAGGGGATTTCGTACTCCTCCAAGGCGCGTTTGAGGCGGCCGTAGGCACCGCGGTACTGAGTGACCAGGATGCCGATGTCACGGGGCTGCAGACCACCAGCGACGAGCATGGCGTTGACTTCGTAGGCGACGCACTGGGCCTGCTCGTCCCAACTTGCCGCCCAGACCAGATCCACCGGAGGGCCTGATGGTGCGTGGTCGAGACCAACGACAGCGAACGAGGGATCGAGGCCCTGGACCGCCGACAGGATCTGTCGAGTGCTG
Organism: Nocardia violaceofusca NBRC 14427; assembly: GCF_963869435.1. Lineage (NCBI taxonomy): Bacteria > Bacillati > Actinomycetota > Actinomycetes > Mycobacteriales > Nocardiaceae > Nocardia > Nocardia violaceofusca. Next base: position 37,638 of record NZ_CAWMPM010000051.1, read on the forward strand.
CGATAGGGCCGCTGCAATTCCAGATGTTCGGCTTGGAGCAGGGGCGAGCTGTGCGGGTCACCCGGGTTATAGAGGGCTTGCGCGTAGTCACCGGCCAGCAGCATCCCTCCCCTTCCGGGCCGCAGCAGCGCGTGCGCCAGCTCGATCCAGGCCGGATGGAAGTCCTGGACTTCGTCGATGAGCACCGCGTCGAACGGCTGCGCAAGACCTGCTCGCACGGCGGCGGCCAGTCCGGCTGATAGCACCGTGTCATCGGCGTAGGAGAAACGGATTCCGAATTCGTGGGCGATCTCCCAGACCCGGTTCACTCGGACATTCGGTACGTCGGCGACCAGGCGACGCAGATACGGCGCCAATGTCTTGTTGTAGCAGAGCATCTGGATGCGCCACTCGGGATGCTCTGCGGCGAGCCAGCGTGCCCGCGCCGCCAGCACCAGTGTCTTGCCGCTGCCGGGCGGCCCGGTCAGGACGAGCATGTCGGCGATGTCGCGCTCGGCGACATAAGCTTGTTGCCGGTCCAGTACGACCCGCAGCGCGGCGCGATCACCGGCACTGTCGTCGGAGATTCCTCGACGCAGATCGACGGTAAACACAATGCTGGGGAACAGCACAGCCCGAACCTGGTCGAATGCCTGCGGATCGACGTTCTGCTCCGCGATGAGACTAAGCCACCGCCATTCGTTGAATTGCGCCGTGGGAACCAGCACCCTGCCGGCCACCGTCCGGGTGGGGACCGACAGACCGGTGGCGACGGCGAGCACACGAACAATCGGCACATCCTCATCGGCCTGAGTATCGGCACGAAATGCCTCGATACGACGATTCAACTCGACGAATTCCGCACGAGCATCACCGGCGACCGAGTGGTGGACATCGACGGCGAGGAGGCCGCGGGCTGGATCGAGCAACACGAGATCGGGATATCCCGACGAGGTGGGTGGGGAGATTTCGACTGGACAGCGGTAGCTGTCAAGCGACTTTCGCAGGGCCACAAGGGTGTCCGCCGTGTCAGCTCTATCTGTCATCCACTCCCCACCACAATCTGACTACTCCATGCACCACGCCGGCACAGCATCCGCGAAGGCCTGGTGTCAACATCCCTCGGTACCGACCACTGGCAGGACAGTGCACCCCGTCGATCGCCGGAGTCCCCTCGCGCAGTACGAGACCACCCCGCTGACGCGGCGAAGATCTGTCAGCGATGAGCTCGGCCGCAGTCGATGAAGCCAACGCTGCCACAACAGCTTCACCTAGCGACGCCACACGTATTAGGACGAAGGCTCACCCGCCGCGTTGCGTCCACCGGAAATGTCCACAAAAAAGAACGCCCGGAGGCGTTCGTCGGGGACGTGCGCAAATTCGTGATTGAGCCACGTCGCGAACGCGAAGCTGATTCGACTCAACTCTTGACGACTGTGACCCTGTGCTCACCCCCCTCGATATCGAGAATATCTCAAATGACGATACACCAGCGAAATCCGTTGCGGGACATGACTGTGCACAAAAGTCAGAGCTTCTGACAAGACCGATCGGCCTCGGCGTCGCGGCGGCGCCGTCCGACGCTTACCTCGACCAGAAGGAGGCAAGCGCTTGTTCGGTTGCGTGGAGCATTGCTCCTCGCCCTGCGCGGCGTGAATTGAGAGCGGACCCGTTCGGTCACCGGCCCTCGGCGAGCCGGCCCGCAAACTACACTTCTTCGGTCTTGGTGCTGCGCGCTTCCGACAGCAGGACTTGTCGAGGGATCTCCGGGAAGAATGACACCGTCACCCGCTGAAGGCGGAGCTCAATGCGAGCCTGAGTCAGGAAGTCTTCGAAAGCACAACGAGCCGGTACACGGATGCGGTACCAGTCTTCGATGCGATGGCGCCGCTCCTGAGCATCGATGAACAACTCTGTGACAGCACGATCGAGTGCGGTCACCGCTTCGACGACACTAGGCGATCCATGTAGCCACACCGCAGAATACGCGTCATCCCAACTACTGTCCGCGCGAACAGCATTGACGAACTCAACGAATCGGCGATCAGACGGATCTGCTAGAGCAACCGTCCGGATCCCTTCGACGGTCGTACGAAAGACTTCCGCCAAACGTTGGTAGCTGGACGCCATCTGATCACGCCGCCAACGTAACGCCTCGGAACGCACATCCCAAAACCGGCCGATCGCGATGCCCAAGGTCCCAGCCATAGCTGCAACGATCGCTGCTGTCATCGCTCCCCCTTCTGCGAAGCTTCTTAATTCTCGCAAAGCAGCATCGCGGCACGCTAGACATGATCAGATGTTGATGGTCCTGCCAGCCCACCACCTCCCATCCCGAGAGGCGAGGTTCTTGATCTTGATCCTGAGCGGGCTCCCCGCTGCGATCTAGTTGGCACCCTCCGTGCCTCGCTCGACTCCTGTCGATGAGTCTTCAGCGGTAGGAGGCGGCGATCAAAGGAGGCTTCAATCGCAACTCCCACCATCACTCTCCCAACCGCCACTCACCACATCATCACCCCCCACAAATTCACACCCACTTCCACTCATACACATAACCCCCAACTCCCCTCTCCCCCATAACCCCCACCCCCATAATCCACACACCACACGCAGACCTCCTGCACTCCGGCTGAGAGTTTCCTTACGACGTGGCGAAACGGCGAGAATTGATACAAACTCAGTCCCTTCCAGCCCTCGCGATCCGAATGTCGTTAGGTGTCTGATGGATACGTGACAGCGACGCTGCACAAAATCCTCGCCGGCACCAGCTACCTGTACTACCAGCGCCAGGTAGCCGCCACCGACGCCACCGACCTCGGCA